>JAJZQZ010000002.1 GCA_021802965.1 Actinomycetes bacterium
CCGGAGGAGGTGGTCTTCGATCTCGACTTGATCGTCGAGACCGGGGACGGCTCCACCCGGCTGCTGCGCTCGCCGTCGATCGAGCTGGCCGGAGAGGCCGAGTTGCGCATGCTCTGCGACGCGGCCACGAGCGGCGGGGGAGGCGTGCAGATCGACACGTTCCTGCTCCGCGCCCGGGGCTCTGTGCCCCATTGGGAACCTCCGGCCACCCCCCTCGGTGACCCGGACCCGGCAGGCGCCCTGAAGACGCACCGAGACGCCTACTGGCCGGGTGGCTTCAAGAGCACGCCGGTCTACGACTACGAGAAGCTGCAGTCCGGCAACGTGGTCGGGGGACCGGCCATCATCGAGTCAGACAGCACGACTTACGTCCTGCCTGCCGGGGGCAGCCTGACGGTGGACGAGTACCGCAACGGCATCATCCAAGTGGCTTAGGAGGCTGCTGAAATGCAAAGCCTTGGCTCACCAGAACGTGCTGGACGGCGCGATAGGGCGTCCTCGGTCGCACACGTAGCGCTGCTACGCGCGCTCCCTGCGTCCTTCTCTCGCACTCGCCCATCGCGCCCTGGCGGCAAAGCGTCACTTTTCAGCAGCCTTCAGCGAAGGGGGGAGGCGTGAAGCGGCAGATCACCGAGTACCTCGATATCGACCTCGAGTCCGAGATGTGGTGCTGCCACACCTGCGGCGAGGTGCTCATCTCGGCCCGCCAGCCCTACAAGCGGGGCTGTCTGGTGGCGGAGCGCGACCCGCGCGAGGTGCACAACCCCCACATCGAGGGCACCTTCACCTTCGCCCCCGACCCGGAGTGGTGCCGCCTCCTCGAGTTCTACTGCCCGGGATGCGGAGGGATGATCGAGACCGAGTACCTGCCCCCGGGACACCCGATCACCCACGACATCGAGCTCGACATCGACTCGCTGAAGCAGAAGTACCTGGGGGCCGGCGCCACAGCGGCGGGCTCGGCGGGCGCCGACTGCGCCGGTGGCGACTCGTGCACGCTGGCCGGGGGAGGTGAGGGCTGATGTCCAAGTCCATCGACATCGACATCGGCGGCACCTTCACCGACTGCTTCGTGGTCTGGGACGACCGCACGGTCACGGGCAAGAGCCTGACCACCCGGCACAACCTGAGCCTCGGCTTCAAGCGGGTGCTGAAGGAGTGCGCGGGCAAGCTCGGGGTCTCCCTGCACGAGGTCCTCGACCAGACCGACACCCTGCGGTACAGCACGACCATCGCCACCAACTCCCTCGTGGAGCGCAAGGGTCCCAAGCTGGGCCTCCTCACCACCATGGGCCACGAGGACACCATCTACATCGGCCAGGGCAGCCAGTGGGCCCACGGGCTCACGAACGAAGAGCAGCGCAACGTGGTGGGCATGCGCAAGCCCGCTCCGCTCATCCCCGTGGAGATGACCGTGGGTCTCCGGGAACGCGTCGACTGCTTCGGCAACGCCGTCATCCCCCTCAAACGGGAGGACGTGCTCGAGAAGGTGCAGTACCTGGTCGACAACGGCTGCCGGGGCTTCATCGTCTCGCTGCTCTGGTCGTTCCTCAATCCGGCGCACGAGCAGATGGTCAAGCAGATCATCCGGGAGGAGTACCCCGACGTCTACCTGGGCAACGCCCCCATCATGCTCTCCAGCGAGGTGGCGCCCAAGCTCGGCGAGTACGCCCGCACCATGACCACCATCCTGAACGGCTACCTGCACGGGGAGATGAAGGAGGAGCTCACCGCCCTCGCCGAGGACCTGCGCGACGAGGGGTTCCAGAAGCCCGTGCTGATCGTCCACAACACGGGGGGCACAGCCAAGACCTCTCGCACCGCGGCGGTGGCCACGCACAACGCCGGGCCCGTGGCGGGTCTTTTGGGCGCCGCCCACCTGGCCCGGAGCCTCTACGACTACGAGAACGTGATCGTGTCGGACATGGGTGGCACGAGCTTCGACATCGGCGTCATGGCGAAGGGGGGCGTCCGCTTCTACCAGTTCGACCCCATCATCGACCGCTGGCGCGTCAACATCTCCATGATCGAGACCAAGGCCATCGGCGCGGGCGGCGGTTCCATCGCCTGGATCCACCCCACCTACCGCACCATCCAGATCGGCCCCCAGAGTGCCGGCTCCCTGCCCGGCCCGGCGGCCTTCGACATGGGCGGCACCGAGCCGACGGTCACCGACGCCGACATCGTGCTCGGCTACATCAACCCCGACTACTACCTGGGCGGGCGCAACCGCCTGAACAAGGAGCGCTCGTTCGCGGCCATCCGGGAGCACATCGCCGAGCCCCTAAGCATCGAGGTCGAGGATGCCGCCCTGCGCATCAAGCGCATCGTCGACGGCAACATGGGCAACGAGATCTTCAAGGAGACCGCCCTCAAAGGCTTCGACCCCCGGGAGTTCGTGCTCTTCTCCTACGGCGGCGCGGGCCCGACCCACTGCTGTGGCTATGCCGGCTACGTGGGCGTGCAGAAGACGGTCACGTTCCCCTTCGCCTCGGTGTTCTGCGCCTTCGGCGCCTCGACCATGGATGTACTGCACCAGTACGAGCTTTCCAAGCACATGATCCTGTTCGACCCGAAGACGGGCAGCATGCTCGACGACTACGACCTCTTCAACGGGGCTGTCGAGGAGCTGCAACGGGTGGCGATCCGCGACATGCAGGGCGAAGGCTTCGACGCCTCGCGGATCATCTGGAGCCTGGAGCTCGAGATGCGCTACGGCACCCAGCTTAACTCCGCCCGGGTGTCGTCGCCGCGGGTGAAGGTGGGCGGCCCGGACGACATCAAGTCGATCATGGACATGCACACCAGCGAGTACAGCACGGTGTACAGCGCCATGGCGGCCTACCCTGAGGGTGGAGTCGAGGTCGACACCTTCATCCTGAAGGCGATCGTGCCCATCGAGAAGTACCGCTTCCCGAAGCTCGCGCTGGAAGGGGCCGACCCGAGCGCTGCCCGCAAGGGGTCGCGCCAGGTCTGGTGGGAGGAGGGTGCGCGGGACACGCCGATCTTCGAGCGGAACGCGCTGCGGGCCGGCAACATCGTCGTGGGGCCGGCGGTCATCGAAGCCGAGGATACGACGTACGTGGTGCCGGCCGGGAAGGTGTTCCGCATAGACGAGTTCCTCAACGGCAACATCGAAGACGCATAAGGGGGCCACATGGGCATGAAGCTAGATACGGCCGCCATGTGGAAACCGGCTGCGCCGACCGAGCGTGAGCTGGCCTGCGTGGACCTGGTCGAAGCGGCCGATTTCGAGATCTACGCGCGCAAGCTCGATCTCATCTGCGCGGAAGCGCGGCAGATCTTCGTGCGCATGGGCGCCGCGCAGATGCTCCAGTCGGGCGACGTGGCTCTGGGCATCTACACGGCCCAGGGAGACCTGGCCGCCTGCGACGTCAGCATCTACCTGCACCTGGTGACCGGGCAGATCCCGATCAAGTACATCATGCAGACCTATCTGAGCGAGCCCACGGTGGGCGTGCGCGACGGGGACATCTACTTCGTCAACGAGGCCACCTTCGGCGGCATCCACAATCCGGACATGATCGTGGTCATGCCCATCTTCCACGAGGACGAGCTGGTCGGCTGGACCCTGGCCGCCCTCCACGAGGGCGAGACCGGCGCGGTCGACCCCGGAGGCATGTCGGTGGCGGCCAAGACCCGCTACGACGAGGGCATGCACTGGATCCCCATCAAGGTGGGCGAGAACTACCAGCTGAAGAAGGACCTGGTCGACATGATGGCCAATCAGGTCCGCGACCCGCGCATGCACACCATCGACCTGAAGGCCCGGGCAGCCGCCTGCGAGCGCATGATCAAGCGCGTCAGGGAGGACGTCATCGGTCGCAAGGGGGTCGACTTCTTCATCGGCCTCATGCGCAAGAACATCGACGTGGCCACCGAGGCCGGCAAGGCCATGGTGCGCGAGCTGAACGACGGCACCTACCGCACGGTCATGTTCCTGGACGCCGTCGGGGCCGACTACGGGCTGGTGCGCATGAAGTTGACTCTCACCAAGAAGGGCGACCACATCGTCATGGACTTCTCGGGTACCTCGCCCGAGACGCCCGACGGACCCTTCAACACGTACAAGCACGTGGTCATCGCCGGCTCGGCCATGTACATCTATCAGTTCCTCTTCTCCGACCTGCCCCCGACCGCCGGCGCCATGACCCCGTTCGACTACGAGTTCACCGCCGGCTCGCTGCTCGACGCGAGCGCCGACGCCGCCTGCGCCTGCGGCGTGCTCACGGCCGGCTTCCTCTCCTTCTACGCCATCCCCTCCTGCTTCGCCAAGATGATCTTCGACAGCCGCTGGCGCGACAGAGCGGCAGGCATGTGGGGGACCCCGTCGCCGCCCTTCATGTACGGCGGCTTGAACCAGTATGGGTTGCCCGTGGCCGGCCTGGCGTCCGACGCGCTGAACACTCAGGGCGCCGGTGCCCGTCAGGACCACGACGGCGAGAACGCCGCGGGTTTCTCCTTCTGCCCCACCGGCTTCCTGCAGGACGCCGAGTTCACCGAGTTGCAGCTCCCGTGGTTCTACCTCTTCCGCAATCGCCACATGCCCGACAACCACGGCATGGGCAAGTACCGGGGCGGCACGGGGGTCATGATCGGCTACGTGCCGCACAACGTGCCCTGGCTGGTCTGCGGCTCGTCGCAGGGCGGCAACAAGTTCCCGCCGGAGAAGGGCCTGTTCGGAGGATACGCGGCCATGACGCCGGTGGCGGTCCAGGTCACCCACAGCGACCTCAAGCAGCTCATGGCCGAGTCGAGCGACACGATCCCCTACGACGTCTTCGAGGTCCTCGACAAGCGGGCGGTGGAGGGCGACTACGCCATCGAGAGTATGATCCGGCCCTTCCGGCCCATCCCGGGCGACGACATCATGCTGATGCCGTCCTTGGGGGGCACCAGCTACGGCGACGTCCTCGAGCGCGACCCGCAGCTGGTGGTCGATGACCTGCGCTCCCGGGTCACGACGGACTGGACGGCGTGGAACGTATACCGGGTGGTCTACGACCCGGAGACCCTGCGCGTCGATCACGACGCGACGGCGAAGGCGCGCGCCGAGGAGCGTGAGGCCCGGAAGAAGCGGGGACGCCCGTACGACGACTTCGAGAAGGAATGGCTGCAGAAGCGACCGGCGGACGAGATCATCAAACGATACGGCGATTGGCCGAACCCATAGGGGCGAGTCTCAAGACCGGATCGAAGGAGGGAGGCTCGTGGCGACGGTGATGACATCGCGCGATCGCGTCCGGCGCTTCTTCGAGGGGGCGTCGGTCGACCGCATGCCCATCATCCTGCACGCGGGTCGCTATTCCGCGCGCCTGCAGCAGCTGACGTACCAACAGGCGTCGGCCGACCCCACTCTCCTGGCGAACGCCGTGCAGAGCGCCCTGAGGCTCTTCGGTGTGGACGGCATCGTGCTTCCCGCCGACCCGACCATGGAGGCCGAGGCTCTGGGCTGTGCGGTCGCCTGGGAGGACGACGAGCCGGTGGTGGTCAGTCACCCTCTGGCGGGCGAGGCGGCCGGGGCGGCGATCGAGACCGCGGGCATGGACACCCGCGGTCGGGTCGGCGTGATGCTGGAGGTCACCCGCCGCCTCATGGCTGTGATCGGCCGCGACGTCGCCGTGATACCGGCGGTCACCGGTCCGGCGACCCTGGCTCACCTGCTGCGGGGGCCGGAGTTCCTGGTCGACCTGGACGACGCCCCGGAGCGTGCCCGCCAGATCGTCGAGGGCGCGGCCAAGGTGACCATGCATATCGCCAAGGAGTGCCTGGAGATCGGCACCGGTCAGCTCGTGGTCAACGACCCGCTGGTGGGCAGCTTGAAGAAAGAGCACTATCAGTGGATCGGCAACATCCTGCGCCCGTTGTGGAACGTGGCCGACTTCTTCGACGCGCTCCTGCTCCTGGAGACCGAGGTCGCCGACCTCGAGCGGGTCCAGGATCTACTGCGGCTGGGCGCCGGCGGGCTGCTGGTGGGAGGCGGATACGCCCCCGCCGAGGTGGCCGGACTCGGGGGGGACACCGCCTGCGTGGCCGTGGGCTTTCCGCCGTCGTTCTTCAGCCGGCCGCCGGGAGAGCTCGAGCCGGTCGTGTCGGCCTGGTACGCGTCGGGTGAGCGGCAGCGGGGGCTGCTGGCCTGTGGCACCTTGCCCCGAGGGGCGCCGGCGGAGAACGTCCATGAGGTGTTGCGCGTGCTGCGCGGATAGGCGCCCGGTGTGGCGTCGCCGAAGGGGGAGCATATGGGCAGGTTGGACGGCAAGGTCGCGGTCATCACCGGGGCCGCTTCGGGTATCGGCTTGGCGGCGACGAAGCTCTTCGCCCGGGAGGGGGCGGCGGTCTTGGCCGTGGACCTCGACGCCGGGCGTCTGGATGAGGCGGTCGCGGCGGCGAGCGGGCGCACGAGCGCCTTCGCCGCCGACCTCACCGACCCCGACCAGGTCGACCGGCTCATGGAGGCCGCGGTGGAGCGCTACGGGGGCATCGACATACTCCTGCCCAACGCGGGCATCTGGGGCACGGTGGCCACCATGGACGTGTATCCCCTCGACATCTTCAGGCGGGTGATCGAGACCAACTTGACCTCGGTCTTCATCACCACGAAGGCCGCCATCCCGCACCTGGTTCGACGCGGTGGAGGGAGCATCGTCTTCAGCTCCTCCGCCGGGGGGACGGGCGGCAAGCCGGGCAACGTCGCCTACGCGGCCACGAAGCACGCCGTCCTCGGTATCATGAGGACCACGGCGGTGGAGTGGGGGGCGAGCGGTATCCGGGCGAATGCGGTGCTGCCCGGCGCCATAGAGACGCCGATGATCCACCAGCTCGAGCGGACCTTCTCGCCCGACGACCCCGCCAAGGGCGCTGCCGCGCTGCAGGGAGACTCCCTCCTCAAGCGGTACGGCACGGCGGAAGAGGTGGCCGAGCTGATGCTGTGGCTCGCCTCCGACGCCAGCGCCTTCTGCACCGGGGGCGGCTACTTGATCGACGGGGGGATGCAGCTGGCGTAGCAGTCGATGGCCGCGGCTTTGCGTAGCCGTCGAGACGGCGGTTTCGGAGAACGATACGGGGGGAAGTGAGATGCCACTCGCAGTCATGCTGGCGCCTTCGAGGTACGTGCAGGGCCCGGGGGCCCTTTACGAGCTTGGCGGCCAACTACAGGCCCTCGGACTGAAGAACCCGCTCATCCTGGCCTCTCCGAGCGCGAAGAAGGCGGTGGGCCCCGCCGTACGGGAGGGCCTGGACAGCCTGGGTATCCCCTACGCGTTCATGGACTTCCAGGGAGAGTGCACTCGGGCCGAGATCGCCCGGGTGCGTGACGCCTGCCTGGCCGGCGGTCACGACGCCATCGTCAGCTGTGGCGGCGGCAAGACCCTCGATACGGGTCGTGCCGCCGCCACTAAATCCGCCCTCAACGTGGAGAAGTCGCCGCCCGAGCTGATCCCCGACCTGGGCGCCGGCGTGGCCTGCATCAACGTGCCCACGGTCGCCGCCAGCGACGCCTCCACCTCGGCGGTCTCCCTGATCTATACCGAGAACCACGTGGTCGAGGCCACCATGATCTTCCCCACGAGCCCGACCATGGTCTTCGTGGATACCACCGTCATCGCCGGTTCGCCGACCCGGCTGCTCGTGGCCGGGATGGGCGACGCTCTCGCCACCTACTTCGAGGCCGACATGTGCTTCCGCACGGGGTCGCGCGCCGTGGTGACCCAGGCCCGCAGCACCCGCGCCGCCCAGGCGTTGGCTCGACTGTGCTTCGACCTCCTGATGACCTACGGCGCCCAGGCCCGCTTGGAATCCGAGGCCGGGATCGCGGGCCCGGCGATGGACGCGATCATCGAAGCCAACATCCTGCTCAGTGGGCTCGGGTTCGAGAGTGGGGGCATCTCCGGCTCGCACGCGGTGGGCCATGGCTTCTACCACGTGGCCGAGTACTTCGAGTCGCCCCGATTCCACGGCGAGGTGGTGGCCTTCGGCGCGCTGACGCAGCTCATGCTCGAGAGCCGTCCGCCCGAGTTCCTCGACGCCGTCTTCGGCCTCTGCCTCGACGTGGGCCTGCCCACCACCTTCGCCGACCTGACGCTCAAGGACACCTCCGACGAGGTCCTGGAGAAAGTGGCCCTGGCCGCGGCCCGGGACGTCGTGCTCATCAGCTCCATGTGCGGGGCCTCCGCGCAGCCCGACGACCTGGGCCGATACTACGACCACGTCGTGATCCTGAACGCCATGAAGGCCGTGGATCTCTACGGCCGCAACCTGAAGGCCCGCGCTGGAAAGTAGGGCGGCCGGCGTGACCAAGGTGGCGTTCATCGGAGGCGGGGGCACGGTCGGTTCCTCGGCGGCGTTCTGTCTGGCCCGAAGCGGGGCGGCGGCGGAGATCGTCCTCATCGACGCGCGGGACAACATGGCCCGCAGTCACGCCATGGACCTGGACCAGGCGGTTTCGCCTGAAAGCGCCACGACCGTCCGCGCGGGCGATTGGGCCGAGCTGTCCGGCGCCGACGCGGTGGTGCTCTCGGCGAGCCTGCCCGAACGGAACGTGGCCTCGCGAGACGAGTACCTGACGGGCAACCTGCAGATCGTGCGCGAGGCGGCGAGGCACATCGCCGCCCACAGCCCCCGAGCCGTCGTGCTGGTGGCCACCAACCCGGTGGACGTGTTCACCAGCGTGCTGCCCCTCTTCACGGGCATGGAGAAGCGGCGGTTTCTGGGTTACTCGTGGAACGACACGCTGCGCTTCCGCTGGGCCCTCGCCCGGACCCTCGGCGTGTCGGTGGGCACCGTCGACGGCATCGTGGTGGGCGAGCACGGCGAGGGCCAGATCCCTCTCTTCGATCGGGTGACCGTGGCCGGTCGGCCGGTGCGTCTGTCGCAGGACCAGCAGAGGGCCGTCGACCAGTCCATCCGCAGCTGGTTCGCGACCTACCAGGGGCTGCAGAGCGGGCGCACGAGCGGGTGGACCTCGGCGGTGGGGATCGCGAGCGTCATCGAGTCCGTCCTTGCGGGCGCCGACGCGCCCCTTCCCTGCTCCACCGGACTCGACGGGCAGTACGGGGTGTCGGGCGTGAGTCTGGGAGTCCCTGTGCGTCTGGGCCCGGCCGGTGCCGAGCAGATCGTCGAGCTCGAGCTCACCCCGTTGCAGAGCGAGCGGTTCCACGCCGTCGCCGATAAGGTGCGACGGCTGGTGGAGTCTGTTCTTGCCATCGACGAAGCGGGGGTGTGAGAAAGATGCGCATCGTGGTCGTCGGCGCAGGCGCTATGGGTTGTCTGTACGGGGGCCTGCTCCACCGTGCCGGCCACGACGTCACCCTGGTCGACGTGTCCGCGCGCCAGATCGAGGCGATCGACCGGGATGGCCTTGTCATCGAGATGGGCGGGGAAGAGGTGGTCGTGCCCATACGAGCGGCCTACGCCTCGGAGGTCACGCAGGCACCCGAGGCGCTCTTTGTCTTCACCAAGACCACGCACACCTCGTCCGCCCTGGAGTCGGCGCGTCCCTTCCTCGGCCCCGAAACGACCCTGGTGAGCCTGCAGAACGGCCTTGGCAACGTCGAGTTGATGGAGGCGTTCGCCCCTCGGGAGCGCATCGTCGTGGGCGTCACCACCTTCCCGGCCGACCTCGTATCGCCGGGCCGGATCCACACCCGGGGGGGTGGACAGACCAAGATCATGTCCGCCGACGGCGCCCTCACCGGGCGCCTGCACGAGCTGCGCGACGCGCTGGACGAAGCGGGATTCGACTGCCATATCGTGCCCGACGTGCAGGTGGCCATCTGGGAGAAGGCCGCTTTCAACGCCGGCCTGAACACGGTGGCCGCCGTGACTCGTTTCCCCGTCGGCCGCATGGCCGACTCGCCTCACGCCCGCCGGCTTGCCGAGCTGGTGGTGCGGGAGGTGACCGGGGTGGCCCGGGCCAAGGGGATCGCCGCCGACACCGAGGCCGTCCTCGAGACGGTGACATCGGCGCTGGCCGGCCACCGGGAGCACAAGCCCTCCATGCTGCAGGACATGCTGGCCGGACGCCGCACCGAGATCGAAGCCCTGAACGGGGCGGTCGTCCGCGAAGCGGAGGCGCTGGGGATGACGGTGCCGGCGACGGAGGCCTTGTACCTGCTGATCAGCGCCTTGGAAGCGGCGCCCGCCGGCCCCGAGGCCGCGGCATGATGCGACGGGATCGACGCAAAGGGGGAGACCGGTGCTGACCGGCATACACCACACCAGCATAACCGTGAGTGACACGGCCCGCTCCCACGCCTTCTACCGGGAGGTCCTGGGGTTCGACCTCGTGTGGGACTCGGAGGCTCTCGGGTTGAAGTTCGAAGGCCCCCTGGCCGACACCGTCACGCAATGCCCCGGCACGTCTCAGCGCCTCACGTTCATGAGGCTGGGGAGTCGACTGCTGGAGTTCGTCCAGTACACCCCGGCGGGCAAGGCTCAGCACGACAACCAGATGAGCGACACGGGGGCGGCGCACGTGGGCCTGCGCGCGAGCGATATCGACTCACTCTATCGCAGGCTGATCGAGCACGGGGCTCGGGTGCACTGCTCTCCCCAGGACGTCCTCGACATGCGCTTGTTCTATTTCCGCGACCCCGACGGCGTCGGCCTGGAAGCGATGCAAGGGCGGTTGATCGGCGCGAGTCCGTCCGACCGGGACGATGCCATCCACCACACGAGCTTCACCGTGAGCGACATGGACCGATCCCTCGGCTTCTATCGCGACCTGTTGGGCCTGCGGACCATCTTCGACACCGACGACGAGGGGATGCGCATGGAGGGGCCGGTGGCCGATGCCGTCACCGGTTGTCCCGATACGAGTCAGCGCCTGGTCTACCTGGCCGCCGGGACCGATCTCCTCGAGCTGGTCGAATACCGACCGACCGGCCGGACGTTGCTCGATCGCAAGGCGAGCGACACGGGTACCTGCCACGTCTGCTTCCTCACCGACGACATCGAGGGCCTCCACGCGAGGCTCCGCGAGAGCGAGGTCGTGCTGCACTGCGTCCCCCAGGAGATCGGGGAGACCACGGTCTTCTACTACCGCGACCCGGACGGCATCGTCCTCGAGGCGATGGGAGGCACACCTGTCGTGTAGCCCGGCCCGCCGGCGGCACCCGATCGGCAGAAACTGAGCAGGCGAGAACGCGAAGGGGGCGACGAATGGCAGTGGAGCGAGACCAGCTGCTCGACATGTATCGCTGTATGGTGAAGATCCGGGAGTTCGAGAACAGGGCCCACGACCTCTTCCTCGCGGGGGGCCTCCCCGGCTTCCTGCACCTCTACTCAGGACAAGAGGCGGTGGCCGCCGGGGTCATGGCGACCTTGCGGCCGGACGACCTGATCGCCAGCACGCACAGGGGACACGGCCATGTGATCGCCAAGGGCGGCGACGTCCGCCTCATGCTGGCCGAGATCCTGGGGCGGGCCACGGGCTACTGCAAGGGCAAGGGCGGGTCGATGCACATCGCCGCCATCGAGCTTGGGATCCTGGGGGCGAACGGGGTCGTGGGGGCCAGCATCCCCATCGGGGTCGGAGCGGCGCTCGCCTGCCAATACAAGGACGGCGATCGCGTGTCGGTCACCTTCTTCGGCGACGGGGCCTCCAACCGCGGGACTTTCCACGAGGCTCTCAACCTCGCCTCCATCTGGGACCTCCCCGCGGTCTTCATCTGCGAGAACAACCTGTACGGCGTCGGCTTCTGCCAACGCGACCACATGCGCCCCTGCGACGTGGCCGAACGCGCGGCCGGCTACGGCTTTCCGGGGATCGTCGTCGACGGCAACGACGCCGAGGCGGTCTACGAGGCGACGGCGACGGCGGTGGCGCGCGCCCGAGCGGGCGGAGGGCCCACCATGGTGGAGTGCAAGACCTGGCGCCATCACGGGCACTTCGTCGGCGACCAGGCCCTCTACCGCGACCCCGCGGAGCACGCGGAATGGCTGGCTCGCGATCCTCTTCTCCTGTGTGCGAAGGTGCTCGCTTCCCGGGGCTGGGCCGACGAAGGCGCTCTCCTCGCCATCCAGGACGAGATCCGCGCCGAGATCGAGGAGGCGGTGGCCTTCGCGTTGGCGAGCCCCCAGCCCGCCCTATCCGACCTGCTCACCGACGTCTACAGCGACTAAGGGGCGACCACTATGGCAGTGCGCAACTTCGGCCAGGCGATCGCCGACGGCCTCATCTTGGAGATGGAGCGAGACCCCGACGTGTACATCGTAGGGGAGGATGTGGCCACCTTTCCCGCCTTCGGCGTGACCCGGGCGTGCTACGAGCGTTTCGGCGCGACCCGGGTGCGTGACACACCCGTATCCGAGACGGCCATCATGGGGCACGCGGTCGGGGCGGCCGCGGCCGGCCTTCGGCCCGTCGCGGAGATCATGTTCATGGACTTCCTCGGCATCATCCTCGACGAGCTGGCCAACCAGGCGGCCAAGATGCACTACATGTTCGGGGGCACGATGAAGGTGCCCTTGGTGGTGCGTACCGTATCCGGAGCGGGGATCGGGGCGGCGGCGCAGCACTCGCAGTCCCTCGAGGCCTGGGTCACCCACACGCCCGGACTCAAGATGATCGCCCCCTCGACCCCGGCCGACGCCAAGGGCCTGATCGCGGCCGCGGTGCGGGACGATAACCCCGTGGTGTTCATGGAGCACAAGCTCCTCTACGCCACCGAGGGCGAGGTGCCCGACGGCGAGTACGTGCTGCCGATCGGCAAGGCCGACATCAAGCGGGCGGGCAGCGACGTCACCATCGTGTCCTGGTCGTCGATGGTGCAGAAATCGCTCGCCGCCGCCGACCTTCTGGCGGCCGACGGCGTGGCCGCCGAAGTGCTGGACCTCCGCACCCTCGTGCCTCTGGACAAGGACGCCATCCTCGAGTCCCTGGGCCGCACCCATCGACTGGTGATCGTGCACGAGGCGGTCAAGACCTCCGGGTTCGGCGCCGAAGTGGCGGCGATCGTGGCCGACGAGGGCTTCGACCTGCTCGACGCGCCGATCAAGCGGGTCACGGCTCCCGACACCCCGGTACCCTTCAGTCCGGTGCTGGAGGCGGCCTTCGTGCCCGACGCGGCCAAGATCCGCGCTGCCGTCCTGAGCCTGGGCTAGGCGGGGACATGGCTTCGATCATCACGATGCCCAAGCTCGGCCTCACCATGAAGACAGGGACGGTCACCCACTGGAACGCAGCTGTAGGTGACCCTGTGGTCGAGGGTGAGGTCGTCGTCGAGGTGATGACCGAGAAGATCACCTATCAGCTGGAATCGCCTGCGACGGGCGTCCTGCTGAAGGTGCTGGTCTATGAGGACGAGGAGGTGCCGGTCGGCACGCTGATCGGCGTGGTCGGTCAGTCAGGCGAGGACGTCTCGACCTTGCTCACGCGGGACTTTGCGGCCGAGGCCGCCGCTTCGATCAGCGGTGTCGCCCCTGCGCCGGCCGACGCCGCCGCCGGCGCAGGGGCGCCTGCAGCGGCGTCGCCCGCCGGCCAGCCGTCTCCGGCTTCCCGGGTGGCCGCCACTCCGGCCGCCCGCAAGCTGGCGGCCGAGGTCGGCGTCGACATCACCCACCTCAGCGGCACGGGCCCAGGGGGACGGGTCACCATCGAGGACGTCACGCGGGCGGCTGAGGACGTCTACGCCGCCCCCGCCCGGGCTGCCGCCCCCGGCCCGTCGGCGGCGCCGGCCGAGCCGGAGCGGCCGGTCAGAGAGGTGGTGCCCTACCACGGAGTGCGCCGCGCGATCGGCGAGCGCATGGTCGCGAGCCACGGCACGTCGCCCACCGTCACCCATCACGTGAAGGCCGATGTGCACCCTCTCTTGGAGCTCGTGGCCTCCATGAACGCCACCAGGCCCGAGGGGGAGCGGGTGTCGGTCACCGCCGCCGTGGTCAAGGCGGTCGCACTGGGGATCGAGAAGACGCCTCGCATCAACTCCAGCCTTCACGACGACCGGATCATGGTCTGGAGCGAGGTGAACGTGGGGGTGGCTGTGGCCGTCCCCGATGGTCTGATCGTGCCCGTGGTGCGCGACGTGGACCGTCTGGGGGTGGTGGAGATCTCGCGCCGCATCAAAGACCTCGCCGGCCGAGCCCGAGAAGACACGCTCCAGCCCGAGGAGGTGTCCGGCGGCACCTTCACGGTGACCAGCCTCAGCGGCTTCGGCTCGGTCGACTGGTTCAGCCCCATCATCAATCCGCCGGAAGCGGCCATCCTGGGAGTGGGCCGGGTAGTGGACGACGTCGTCGTGGTCGACGGACGCGTCGAGGTCAGGCCGACGATGGGCCTCTCGCTCACCTTCGACCATCGGATCATCGACGGCGCGCCGGCGGCCGAGTTCCTGGCCGCCTTGCTCGACTGCCTGGCTCATCCGGAGAGGCTGGCGGAGTGATGCAGCCCGTTGTCGAGCGCTCGGCTCCACAGAGGCGGGCGCAACGGGGCGTGTCCTTGACAACCCATGCCCCGTCGGATACAAATGGCCGAGAGACGTATATGCCGAACCAGGTTTTCTCTGCAAAACCATGTCGGCCTCGTCCGCAACGGGGGACACTCGGTGGAGGGGGATCCACTCTGAGTTCTCAGAGCACTATGGGGGGCTATGTTCAGTGCGTGCCTGCAGTCGATCAGGCCACGCGTGTCATGTTCGCCCTCGCCCATACCGCGGGTGGCGCAGCCACGCTCACCGAGGTCTGCCGGGAAGTCGGCATCAACAAGAGCAAGGGGCTGGCCATTCTCAACACTTTGCGCTCGGCGGGATTGGTCACCAGGAACGACCGCTCGAAGAACTATCGGCTCGGGCCCGGTCTGCTCACCCTCTCCCGGGCGCTGCTCGACCAGAACGATCTGTCGCATGTATCGGCGCCATACCTGGCCGAGTTGGTGCGGGCCACCGGAGGGGTGGCGTTGCTGGGACTCATATCCGACGATCGTTTCTTCGTCGTGGCCCGCTCCGAGCCTCCCACGGGCAGCGGCATCAACATCCACGTCGGGCACCGCTTCCCGCTGACGTGGGGTGCGCACGGCAAGGCTGTTCTGGCCGCGCTGGCGGAGGACGAACGTGAGCGGATCCTCTTTGAAGGTCCGCTCTACGTGGCGGGCGACCCCGGTCGGCACCCGGTGGATCTCGTGGCCCTTCGCACCGAGTTGGAGGAGTGCCGGCGTGTGGGCTATGCCCAAGACCTTCGGGTCACGCGCCCTGACGTCGCCGCCGTCGCGGCGGTGGTCATGGACCGATCCGCCGGAGCATCCGAGGACGCGCGCTTGGTCGGGTGTGTCGTCGCGGTCGGTGTGTTCGCGCCCGACGAGGTGTCGGGTTTCGGAAAGCTGGTCAGTTCCACCGCCTGCGAGATGAGCATGCATCTCGCATCATTCTGGTAGGAAGACGGAAGACTACGGACCGGGACGTTCAGGAGGCAGGGGGCGCATATGACATGACCGAGATCGAGGCACCAGTTTGCTGATTGGAACGTACGCGAGGGGGACACATACTGTGAAGCACAAGAGGATCGTAGCATTGGGCGCCGTTTGCGCGGTGCTGCTGCTCGCCGCGATCGTGGTCCTGAGCTCCTGCGGGGGCGGCACGACCACGACCACAGCGGCCTCGACTCCGGCGACCACGGCGGCGCCGGCTGCTGGCGGCTCGACCGACACGACGGCGGCCGTCGCGGCGGCCGGCGACGACATCGTGGTCGGCGCGATCAACTCCCTGACCGGCGGTAACGTGCTGACCGGCGCAGAGGAAAAGTGGGCCCAGGAGAAAGCCGTCGCCGACATAAACGCCAAGGGTGGGGTCAAGCTCAACGACGGCAAGATGCACAAACTCGTGCTGAAGTTCGCCGACGACAAGAGCCAGCCCACCGAGGGTGCGGCGGCGATGGAGAAGCTGATCAAGACCGACGGTATCAAGCTGGTCTTGAGCTCGAACATCACCCCGATCAACCAGGCCGCCGCTCAGGTGGCCGAGAAGTACGGGGTCTACTTCGACATCTGCTCGAGCTGGATCGACGACGCCTCGCCCGACGGGAAGTTCCCGGGCTTCATCGGCGGCATGAACCTGAAGTGGTCGACCGACATGTTCGAGTCGGCCGGCGAATCCGGTAAGGTCGCCGTGGGAGCGGTCAAGGCGATGGATCCGGCTGATCAGCCCAAGAACTTCGCCGTGATGACAGAGAACACGCCGGACGGTGTGGGCTTTGGCGACGCGACCAAGGCGGGTCTCGAGGCCCAGGGCTGGAAGGTGGTGTCCTACGAGAAGTTCGTCGAGGGCAACAAGGACTTCTCGTCGATCATCCTGAAGTTCAAGCAGGCGAACGTCGACGGGGTGGTCACTCTGATCTCTCCCGCCGACGGCATCACCTTCGTCAAGCAGATGAAGGAGCAGGGCTGGTCACCCAAGTACCTCTTCGGGTACAAGGGCTTCTGGCCGGTCGACTTCTACAAAGCCCTCGGGACCAACGCAGAGTACATCGGTCACGACGGCTTCTGGTCGGAGACATTGCCGTACCCGTACGCCAAGGAGCTCGGGGCGGCGTTCTCGGCCGAGCACGGCGGCGCCACTTCCAACAGCATCGGCCTCTACTACGCCGCGGTGCAGATCCTCGCTCAGGCCCTGGAAAAGGCCGGGACGGCCGAACCGGGTGCGGTGAGGGACCAGGTCTTCGGCGGTACGTTCCCGGGAACCACCATGGGTGATATCACGTATACCCCGAAAGGCATCGCGCACATCCCGTTCCTCGCCTTCCAGTGGCAGCAAGGCAAGCGCGTGGTCGTATACCCGACCGAGTTCGCAACCGGGAAGATGCTGACGTTCGCCCCGTGGGATAAAAGGTAGATAGCCGCCGGGCTCCGGGCGACCCCCCCATGCCGACGAATCGGCTGACAGGGGCGCCGGAGCGGCAGCCTGACGATGGACCCCGCCCTCCTCGATCGTCGAGGAGGGCGGGGGGTCTGCTAATGCTTCAGACTGGAAGATGAGGGTCGGTTTCATGCATCAGAGGGCCATATTCCCAAAGCTGCCGCCATCTGCTACCGTGTCGTCCGGCCTGCCCCGGGGCGGCTCCGCTACGGGATGATGATTCTTTGGGGGGATCCTAGATTGTTGAAGAGCGGTGCACGATGACCCCTGCTGGTGGGCCTCTTCTCACCATGAGTCGCGTCTCCAAGCACTTCGGGGGCCTGCAGGTCATCACAGACCTCGATTTCGTCGTGCACGAGCAGGAGACCGTAGGATTGATCGGCCCGAACGGCGCCGGCAAGACCACGGTCTTCAATCTCATCACCTCGATCTACCGGCCGGATCGCGGCAGCATCACGTTCGACGGGAACGAGATCGACGGTCTGGCCCCTCACAAGATATGCCACCAGGGCATATCCAGGACCTATCAGCTCGTGAGAGCCTTCCTGAAGATGTCCGTCATGGATAATGTCATGACGGCGGCCGTCTACGGCGGAAAGCATCGGCAGAGCCCCAAGCAGCGGGCCATGGAGGCCGTCGAGCTGGTCGAGCTGTCGCACAAGCGTGATATCAAGGCGGCGCAGCTGACCCTGTCGGACAGGCGCTTGCTGGAGATAGCCATGGGCCTGGCATCGATGCCGAAGCTGATCTTGCTGGACGAGCCCATGGCCGGTCTGACAGAGGTCGAGATAAAGCACCTTCTCGGAGTGATCGGGGCCACGCGTGACGAGCGGAGATTCTCCATCCTGTGGATCGAGCACAGGGTGGACGCGGTCCTAGACTTCTGCGACCGCGTGGGCGTGCTGGACTACGGCGTCAAGATCGCCGACGGCATCCCCGACGATGTGGCGTCCGACCCGAAAGTGATCGAGGCTTACCTTGGCGAACCCGTTGCTTGAGGTCAGACAGCTGAATGTCGCCTACGGCGACGTTCGAGCCCTGTGGGATGTCTCCCTGGAGGTCGAAGAAGGGTCCATCGTGGCCCTGGTCGGCGCCAACGGGGCGGGGAAGACGACCTTGCTGAAGTCCATCGCCGGCCTGCTTCGCCCCCTTGGCGGGCAGATCCTCTTCGAGGGCGAGGACCTCGGTCGGCTGAACACGAAGCATCGTGTCGACAAGGGCATCGTCATGGTGCCCGAAGGACGGCGCCTCTTTCAGACGCTCACCGTCCTCGAGAACCTGAGGCTGGGAGCGTACCTACCGAAGGCGCGGGCCGGCTACGACGACTCCCTCGATCGGGTGTTCACCCTGTTCCCGAGGCTGCAGGAACGAAAGAACAGCAAGGCCGGCCTGCTGAGCGGGGGCGAGCAGCAGATGCTGGCCATCGGGCGGGCCGTCATGGCCGGGCCGAGGCTCGTGATGATCGACGAGGCCTCGCTGGGCCTCAGCCCCATCCTGACCAGGCACATCTTCGAGCTGATCGTCGCCCTCAACGGTCAAGGAGCCACAGTCCTGCTGGTCGAGCAAAACATCCACATGGCCCTGAAGATATGCAGCAAGGCGTACGTGATGAAGACGGGGCACATCGTGCTCAGCGGCACGGGAGAAGAGCTCCTCGCGGACGTCGACGTGCGGAAAGCCTACGTAGGCGAGCGGGGGAGCAGGCTATAGTGAGTTCGCTGATTCAGGTGGTGATCAACGGGATCCTCCTTGGGTCGATGTATGGCATCGCGGCCGTTGGTCTGAGTCTCATCTTCGGTACGATGCGGATCATCTTCATCGCCCAGGGAACGATGATCGTGCTGTTCGCCTACCTGGTCTACTGGGCGTCTATCAAAGCCGGTGTCGACCCGTATCTTTCGCTGCTGTGGGTGGTGCCGTTCGCGTTCATCCTGGGTTTGGGGTTGTTCTACGTCTTGTTCCGGAAGGCCGCCGCGCTCGAGGACAGGAACGTCTCGTTACTGCTCGCGGTGGGGCTCATGTACTTGATAGACAACCTCATCTTGAAGCTTTGGTCGGCCACGCCGCGCGGGCTTGACATCCCGTATTCGGACGCCATGATCGTGGTTTCGGGTATCCGGGTGTCGTGGCTGCGGCTGGCCCTTCTGGGGCTCGGGTTGGGGTCCGCGCTGGTTGTCTACCTGTTTCTCAAGAGGACCCGGGTGGGGACCGCCGTGAGGGCCGCCTCCGAGGACATGGAGGCGACGACCATCCAGGGGATCAACTCCGTCTGGGTCTGCGCGATCAGCTTCGCCATCGGCATCGCCATGGCCGGGGTGGCCGGCGTCGGCATGGCCACGGTCTACTCGTTCGACTATCAGTTCGGGTTCGTCTTCGCCATCAAGGCTCTCGTCGCGCTCGCCCTCGGGGGCATAGGCAACGTCTTCGGCGCCCTGGCCGGGGGTCTCATTCTGGGCATCATCGAGAACCTCGCGGCGTACTACGTCGGCATCGAGTGGATCGAGGTGGCCTCCTACGGGATCTTCATGCTGGTACTGATCTTCTTGCCTCAGGGCTTGTTCGGTAGGCGGGGGCTGGTCAAGAAGGTCTGACCGCGACGGCGATCAAGAGGATCGCTACGGACATGAGACTACTATGGACTGGAGAGGTTTGAACAAGCGGAGGATAGTCTCGCTGGTACTAGGGGCTTTGGCGGTGGTGTTCTTCGCGACTCTGCCTTTCTACTACGATGTCCACAACGGGCAGTTCGGCGTCTTCTTCTTCAACGTCTTCGTGTACGTCATCGTCGCGCAGGGCTGGAACCTCGTGGGCGGATACACGGGCCAGATCAGCCTGGGCCAGAACGCCTTCTTCGGCGTCGGCGCGTACACCATGGCGTTGCTCTGGTTCAACAACGTGACCCACACCGGCTATTACTTCGACCCGGTCCTGATGATCGCGGCCGCGATCGCGCCGGCGATCCTCGCGGTGCTGGTCGGACTGCCCTTGCTCTCCCGCCTGCGGGGCGACTACTTCTCGTTCGGCACTCTGGGGATGGGGATGATCGTCACCGTTTTGTTCATCAACGGGGGGATGTTCACCGGTGGCGCGGAGGGCCGGATGCTGGTCCCTAAGATGCCCAAGGACGTCGTGTTCAACCTGCGCACGCACTACTGGGTCTCTCTGCTGGTGGCCGTCATATGCACCCTGGTGGTCTACTTCATGACGACCTCGCGGGTGGGACTTGCTCTCAAGGCCATCCGCGAAGACGAGGTCTCGGCGGCGTCGCACGGCGTCAACGTGCTCAAGTACAAGGTGCTCGCATTCGCGGTGGGGGCGGCCATGGCCGGGGTGGCGGGCAGCATCTACGGCTACTACCTCCTGCAGGTGACGCCGTCGAACGTCCTGACTCAGAACTGGCTGTTCTTGCCGATCCTCATGGTGGTGCTGGGGGGGACCGGGACCATCATCGGCCCCTGGGTGGGCGCGTTCCTGATCTATCTCATGTCCTGGTACGGAGATTCGTACTTCACGGGCTACAGCCCGGTGATCTCGGGGGTCGTCATCATACTGGTGATGCTGTTCCTGCCGGGCGGGCTCGTCGGCCTCGCCCAGCGGGTGCCGGGCCTGGGGCGAGGGGGCGGCAGCTCCGGGTAAGCGCCGGGCGCGCACGAGCGAAAGGGGGGCATCGTGGACGATGTCGTTGCGGGACGGCCGGTCTTCTCCAACCTGCACCACGTGGGCGTGGTCGTCAGGGACATCGACAAGGCCATAGCCCACTTCGAGGCGCTGGGCTTCGGCCCCTTCCAGTTCGATGAAGGCGTACGCGTGTTCGCCATCGACTTCGACGGCGAACTGCACGGCGAGCCGGCGCGATGGACGGTCAAGATCAGCAACGGCAAGATGGGCGACGTCGATCTCGAGCTGCTCGAACCGGGCCCTCAGCCTTCAGCGCTGCGCGAGACCCTCGAGTCCACGGGGGAGGGCATGCATCACATCGGCTTCCTCACCGACGACTTCGAGGACGACGTGGCGGCCATGCTGGCCCAGGGCGCCAAGATATGGACCATGTCCAAGCGGGACGACGCCCCCAGCTTCCTGTTCTTCGAAGCGGCCGAGGTGGGCGGAACGGCCATCGAGCTCCGCACCGCCGGCCCAGGCTGAGCGCGCACGCTGTGCGTGGGCGGATGCCGATCCACGCGATGTCGAAGAGGAGAATAGGCGGATGAGAGCAGGAGTCCAGTACGGGCCGCGGGACGTGCGCGTCGAAGACGTGCCCGAGCCGCCCACCGGCCCTGACGAGATCAAGGTCAAGATCGCGTACTGCGGGGTCTGCGGCACCGACCCCGAGATCTACGAGGGCGACTTCGGCCTCATGAAGACCGAAGGGTGGCCGAAGGGCCCCAAGATCGAGGGACACGAGGCCTCCGGTATGATCGTCGAGCTGGGGAGCGCGGTCCAGCAGGGCTATGCGGTCGGCCAGCGGGTGGCCATGAACTTCCGCTCGTCGTGCGGGGCCTGCTACTACTGCCGCAACCGCATGGAGCACTTCTGCGAGCACGTCTCCATCGCCTCCGGCGCCTTCGCGGAGTACGCGGTCTACAAGGAGAGCTGCATCTACGCCCTCCCCGACCACGTGAGCATGGAAGAGGGAGCCCTTCTCGAGCCGGTGAGCGTGGCGGTGCACGCGACCGACCTTGCCGACATCCAGCCGGGCCGGTCGGTGGCCATCCTTGGCGCCGGCACCATCGGCCTGCTCATGGTGCAGCTCGCTCTGCGGGCCGGCGCCGCGCGCGTCTTGGTCTCCGAGCCCGTGGCCGAGAAGCGGGCGCTGGCGCTGTCCTTTGGCGCCGACGTGGCCGTGGACCCGCGAACCGAGGATGTGCTCGCCGCGGGCCTCGAGCTGACCGACGGCCGGGGGTTCGGCACCGTGATCGAGGCCAGCGGTAGCCTTGGGGTGGCTCAGCAGGCCGTGGGCATGGCCGACAAGTGCGGGACCGTGCTCTGGATGGCGGTGTACCCCGACGAAGCGACCATCCCCATCAACCCGTTCCACCTCTATGCGAACGAGCTGACCATCCGCTCCGTCAACGTCTCGCCGTATGCGTTCCCGCGGTCGGTGCAGCTCCTGCCGAAGCTCCAGCTGCAGCCTCTCATCACCGAGATCCGCCCTCTTGCCGAACTGCCCAAGGTGCTGGCGACGTTCCGCAAGAGCGGCAGCATCAAGACTTTGATACGCCCGTGACGATCAACCGGAACCAGAGGGAGTCGGCCATGCGACCGAGCGAGCGAGAAGAGCCATGAGCGAGAAGATCAACTGCGGCCATTGCGGCATGATGCTGTACCACGGCGAGGAGATCGCCCGCCGCCTGTACATGCGGGCCATCCCGTCGGAGGAGACGGTGCTGGGCTTCTACGGCAACGCGTGCCCGCGGTGCAAGGGCGCGCTGTCCTTGGAGACGGTCAAGGTGGAGATCAAGGGACGGCGTACCCATGCACGATGAGCAGCTGATACAGGAGCTCCACACCAAGGCGAACCGGCTGCGCAACCACTGCTTCACGCAGTTCTGCACCTTCGAGCAGGGGCACGCCGGCGGCACCATGTCGGTGGTCGATATCGTGGCCGCGCTGTACCTGCACCACATCAAGTTCGACCCGCAGAACGTCGACTGGCCCGAGCGTGATCGGGTCATCATGTCGAAGGCCCACTGCTGCGAGGCCATCTACGCGGCCCTGGTGGAGCTGGGCGTCTACCCCGAGGAGACCCTGGGCACGTACTACTGCTACGGCTCGCCCTTCCAGGGTCACGCCGACCGCTGGTGCACCCCGGGCATCGACTACTCGGGTGGCTCGCTGGGGCAGGGCCTCTCCTTCGCGGCCGGCCTGGCCCTGGCCGAGAAGCTTAAGATGCAGTTGGAGCCCCCCGCGCGCGGCGAGACCTTCTTGCCCCGTTACATCCTGCGCTACGCGCCCACATACCGCACCTACTGCATCGTCGGCGACGGCGAGCTGCACGAGGGACAGATCTGGGAAGCGGCCATGTTCGCCCACAAGTTCAAGCTCGACAACCTCGTCTGCATCGTCGACTACAACAAGTGGTCGCTCGACGGCCCCACCAACGACGTCATGCCCATCGAGCCTCTGGTGGACAAGTGGAAGTCCTTCGGCTGGTGGGTCAAGGAGATCGACGGCCACGACATGCGCCAGATCGTCGACTCCCTCGACATGGCCGACCGGCTCTACGGCGACAATCAGCCCAAGTGCATCATCGCGCACACGGTCAAGGGGTTCGGCGTGTCCAACTGGGAGTCGCTGCACATGCACTTGGGCCGCGGCGAAGAGATGATGAAGGGCGTCAGGGAGGGACGGGAGAAGTATGGCGACCTATAACGAGCACATCCAGATAGGCGAGCCCGCCCTCATCAACAAGGGCATCGAGAAAGCCATCACGGCGGCTGCCAAGGCCAACCCGCGCATCCTGGCCATCCTCGAGGACATGGGCTTTCCCGGCATCGAGTGGTGGACCACCACCATCCCCGAGCGCATGATCGAGTGCGGCATCGCCGAGCAGAACGGCGCGGTGGTGGCCGGGGCCCTGGCCTCCGAGGGCTTCATCCCCATCATCAACAACTTCCTGTTCGCGAACGTGGGGCGGGCCTTCAACCAGGTGCGCCAGAGCATCCTGGTCGACCGCTTCAACGTGAAGTTCATCGGGCGCGAAGGCGCCTGGGGCGAGGTCGGGGTCTCGCACAATACCATCGAGGGGCTGGCCAGCAGCCGTACGCTGCCCAACCTGGTCATCCTGAACCCCGCCGACGTAGTCGAGGCGGAGAAGGCCGCCGAGGCCATGCTGCAGTACATCGGGCCGGTGCTGCTGCGCCAGGAGTCGTCGCCCACCCCGTTGCGCATCTTCCGGGACGACTACCCCTTCGACATCGGCAAGGCCTACACGGTCAAGGAAGGCGCCGACGCCACCATCATCGCCACGGGGTACATGCTCACTGAGGCGATCCGGGCGGTGGAGCTCTTCGAGGCTCAGGGTCTGGATGTGGCCATCGTCAACATGTGCACGATCAAGCCGCTGGACGAAGAAGCCATCATCGCGGCCGCCCGGAAGACCGGCGCCATCGTGACGGCCGAGAACGGCACCATCGTCGGCGGGTTGGGCGACGGCGTCGCCTCCGTCCTGGCCGAGAACTACCCGGTGCCGATGGTGAAGGTGGGCGTCGAGGACGAGTTCAGCCAGTCCGGCCTCATCACCCCCGAGCGCGACGAGCTCATGGAGCACTTCGGCCTCGCGGCCGAGGACCTGGTGGTGGCGGTGCAGGATTGCGTCGCCAAGAAGGAGCGATTGCGCAGGGTCTGACGCGGGTAGGCCCGCGGGTGATAGGGATAGACGAGACAGGCTGCTTCAGGACTCACGAGGAGGGCTGAGACATGTTGGTCGCCACCTGGATGACGGCGGACCCGGTGACGGTGACTCCGCACGCGCGGCTCAAAGAGGCCGAGGACCTCATGACGAAGCATGAATTCCGGCATCTGCCGGTCGTCGACCAGGGGAAGCTGGTCGGGATCCTCACCATGAACGACGTGCGCAAGGCCAGCCCTTCGCCGGCCACCACTCTCTCCAGGGGAGAGGTCAACTACCTGCTCGACCAGATCGTCGTCAGCGACGTCATGACACGTGACCCGATCACGGTCGGCGCGGACACCCCCGTGGAGGACGCCGCGCTCCTCGCCTACCGGCACAAGATCGGGGCGCTCCCGGTCGTGCAAGAAGGCCGGCTGGTCGGCATCATCACTCAGAGCGATCTGTTCGACATCATGATGAGCATCTTCCAGGCGGGAGAGGGCAACCGGCGCATAAGCATCGAGGGTATGCCCCGCGAGTTGGGTTCTTTCCGCAAGGTGGTCGACATCCTCGACGAGTATCGGACGCCCTTCAGCAGCATCCTGGTCTTTCCGCAGCGCGACTCCGGCCTCTACACCTACTTCGTCCGTGTCCCCGACCGCCAGCTGCCCGAGATCATCGAGGCGCTGAAGGTGGCGGGGATGCCGGCGACACACGTGTCGTAACCCGGCCTCTTGCGTGGGCGGGCAGGTACGAGCGCGCGCTGCCCGCCCGCCCGCACCCGACGGCCACACCGATCTGATACGCGACGTGTTCCGCCATGAAGAAGCCCAGGAAGACGGGGTAGCTCAGCCGCGGACGGCGGATCCAGTAATCGATGGCCGACACGTAGACCAGGGCGACGGCTGCGAAGAGCCACACCCCGTGGACGAGTAGGCCGATGCCGGCCAGAACCACCAGGTAGTACCTGACCAGGTGGAAGAGCACGAAGTGCAGCATCGACAGGTGCCCGCGGGCGACGGCGAACCACACCCGGCGTGTAGGCACGTGCACTCCCGCGCGTCTTAGGCGCATGCTGCGCCGCATCCCCTCCCACAGAGGCGGGCCCAGGGTGGCGAGCAGCAGCCACGGCTGGAGCAGGATCAGGGCCGCCGACAGCGCGATGACGCTGGCCAGCGGAGCGAAGGCCATCGGGAAGCGCTTCCGCTTATCCGGATGCAGGCTGTGCAGTGGAGCCTCCGACGTGCCGTACTCCGCCCGCCGGCGGAGCATCGCGCTCAGACGAGCGCGATGCTTGTGGCGCACGGTCCCGGCCGCCGCGTATATCAGGTACCCACCGGCCGCGCGCAATCTCCAGCACAGGTCGACGTCTTCGCCCACGCGCAGTTCCTCACGCAGCCCTCCGAGGGCGAGATACGCGGTGCGGCGCACGAGCAGGTTGCATGTGGGCACGTAGAACGTATCTGTCCCGGCGGCGGCCAGCAGGACGTGCCCGCCCATGTCGAGGGGCGATGCGACCTGCTCGTAGCGGTCGAGGCGCGACCGGTCGTAGTATCCGGCGACCCGCCCGCCGACCGCGACGGCGGCCTGCCAGGCGAAGTAGGGCACGAGGTCGCGCAGCCAACCTTGCTCGGCCACGCAGTCGCTGTCGATGAAGGCGAGGATCTCGCCCCCGGCCTCCCGCGCCGCCCGGTTGCGGGAGTAGGACTGGCCCTGGTTGCCCTCGTTGGCGAGGAAGCGGGCTCCATAGCGGGCGGCGACGCTCTCCGTGACGTCGGGCCGCTCGGAACCGTCGTCCACCACGATGACCTCGAGGAGGTCCGGAGGATAGTCGAGCAAGGCGAGCGCCCCGAGGCAGTCGGCCAGATCGTCCGGGCGGTCCTTCGTGGGGATGACGACCGACACGCGCGGCGCCCAGGCCGGATCGGCCTGGGCGCCGACGACCTCCAGGATGCCCCGGCTGCGAAAGCGTTCGCAGAGGCGCAGCACGCGTTCCTCGTCGGTACCGACGGCGGTCGCCAATCGGGTCACGGTCGCGCCTTGACGGGCGGCCTCGAGCATCCGGACGGCGCCCGCGTTGACGCTCATGACGCTGAGGGGGAGGGAGCAGACCACCCGCTGTTTTCCCTCGGCAGTGGTATCGAAGGCCACGCCGGCCCGCAGCCTGTAGGACAGAGGGATCACGGTCGGAGGTGGGACTCCACGGTGCTCGGGCCGCGGCGCAGATGATCGAGCCAGCCCTCGTCGCGCAAGAGCTGAAAGAGCTCCTCCGCGGCCTCCTCGCCGCCGGCTCGGACGAGGCGTTCCTCGCGGCGGGTCACGGCGCCCCGAACCAGCTTGAGGATCCGGTCGAAGGCGGGCAGGGACGAGTCGGGCGCGGTCAGGGGGTGCAGCTTCGGCCGGGGAGCGCGCGGGAGCGTCGTGTGGAGGGCGCTGTCGGCCTGGCGGATCCGCGCGAGGGGCACGCCAAGGTCGGCCAGGCTCCACACCGTGATGTCGGCGGTCGCCGCCCGCAGGCGGGCGGCGACAGGGATGTCTCGGGTGTCGGCCTCCGCCGGCGACACGGTGACTACCGCGGGAAGCGGGGCCGAGACCCGCTCGCGCCAGCCCCGAACCAGCGAGCGCTCGATCAGCAGTCTTCCACCCTCTCCCCAGCCGATATCGCCCGCCTGGGTGACACAGCACGTCCCCAGCGCTTCGGCCACGAGCACCCCGATCTGGCCTCCAGCTCCGAGGGGGCCGGGTGTGCCCAAGAGAGCCAGGTCGCACTCGAGAGCGGCGCCGGCAGCGGCCAGGATGACCGCCGCGCCTTGGGTGCGGGCCTCGGCGGCCTCTTCGTCCCAGATGCGTACCGCCCGGTCGGCGCCTTTGGCCAGGCCTTCGCGCAGCCACTCGTCGGCGCTCTGGGGCCCCAGGTGCACGAGGATGATCTCGATCTCGGGGCGGCCGATCCTCAGGCTCAGGGCGAGGTCGAGAGCACGGGCGTCGGCCGGTTTCACCCTGCAAACAGACCACTCGGCGCGCACGCGTCTACTCGCGAGGTCCCGCTCGGGCGGTACCCGGAGGTCGAGGCCCAGCTCCTGGCACACCAGTATCTTCACCGGGTGATCCTTCTTCTACGTGAGTCGGAAGCGCACACCGTAGCCTCCATGCGGGTAGTGCCAATCGAGCGCGCCTTGATCGCAGAGCAGCAGGCACGTGCCGCACTCGAGGCAGGTCTCGTACGCGAACTCGACGCGGCCGCGCTCCTCGCTCCACGTGTAGCAGCGGGCGGGGCACACGAAGGTGCACGCGCGGTGGGTGCACGCCTGGCAACGCTCGTGGTCGAGGCGGATGTGCGGCTCCGGGTGGATCCGGTAGCTGACCAGGTCGAACAGTTCGTCGACTACCACAGGAACGCCCTCCCTCCCTCGATGAGGTCGCCGATGACGCGCCGCAGCGGCAGGACATCCCGCAGCGCCTCCCGTCCCAGCTTGCCGATCTTCTGCTTCGGCTGTCCGTCCGACCGATATATCTTCTCCATCAGCGTTCCCACCACCCTTGGGTAAGCCTCGAAGAGACGGTCGTGGTGCATGAAGTCGACGGCCCGGCGGAAAGTCGTCATGTCGCGGAGCACGAAGCTCTGCTTGAGGCGTTCCTGGTAGGCGCCGAGCCGGGCGGCGGAGAGATCGGCGGCGGTCAGGGCCTCATCGGTCACCTCGGCGGCGATCATGCCGGATGTCATGGCCAGGTTCATGCCTTCCTGATTGAGCCCGTTCGTGTAGCAAAGACCGGCCGCGTCGCCCGCGAGCAGCAGCCCGGCGGTGGAGAGTCTGGGCACCATGCCGATGCCGCCCTCGGGGAGCAGATGCGCGGAGTACTCCACGAGCCGGCTCCCGCGCAGCAAGGGAGCCACGGCCGGTGACGCCACGAAGCGATCGAGGAGGTCGTAGGGAGCCAGTCCACGCTGTTTGAGCGAATCCAGGTGCATGACCAGGCCGACCGAGAGGGTCTCTGTCTGGGTGTAGACATAGCCCCCGCCGCGGATGCCGTCCGTGCAGCCGAGGACCTCATGGGTAGCCCCCTCTCGGCCCGTGAGCCCGAAACGGTCGTCGATCTCGGCTTCGCTTAAGCGATAGAGGGCGCGGATCCCCAGGGCCAGCTGGCTGGGCTTGAACCCGGCGTGCAGCCCCGCTTCTTGCGCGAGCAGAGAAAGGGTGCCGTCACACGCGATGATTATCGGAGCCTCGAGATCGTCGCCCGGCGAGCCCAGGTTCACGCCTCGCACAGCCCCGTCGCGGACCAGCAGTCCGGCCACCCGGCACCCGCAGAGCAAGGTGACCCCTTGCTTCTCGGCCTGCTGCGCGTACCAGCGGTCGAACAGAGGGCGGTAGAGGGTGAAGCCGGTCAGAGCGCGTTCCGCTGAAGCGTCGGCATGGAAGGTCACCGAGGTCGACGAGGCCTCGCCCACCACCGTCAGCACCCGCTTGGTCACGGCCCGTTCCCAGGGAGCCTGCTCCCAGAAGTCGGGCAGCAGCCGCTCGGGAGTGGGACAGTACGCCATCATGCCGCCGAACATGTTCTTGCTGCCCGGGCTCTCCCCACGCTCGAGGAGCGCCACGCGTCTGCCCTTCTGGGCCAGAGTGAGGGCGGCGGTGGTCCCGGCGGGACCCGCGCCGACGACGATGGCGTCGAAGTCGCCGCGGTCGTTCACGAGCCTGCCCCTTCCGTGCCGGGGCCTCCGCCGGCCGCGGATGACCCCACGGCCTCCGGGGTGGGGGCTGCATCGCGCCACGCCTGGATCTTCCCGAGCAGGGCGGGGAGCACCTCCTCGAGCTCCGCGACGAAACCCACGTCCGAGAACTGGAACATCGGGGCTCGGGGGTCGTGGTTGACCGAGACCACCCGCTCAGCGCCGCGGATGCCCGCGACGTGGTGAGGCGAACCCGAGACCCCCAGGGCGATGTACAGGTCGGGCGCGACCGTCTTGCCCGTCTGTCCCACGAGTCGCTCCTTGGGAAGCCTGCCGTCGTCGACGACCGGGCGGGTAGCCCCGACCGAGCCTTCGAGCAGGTCGGCGAGTGCGCGGGCTTGGTCCAGCAGGTCCTCTCGGGCCGCGCCCGAGCCCACCGCGACGATCCGCCGGGCGTGGACCAGGTCCACGGAGCGGGCGTCGGGCGCGAGAAGCTCGAGTCGCACGACCCCATCCAAGCCCGGGACCTCGAGATCCGCGCGCTCGACGGGCAGCTCGGCCGGGGGCGGCCCGCCTTCGGGATCGGCCGCGTCGACGATGAGGGTGACGACCTGTACCCGCCCGGGGGCGTACGTGGTCTCCTGCTCCAGCCACCCGCCCAGCGCCGGCCGGGTGAACGTCGGCACGCCTTCGGGGAAGGTGACCTGGGTGCAGCCGAGGAGGGCGCCTGTGCCCAGCCGATGGGCGAGCATCGGCGCCAGTTGCCGGCCGACATCCGAGTCGGGCAGCACCACGAGACCGACGGCGCTCTTGCTCACCCGGGCGGCCAGGGCTTCGGCCACGGCCTCGAGACGGTGAGGCGCCACGTCCGTCCAGGTCCACGCCGCGGCGGCGCCGCCGGCGGCTTCGGCGAGGCGCAAAGCCTGGGCGACCAAGGGGTCTCGCTGCGCGCCGTCACCGACGGAATCGGCCTCGGACGGCTCCAGCACGACCAGGATCGCGGGACCGTTCATACCCTCTTGCCGGCCATGTAGCCCTCGTGGATGGCCATGTCGACCCGGCGCGGGGCGACACAGTCGCCGATGCGGTACAGCTCGGGCACCTTGCCCTTGAGGGCGAAGTAGAGGCCGTCGTCGGCGTCGTTGCCCATGGCCGTCACGACGCTGTCGTAGCCGCCGAGGACGTCCCACACGTTGGAGTACACGTTGAACCCGTGGATCTCCGTGCCCTTGATCTCCATGACCGCGAAGTCGGGGGTGAAGGTGACTCCCTTCTGCAGCAGCCGCTGGCGCGTGAGGTAGAGGTCCTGGGACGGGCCCAGCTCGGCGCCCACGAAGAGGCTGGACGTGATGACATGCACCTTCTTGCCCAGCTCGGCCAGGAGCTCCGCTGTGGCCGTCGCCTGATGGTGGCCGTCGTAGTCGATGAGCACCACGTTCTCGCCGAGGTCCGCTTGGCCCATCAGGACCTGCCAGACGTTAAAGACCTTGGGTCCGTCGGCTCCGCCGACGGGGCAGGCCTTGGGACGAGAGCCCGTGGCCACGATGACGGCGTCCGGGGAACGGTCGAACAGTAGCGCGGGGGTCATCTCCACGCCCAGCTCCACCGGCACGCCCAGATGCTTGAGCTGGTTGCGCTCGTTGCGGACGATCACACCGAACTCCTCGCGGCCGGCGCCCTTCACGGCCAGGAGGATCTGCCCTCCGAGCTCCTCTCCCCGCTCGACCAGGGTGACGTCGTGGCCGCGCAGCGCGGCCGTCTTGGCCGCCCACATGCCGCCGGGGCCGCCGCCCACCACGAGCACACGCTTCTTGCGCAAGGTGGGCCTCAGGTTGGCTTCGCCCTCCGTGTCCTCGCATCCGACGGCCGGGTTCTGCACGCATCCGATGGTCTTGTTGAGCCCGACGCGCCCGTAGCAGTTCTGGTTGCACGCGATGCAGTAGCGGATCTCCTCCGTCCGGCCCTGGCGCGCTTTCGAGGCGAAGTCCGGGTCGGCGATCTGCCCCCGGACGACGCCGATCATGTCGGCTTGACCCTCGGCGAGCACCCGTTCCGCCAGGGTCGGGTCGTTGATGCGGCCGGTGGCGAAGACCGGCAGGGTGGCCACCTCCTTGATGCCCGCGGCCAGAGGCACCGCGTAGCCCAGGGGCAGGTGGAGCGTCCCGCCCACCAAGTACAGGTTGTAGAAGGTGGAGAGGGTCAGATTGAAGAAGTCGAGGCCGCCCTTCTCCTGCAGGTACTGAGCGATCTGTTTGGCGTCGTCGAGGGTCAGGCCTCCGGGGATCAGCTCGTCGGCACAGAGGCGCACGCCGAGAGTGAAGTCGGTCCCCAGGGTCTTGCGCACGGCCGCGATCAGCTCCACGGCGAACCGGAGGCGGTTCTCGAAGGCTCCGCCGTATTCGTCGCTTCTGAAGTTGGTCAGCGGCGACATGAACTGTCGGGCCAGCGAGCTGTGTCCGAACTGCAGCTCGACCCCGTCGAAGCCGCCTTCGCGCACGTGGACGGCCGACCGGCAGAAGTACTCGATGACCTCCACGATGTCCTCGGGCTCCATCGCTTTGGGGGTCTCCCGGTAGAGGACGTCGGGGATGGGAGAGGGCGCCCAGACCGGCAGGCGGGAGAGGCTGCCGCTGCACTGCTGCCCGTTGTGGTTGAGCTGAGCGAAGATGCGGGTCTCGTAGGCGTGGACCGCGCGGGTGATCTTCTGGTAACCGGGAACGACCTGGGGTCGGAAGGCTTCGATCAGGTGCTCGTAGGCCCGGTCCGTGGGGTGGACCGACTGCTCCTCCGTGATGATGAGGCCGGCGCCGCCCCGGGCGCGCGCCGCGAGGTAGTGCATAAGGCGGTCGGTCGGCAGGCCGTCGGCGGCAAGGTTGGTGAGGTGGGCCGAGAACGAGATGCGGTTGGCGACCTCGACCCGGCCTATGCGCAGCGGGCTGAACAGGTTGGGGAACTGCATGGCCTAGGCCACCTCCACTGCGGATCGCAGGCATTCCGGGTCCGGCAGACCCAGGGTTTCGGTCAGGAAATACGCGACCGCCGGGCACCCCCCGTGGCATACCGAGAAGCGGTCGCAGGCCCGGCAGGCGTCGACCTCGAGCTCCCGGAACCGCTCGAACACGGGGGAAGAGTCGAAGATACTCGCCAGGCTTTCGTCGACGACACTACCCGCGAGGAAGGCCGGGTCGCACAGGAAGGCGCAGGGATAGATCGACCCGTCGGGGGCGATCGCGCAGGTCATCTTGGCCGCTCCGCACATGTTGAGCCCCAGATGGCGGCGGCTGTCGGGAGCCAGGGCGAAGAAGGAGTCGCCGGTGAGGATCTCGGGCCGCTCGCCCAGAAACCGGGACAGCTCGGTGAGCTGCTGCCGGGTGAGGCGGTACTCGTCCCACGTGGCGCAACCCCCTCCCGACGGGCGGAAGCGGGAGAGGCGGGTCTTCGCGCCGTAGTGCCGGCACAGCCGGTCGAACTCGGCGATCTGGCCCACGTTGAGTCGGGTCACGACCATATTAAGGCTGTAGTGAGGGAACCCTCGCGAAGCGAGCAGCTCGATGCCCGCGAGGATCCGGTCGAAGGTGCCCCCGCCACGGATGACGTCGTTGGTGGCCCGATCGGACCCGTCCAGGCTCACCTGCAGGTAGAGCGATTCCATTGCGAGGAGCTCGTCGAGTAAAGCATGGTCCAGAAGGGTGCCGTTGGTGCTGACGCAGGTGGTGATGCCCCGGGCCTGCGCATAGCGCAACAGGTCGAGGAAGTCGTCGCGCAAGAACGGTTCCCCCCCGCCGAAGTTGACCTGGAACACCTGCATCCGCGCCAGCTCGTCGATGAGGGCCCGGCACTGGTCGGTATTCAGCTCGCCCTGACCGCGGGCGCGGAGGTCCGCCGAGAGGCAATGGCTGCAGCGGAGGTTGCAGGCCTCCGTTATCTCCCAGGTGACGTTGACGGGAGCGTTGAGGCGGGTGTTACTCAGCTGGCGGTGCGGCAACGATCAACCCTTTGTGCATCAGGTTCTGCAGGAGGCGCGACACGGCCGCTTCGCGCGGTCCTTCGAGCGGCTCGATTCCGAGCACACGCCGCTCTCCCGTGAACGGGGGAGGGGTGAGGCTGTCGCCCGAGCGCACGAAGGTCAGGTTGGTCGAGCGGGTGTCGTAGAAGAGCAGCCCGAACGACTCCTGGCGCACGCGCACCCAGTCGGGCACAACATACTCGGTCATACGAGCGGGCGTGGCGGTGGTCAGAGGAGCGGGAGACCCATCCCTGTCAATAGACGCCGCAGATACCGTCGACGGCCAGATCTTCGACCTCGATCTCTTCGAGGATGGCGGGCTCGTCGCAGTCGGGGCATCCGCCGTTCAGGACGTCGCCGTCGCTGGGGCAAGGATCCATTGAGAAACCTCCGTGCGGGGTGAACACCGGACGCCCCTCGCGTCCGGTAGTGCTCTATTGTCTCACGTTAATCGTGGAACGGCGGCGAAGGCCTGGCCTCCGCCGCCGAGCGCCATGGGGCAGCTGAGAAGTGACGCTTCGCCGTCGGGCGCATTCCCGGCGGCCAGGGCTTCGATCTCAGCAGCCGCCCATGTCGGGCCTCAGATCAGTCCCACTCGCAGACCCAGCGCCCGTTGAGCTGCCGCTTCTCCATCTTCTCCATGATGTCGTTCAGCTCTTCGAGCTTGAATTTGCCGGCCACCAGCTTGTCGAGCTTCATCTCGCCTGTCATGGCCAGGTCGCACAGCTTGGGGATGTCGTCGTGGGTCGAAATGGAGCCATACAGGCCGCCGATCATCGACTTCTGCTGCAGCGGCATGAAGGTCAGGGGCATCTGGGCCACCTGGTCCTGAGGCATGACGCCGACCACTATCAGGCGACCGGCCATGGCGAGGGTCCACCAGGCCTGTACGAGGGCGCCGGCGTCGCCGATGGCCTCGAAGGCCACGTCCACCCCGCCGCCGGTGAGCTCCTGGATGATCGGTACCGGGTCTTCCTTCGAGTTGCAGATGAAGTGGGTGGCGCCCATGGCCATCGCGAGCTCGCGACGGTCCTCTTCGAGGTCCACGGCGATGACCGGGTTGGCATGGCGCGCCCGGGCGGCCCGCAGCACGTTGAGGCCGACACCGCCCATGCCCCATATCGCGACCTTGTCGCCGGGCTGGATGTTGGCCAGGTTGGTGACCGAGCCCCAGCCGGTCGGGATGCAGCAGCTCATGAGGGCGGCCCACTCGAGGGGCATGTCCTTGCGGATCGGCACGACGCCGGTCTCGGGCACGACGTTGTAGTCAGAGAAGCCGGACACGAAATTGCCGTGGAGCACCGGCTTACCGGCAGCGTCGGTCATACGGGACGTGCCGTCGAGCATGGTGCCGGCGAGGAAGTGCGGGAAGTTGCCCGTGCACACGTTGCCGAGCCCGCTGCGGCACATCGGGCAGTCACCGCAGGGGATCATCCACGTGCTGGCGACGTGGTCTCCCACCTGCACGCGGGTAACGCCCGGGCCCACGGCCTCGACCACCCCTGCGCATTCGTGACCGGCCACCATGGGCGTCGCGATCTGGATGCGGCCCATGGCCACGCTTAGGTCGCTGTGGCAGTACCCGGTGTAAGCGTACTTGACGAGCACCTCGCCGGCCTGCGGCGGGGCCAGCTCCAGCTCCTCGATGTTGTAGCCCTTCCCTATGTCTCTTAGAACGGCAGCTCTGATCTTCACCCGATCTCTCCTTTGTAGTCTGTTCGCCTCGAACCTGGTTGCATCGAACCTACGTCTGCGCGGCCGCCTCCGTGGCGTCCGCTTCCTCCAGTGGGCCGCTGTCCGCGCCTGGAGAGCGCCCGAGCCCCCGCACCCGGTACCCGACGGGCATCAGCTGCAGTCCGAACCGTTCCTCGATGGTCCCCCACAGCCCTCTCGGCAGCAGGAGCGCGAAGAGGATGGCGACGACGCCGAGGCCGATCAGGTACCAGACTCCCAGATCGGCGAACCAGTCTTGGATCAGAAAGAGCAGGATGGCCCCCAGGACCGGTCCTTCGAACGTCCCCAGACCGCCCACCAGCACCATGAAGATGGCGAAGGCGGTCCACTGGACGCTGAAGATCGAGTTGGGCTGGATGAAGAGGGTGTTGGCGAGGGTCATGGCGCCGGCGGCGCCGAAGCCGACCGCCGCGAAGATGTAGAGCACGCGCTTGCCCGCCATCACGCGCACACCCACCGACGCGGCCGCCTGTTCGTCGTCGCGGATGGCCTGTAGTGACGAGCCCATTCGGCTGCGCAGCAACACGAAGAGCACGATCAGAAGCACGGCCGTGGCGCCCAGGGCGAACCAGTAGGTGTAATCCTGCCTGTGTTCGGGCCCGTACTGGTTGAGCTCGATCAGCGATATCCCGGTGCCGGCGCCCAGCCCCTTGTCCAGTGACACGATCACCGTGAACGCGGCCGCGACCACCCAGGTGGCGATGGAGAACTGGCCGCCCGTGAGCCGCAGGAGCAAGAAGGAGAAGACCACCGAGATGGCGCCGGCGAGGATGATGGCCAGGAACATGGCGGGGTAGGGGGGGACGCCGTGGTGCGCGAACCACACGGTGCCGTATGCGCCGATGCCGATGTAGGCCTGCTGTCCCACAGAGACCAGCCCGCCGTAGCCCGCGAGAGCGTTCCACATGGACGCGATCATGATGAGGATGAAGAGGGCGGTGAGCTTCTGGACGACGTTCGCGCTCATGAACATCGGGAAGAAGGCGAGCACCACTACCAGCAGTCCTGCGCCTCCGGTGAAAGCCCGAGAGACCTTCGTCCAGCGCTGGACCGAGAGGCCGGTGGTCCGCAGGGGGTTCATGCTGTGCCCTCCCGCGCCGCCAAGATCCCGCCGCTCCGTACCGCGATGACCGCGAGAAACACCAGGTGGCCGGCCAGGTTGGCGTACTGCGGGTTGATCTGGGCGCCCAGGGTCTGAGCGACTCCAAGGATGAGCCCGCCGACCAAGGTGCCCCAGAGGGACCCGAAGCCTCCGATGACCACCGCTTCGAAGGCGAATATCAGCTGGGTCGGGCCCGCCGAGGGTTCCACCACGGCCCGGATCGCCAGAAAGACCCCGGCGAGGGCCGCCGTGGCGACGGCGATGCCCGCCGCCCGTGCGTAGACGCCCCGGGAGTCGATGCCCACGAGCTCGGCCGTGTCCGAGTCCTGGGCGGTGGCGCGCATCGCCCTGCCGAGCGTGGTGCGGCGCAGGAAGAGGGAGAGCCCGCCGAGGACCGCGACGGCCACGGCCAAGATCAGGATCCCCAGGGCCGAGATCGAGAACTGCTGGCTCACCTTCCAGCTGGTCGTCGTCACGGCCCCCGCCTGCCCTCCAAGCGAGCGCACGTCGGGCGAGAAGACCCCGAGGAGGACGTTGTCGATCACGATCGCGAGGCCGAACGTAGTAAGAAGCGGGATAAGGATACCCGCCCGGAGGCTGCGTTCGAGGAGCCCGCGTTGGAGGGCCCACCCGACGCCGAACATGACGATGAGGCTTGGGATGAGTACGAGGAAGGGGGAGAGGGAGGTCTTGTCGACGATCCACCAGGTGATGAAGGCGCCGAGTACGGCGAGGGAGCCGTGCGCCAGGTTGATGATGCGCATCACGCCGAAGATGAGGGAAAGGCCGCACGCGAGCAGCGCGTAGAAACCGCCCAGGATGATGCCTTGGAAGACCGCGTTCACATAGGTCATGCCGGAGCTCCCTTCGGCTGCACCCTGCCGAGCCCGAAGTAGGCTTCGGTGATCTCGCGGCTGGTGAGACGGTCGGCCGGTCCCTCGAGCACCATCCGCCCCTCGAGCATGCAGATGATCCGTTGCGCCACCTTGCGCGCCCGGGCGAGGTCCTGCTCGACGAGGACGATGGTGGCTCCGCCGTCGATCAAGGTGTGCAGCGAGCGGTAGACGCCTTCGACGGCGATGGGCGACAGCCCCAGGGAGACCTCGTCCAAGAGGAGCAAGCGCGGGTTGGTCATGAGCGCGCGCCCGATGGCGCAGGCCTGCTGCTCGCCCCCGGAGAGGGTGGCCGCCCGCTTGAATCGCAGCGGCTTCAAGATCGGGAAGGCTTCCAAGACCGTATCGACCTTCCATGCGCCTCCACGGCGTCCGTTGGCCCCCGCGACGATCAGGTTCTCTTCGACGGTCATGTCCGGGAACAGACGGCGGCCTTCGGGGACCAGGGCGAGCCCGGCCCGCACTCGCCGGTGCGCCGGCATGGCGGTGACGTCCGCACCTTCGAAGACCACGCGGCCGCTGGCCGGCCGATGGGCCCCGGCGATGGCCCGCATGAGGGTCGTCTTTCCGGCGCCGTTCGCGCCGACGAGGGCGAGGATCTCCCCTTCGCCGACCTCGAAGCTGACATCCCGGACGGCCTTGAGCAGCCCGTGCCGGACGTCGAGGTTCTCGACCGAGAGCAGACTCATACCACCCCGCTCCCCAGGTAGGCGTCTATCACGGCTTCGTCGCGCAGCACCGAGTCCGGGTCGCCATCGACGATGACCCGGCCGGCGTTCATGCACACCAGGCGGTCCACCACCTGCAACAGGACGTGGACTATGTGCTCGATCCAGACGATGGCCACGCCCTGCGCGCGAAGCTGTTTGATGGTCAGCACGAGTTCGGTCGCTTCCTCGTCGGTGAGGCCGCCGCCGATCTCGTCCAGCAGCACGACCACCGGGTCGGTGGCCAGAGCCCGGGCCAGCTCAAGGCGCTTGCGGTGAAGGAGGCCGAGGCTTTCCGCCCGTCGGTTGGCGAGCGGGGTCAGGCCGCACAGGTCGAGCACCTCGAGACAGCGCTCGTAGCAGCGCGAGCCGCGCAGGCCTCCGCCGCTGGATGCACTCACGAAGACGTTCTCGAACACCGTCATATCCCCGAAAGGCCGCGGGATCCGGAAGGCGCGGCCTATGCCCAGGCGCGAACGCTGCGTGGCGGAGGTCCCGTTGATCTGCTGGTCATGGAACCACACGGAACCCCCGTTGGGCTCGAGGGATCCGGCCAGCACGTTGAGGAGGGTCGTCTTGCCGGCTCCGTTGGGACCGACTATGCCGACCGCCTCATCGGCCCCCACCGAGAAGTCGACCCCGTCGAGGACGGCGAGCGCCCCGAAGTGCTTATGGATGTCCCGTGCCGAAAGTACGGGTGTAGCTGACTCCTTGGACATGCATCCCCCGTGATCGCCTGCACTTTATCGTGCGGCCGGCGGTCGGACCGCCGGGATACGTGCAAGGGCGGCTCGGAAGCCGCCCTTGCATCATGACGCTACCTGCCCCGCTCAGTGGCGCACGACCGTCTACGCATACGGCTGCAGCTTCGCCGAAGTGGGGATGTTCGGGTCTTCGACGTTGTCGACGCAGACCCAGTCGAAGGGCCACTTGCCGGTGCCCTTCACCCATTGGCCGTTCACCAAAGTGGTGGGGACGACGTTGGGCGACACCGGGAACTTGCCCCATTCGAGGATGCCCAGAGGCGTCTCGACCTTCATCTTGGCCATCGCCGCGGCCACGGCCGCTTTGTCCTTGGGATTGCCCGATGCCTTCAAGGCTTCGATGCCCACGTCGAAGAGGGAGAGGCTCGGGCCGAGCTGCTGGTTCCACTGCTTGCCCGAAGCCTTCTCGTAGCCGTCGCCCAACTCTTTCGAGGTGACGCCGGTGAGGGTGGACTTGTACGGGAAGATCGGCGCCCAGTAGGCGGCCCCGGCCAGGTTGTTGCCCAGGTCGCCGAGGGCTTCGATCTGGGAGGGGAAGAGGCCAGTCTTGGCCAGCTGCACGATCTTCGGCTTGAAGCCCTGCTGTGCGGCCTGACGCCAGAAGGTCGTGAAGTCGGGCGGGATGGGGAAGGTGTTGAACATCTCGCAGTTCTCGCTCTTGAACTTGGAGATCTGGGCCGAGTAGTCGTTCGTGCCGTTCTCGTACGCGCCCGGGTCGACGATGGTGTATCCGTCCTTGGCCAGCAGCGGGCCCAGGGCGGCGCGGATGGCGTTGCCGTCGGCGTCGTTGGGCCACATCACACCGATCTTCTTGTTCGTGGGTATCTGCGGCCACGAGGACACATAGGTCTGATGGAACTGCTCGACACCGAAGGCGAAGATGAACCCGAACTTGAAGGGCGACGGCTGGTCCGGCTTGGCGCCGCGGCCGAAGTACCACGCCTCCCAGGGGCATACCGTGCAGATGTGGGGGACGCCTGCCGCCTCGGCCGCGTCGGAAACCGGGTTGATGGTCTCGGGGGTGGACGTCGTGAGGATGAGGTCGACCTTGTCGGAGTTGATCAGCTCCTGGGCGACCTGAGCGCCCATGGCCGGGTTGGACTGGCCGTCCTTGTCGATGATCTCTACGTTGTACTTCTTCCCGCCTATGTCGAGGCCGTTGGCGAGGGCCTTTTTCGCCAGGTCGATGACATAGGGGTCGGGTTCGCCGAAGCCCGAGGCCGGGCCGGTGCGGGGACTGACAAAACCTATCTTGATGGTCTCGCCGGCCGGGGCGGATCCGGCGGTGGTGGCTGTGCCGCCAGCGGTCGTCGCCGAGCCGCCGGTCGTGGTCGTGGTGCTCGAACCACACGCGGCGAGCACGCCCGGGACCGCCAGCAGTCCCCCCGCGATGCCCGCGCGCTTGAGCAAGTCGCGCCTCGAGATCTGATCCGCAAGGATGCGGTCAATCTTGTCAGCCATGGTACCCCCCCTGTCCGTGACTGCGGATGATGCCCCGAAATCTAACACCTTCGTGAGCGCACTGTCAACGCCACGTCTAACGTCTGACGATAGGTCGCCACGGTCGTTCTCAGGCGTCTCTTCTCGAGGTCGCGGCCATGCGGTCTTCGAGGCCGGACAGGTGGCGCGTCATCTCCACGGCGGCCCCCGCGGGGTCCCGCGCCGCTATTTGCCGGTAGATGGCTCCGTGTGCCGCCAGGATCTCGTCGGTCGCGCCGGGTTGGGTGATGATCTCGTTGATCTCGGTCTTGAGGGTGGTCCTGAGCGAGGTGACGACCCGCACGAAGACCTCGTTCTTGGAGGCCTCGGCGATGCGGAGGTGAAAGTTGACGTCCTCCTCGATGAAACGGGCGGGAGTCGCTGTGACTCCGCGCATGCGCTCGAGATCCTCGTGCAGCGACACGATCTCCTCGTCGAGGGCCCGCGCGGCCGCCAGTTCGGCGGTGCGCACCTCGATGACCTTACGGGCTTCCATCAGGTGCTCGAACCCGGTCGTCGGGCAGGGGAGGGGCGTGGTGGTGGCGAAGGAGTCGGCGGGGTCGGGGGGCCGGACGAAGGTCCCTCCGTTGTACCCGCGCTTGACGTACAGCAATCCCATGAGCTCCAGGACCTTGAGGGCCTCACGGATCGCCGAGCGGCCCACGTTGAACTGCTTGGCGAGCTCGGATTCGTTCGGCAGCTTCTGCCCAGGCTGAAGATGGCCCAGAAGTATCTCTCGCTGGATGCTGCCGGCCACCTGCTCGAAGAAGCGCTCGTTCTTCAGAGCTTTGAACATCTGAGCCATGCCGCTACCCGAGCATGAAGACGGCGGGGCGCACCACGATGCCGTGGCGGTGTTCCGTGCGCACGATCCCCCCTGTGCAGGATGTAGACCCCCGAAGACGGCGGCGTCGCCGCCTGGGGACATCCTATCGACAGACGTTAGACTTCGTCAACGCGCCGCGATCGGCGGAGCCCCTACTGGACCACCACGATGCCGCAGAACTTGCCGCACTGCGCCTCTGCCGCCTTGATCGCGCTGCCGGTCGGGTAGACCTCCCACCCGAGCTGGGCCATCATCCTGAAGACGTCGATGCCCACCGCCTCCATCGAAGGCCGGGCCTTGAGGGGATGGCGACAGCGTTCGCCCTTGACCGCCATGCAATCGTTGGTCTGGCTGCAATAGGTGTGTCGACAGGAGCCGGCGCCCAGACCGAAGGCCATGTAGTGGCCGTCGTAGAAGGCTTTGCTCTCGAGGTCCGCGACGACGTCGAAGACCTGCTGCTGCGCCGTCAACCGTTCGACGACCGTGGCGCGGTCGCGCACGATGACCGCGGGATCCACATCGAGGGAGAAGAAGACCGACCACTCGTAGTTGGCCAGTATCTCCCGCATCTCCGCAGGCGCGACGGTGTTGGGCGGGCAGTTGGCCGAGATCCCGTAGCCCGAGCAGCGGGGGATGCGGCACTTGAGCACCACACGGTCGTCCAGTGGGATATCGGTGACCGGCACCACGGCGGCGCGCGATGCTCCGAGCCCCAGAGCGGTCTCCAGGTACCGGCTCAGATCCGCCTGCAGCTCCGATCGGTACATGTCGACTTCGATCTTGCGTTGCGTGATGCTCATGTCGCACTCCCTCTTGGGCTGCCGAACAGGTTGCGGGCGAGGGCCATCTGGTGCAGCTCGTTCGCGCCTTCGAAGATCTGGAAGACCTTCGCGCCGCGCATGAATTGCTCGACCCCGTACTCTACGGTATACCCGTAGCCCCCCATCACCTGCACCGCGTCGGTGGAAACCTTCATTGCCGCGTCAGCGGCGACGAGCTTCGCGAGCGCGGAGAAGCGCTCGATGTCCCGCGACTTGGCCTCGTACTTGGAGGCGGCGGCGTAGACGACGCACCGGGCCGACTCGACTTGGGCGACCATGCGCCCGACGATCATCTGCACCGCCTGCATCTTCGCCAGAGGGCGCCCGAACTGCACTCGTTCCTGCACGTAGCGCGAGGAGATGTCCAGCGACCCCTGGGCCACGCCGAGCGATTGCGCGGCCGAGCAGATCCGCGAGCGATGGAGCGTCTTGAGCAGGATGTCGAGCCCTTGGCCCACCTTCCCGAGGAGGTCGGCGTCGGGGACCCAGGCGTTCTCCAGCACCACGGAACAGGTGGCCGAGCCGCGCATGCCCATCTTGTGCTCGATCTTGTCGACGGTGAAGCCCGGCTGGTCGGTCTCGACCAGGAAGGCGCTGATCTTGTCCTTGCCGTCGACGTCGACCTTGGCGAAGCAGACCAGCACGTCGGCGATGTTCGCGTGGCTGATGAAGGTCTTGCGGCCGTTGAGCCTCCACCCACCCTCGACCCGCCTGGCCCGGGTGCTCATGGCTTTGACGTCCGACCCCGCGTTCGGCTCGGTCAGCCCGAAGGCGGTCATCTTCTCGCCGGTGGCAAAGGCCGGCAGCCAGCGAGATCTCTGCTCCGCGCTCCCGAAGAGGGTGATGGGCGTCGCGCCGAGGGACTGGACACCGATGATCATCGAGCAGGCCGGGCATACCCGAGCTATCTGCTCCACGACCACGCACAACGTCACGAGGGACCCGTCGAGGCCGCCGTACTGCTCGGGTACGGCGACGGTGAAGAGGTCGAGGTCGCGAAAGAGCTCGACGACCCAGCCGGGGATCTCTCCCGCTTCGTCGATCTCGGCGGTTCGCTTCCGCACCTGTTCCATCATGAGCTCGCGCACCATCTGCCGCATGGCGGACTGCTCTTCGGTCAACGTGAAATCGATCATGTGCCTGCGTCCTCGTCTCGCGCTCGTCCGTCGCGCCCGGCGGCAAAGCGTCATTCTTCGGCAGCCTGCTCAGGAGATGAGACCGAGCTCCCGAGCTCGCGCGACCGCCCGGGTGCGGCTGTGAGCGCGTAGCTTACCGTTGATGTTGCGCAGATGGAACTTGACCGTGGGCACGGTGACGAACAGCCGGTCGGCGAGCTCGCTGTTGGAGAGTCCCCGCGCCACCATCTCGAGGATCTCCGTCTCTCGCGCCGTGAGGGGCTCGGATGGCTGCTCTCCCACGTGCTCGAAGGCGTCGGCGCCCTGCCCGAGCGTGGCGGCCACCGGGAGTCCGTGGGCGGCGCGGGAGCCCGTCGCGCCCGCCTCCAGCACGCGGTCAAGGTAGTCGATCGTCAGAGTGCCGGCGAGCGGGGGCTCCTCGGCGAGCGCGCTCCGCAGCTCGGCCGCCAGGCGCAGCACCCTGGCCCCTTCGTCGGCGAACGTGCGGACGAACCCCTCCTGGCTTCCGAAGAAGAGGGCCTCGCGCAGCGTCCGGAGCGCCCCGCGGTGGTCGCGGGCGCCCTCGAGAGCCTCGGCCATGAGGATGCGCAGCTTGAGCGCCCGACGCAGGTGGCCCGTGTCGCCCGCCCTCGCCAGCTCGGTACGGGCGAGAGCGAGCGCCCGTGCGTGCTGCCCCGATCGGGTGAGGAGCCTGACCCGGCTCACCTCGCACGTCTCGGGGTCGCTGGCCGGCATGCCCCAGCCGGCGAAGAGCCGCCAGACCTGGGAGTCTTCGTCGCTCTGCTGCTGCAGCTGTTCGGCCTCCGCCACGTGTCCATGCTGCAGAGCCAGGCGGATCTTCTCCAGGCGGAGGGTGGCGGCGACCCGCGGCGTCGCGCGTTCTCGGCCGAGGAGCTCGGCCTCTTCGAGCAGGCGCGAAGCGGCCTTCTCCTCTCCTCGCACGACATGCACCCGCGCGAGCGTGAGGTACCCGAGCATCATGACGTCGAGCGGGACGCATTCCCTGAAACGGTCACGCGATTCGGCCAGCAGCTGCTCGGCTTCGTCGAGCCGGTCCATCTCGTAGAGCGCCTCGGCCAGGAAGACCGCCGCAACCGCGCCCGTCTGACTCTGGGTGAGCGAAGCCTGGCGCACCGTCGTCTCCGCCGCTTGGTAGCGTTCGAGCGCGACGCTGAGGCGCCCTTGGAGCAGATCCAACGCTCCGATCAGGCAGACGGAATACATCGCCCCGAAGACGTTCCCCCCCCGGGAGTGACAGACCTCGGCGCTCTCCAGGAGGTCGCGCGCTTCGTCGAAACGTCCCGCCTCGAGGAGGCGGCAGCCGAGGCAGTTGGCAAGAACACCATAGGGGAACGACTCGCGGTCGGCGATCAGCGGAAGATTCCGCTCCGAGAGCTCGAGGCACTCGTGCACGTTGTCGGTCAGCGAGAGCACGACCGATTCGAGCGAGTACACCTGGTCGAGGACGGTCGGGTCGGCCGGGTGGTCCGGATCGAGCCCCTGCACGATCTGATCGAGAACGACGCGGGCCTCGGCATGGCGGTGGCGCATCGAGAGGGCCCAGCAGAGCGCGATGCGCAGCTCGGGGTGGCGGTCGAGGGTCTCGGAGGGGAGGCGGTCGACCCAGTCGGCCACCGTGCGCAGTTGCCCGAGCCCCACGAGCGTCATCGCGCACTCGGCGACCAGGCCCGCGGCCCTGTCGAGGTCGCCGGCCGCCAAAGCATGCTTCGCGGCTTCGACCGCGTGCCCCTGATCCACGAACCAGTCCGCCGCCAGATGATGCAGGTCGGGCACGGCCTCGGGCAGATACCGCTCGGCCTGACTCCGGAGGAACTCCGAGAAGAGGTTATGGTAGCGGTACCAGCGCCGGTCCTTGTCGAGCGGCATGAGGAAGAGGTGGGCCTGCTCGAGGTACGAGAGGAGCTCGTAGCTGTCCGACCGTCCGGTGACCGTGTCGCACAGGGGGCCTGAGAGCCGGTCGAGCACGCTGGTCTCGAGCAAGAAGCGCCGCACATCCTCCGGTTGGCGCGAGAGGACATCTTCGGCCAGGTAGTCGGCGATGTCGGCGAAGGAACCCGAGAACGACTCGATGAGCGCCTTCTTGTCGGCGCGTCCGGTAAGAGCGAGGGCGGAGAGCTGCAGGCCGGCGGCCCAGCCTTCGGTGCAGCCGTAGAGCCGGGCAAGCTCGTAGTCGGCGAGCTCGAGGCCCCGGCACCTGCGGAGGAAGAGGTCGGTCTCGTCCCAGGCGAAGCGCAGGTCGTCGAGGTCGATCTCGCAGAGCTGGCCCCGCACGCGCAGCCGGGCGAGGCCCAGGTCGGGAGTGCGCCGTGATGCCACGACCAGCAGCTGCCCGGGAAGTGAGCCGGCGATGAGTCCCCGCACGATCTGCAAGACCTCGGCGTTGTGCACGACCTCGAAATCGTCGAGGAACAGCGCGATCGGCCGGCCGTACTCTTCGGTCATCCACTGGCGTATGCGCAGGATGTGCTCTCCCGCGCCGTTCCCGGCGCCGTAGGGAGAGCCTTCCCGGGCGACCCCGTCGAGGGAAGGGTCGATGGTGCGGAGCGCTCCCACGACGTACGCTTGGAACCGGGCCACGTCGTTGTCGGCCTCGTCCAGCGTGAGCCAAGCGGTGGGGACGCCGCGCTCCTGCAGCCGGGCGTGGAGCTGGAGCATGACCGTGGTCTTGCCGAACCCCGCCGGGGCGTGGATGAGGGCGAGTCTCGAGTGCAGAGCGGAGCCGAGCCACTCGTCGATCCGGTTTCGCTCGATCGAGGAGTCGGCGAGCGGTGGGCTGAGCTTCGAACGCAGGAGCCGCGGGTCGTGCTCGCTCGACTCGAGTGGCTCACGCCCGACTTGTTCGGTCGGTCTTTCGGTGCCCTTCACCTGCTCCCCCCTGGGATCCGATGAGCCGTTACCATTCTGCCGCTCTGATGGGGGATTGACAACCCCGGCCCTCGCGCGACTATCCAAAGGGACGGGGCGGGCGGTTCGCGCTGCGGTTAGTGTGTACTCCACCGACCGCCTCGACTGGTCGATAGGGTCGCATCAGAACGGGGGGATGATGAAGGCGTATCGCTTCTGCGCGTGGCAGACGGAGCCCGAGTTGGTGGAGAAGCCGGTGCCGGAGGCGGGGCCGGGGCAGGTGCTGCTCAAGATCGCCGGATCCGGCGTGTGCCACTCCGACCTCCATGTCATGGAGTGGCCCGAGGGGGTCAACGACTGGGACCTGCCGTTCACCTTCGGCCACGAGAACACAGGGTGGGTCGAGGCCGTCGGCCACGGCGTGGGCGGCCTCGAGGTGGGTGAGGCGGTGGCCGTGTACGGGGCCTGGGGCTGCGGTCGCTGTGCCAATTGCCGCACGGGCAAGGAGAACTATTGTCTGGCCCCGGGGCGCGCGCTCGGTGGGGGCCTGGGCGCCGACGGCGGCATGGCCGAGTACATGCTGGTCCCGGCCGCACGCTGGCTGCTCCCGCTTGGAGACCTGGACCCCCGCGAGGCCGCGCCGCTCACCGATGCCGCGCTGACCCCCTACCACGCCATCAGACGCTCGCTGCTCCTGTTGACCCCTGGGTCATCGGCCGTAGTGATCGGGGCGGGCGGCCTGGGCCAGATGGCGATACAGATCCTCAAGGCGCTGAGCCCGGCTCGCGTGGTCGCGGTCGACACCGATCCGGCCAAGCTCGGCCTGGCGAGGCAGAACGGCGCCGACGACACCGTCCTCTCGTCCGACTCCGCGGCGACCACCATCAGGGAGATCACGCGGGGCAGAGGCGCCCGACTGGTGCTGGACCTCGTGGGCTCCGACGCGTCGATGGCCCTGGCGGCCAAAGTCGCGGCGGTGCAGGGCCACCTCACCGTCGTCGGTCTCGCCATGGGGACGCTCGCATTCGACTTTCGTGCGGTTCCCTGGGAATGCTCGATTGCGGCGACGTACTGGGGCACGCTCCCCGAGTTGGCCGAGGTGATCTCCCTTGCCCAGACGGGCAAGATCCGGTCGCGCGTGGAGTACTTCCCGCTCGAGAGGGCCCGCGAGGCCTACGCCCGCATGCGCGCCGGGACGCTCGACGGGCGCGCCGTCATCACGCCGAACGGATAGCACACGCAACCAGGCATGGGGGAGGCATCATGAGGGGGATGGAGGGCAAGGTCGCTTTGGTGACGGGCGCGGGCTCGGGCATCGGGCGGGCGACCGCTCTGGCGTTCGCCCGCGGGGGAGCGAGGGTGGTGGCGGCCGACCTGGCCGCGGAGGGCAACCGGGAGACGGTCGCGCTCATCCGGGAGGCCGGCGGCGCCGCCGAGCAGGTGCAGGCCGACGTGTCGGTCTCCGACGATGTGCGGGCGATGGTGCGCTTCGCCATCGACAACTGCGGGCGTCTCGACTATGCGGTCAACAACGCCGGCATCGGGGGGGAGCTGGCCTTTCACACCGCCGACTACCCCGAGGAGGCCTGGCAGCGGCTCATCGGCATCAACCTGACCGGGGTCTTCTTGTGCATGAAGTACGAGATCCCCGAGCTGCTCAAAGCGGGGGACGGGGTCATCGTCAACATGGCCTCCGTCCTGGGCACCGTCGGCCTGCCGGGAGCGGCGGCCTACACCGCGGCCAAGCACGGCGTCCTCGGTCTCACCAAGACCGCCGCGCTGGAATACGGACCCCAGGGGCTGCGGGTGACGGCCCTCTGTCCCGGCTTCGTAGAGACTCCGCTGATCCGGCAGGGCGGCATCGAGGAGGGAGACGATATCCACCGCGCCATCGCCGGTATGCACGCGCTGAAGCGCTGGGGCACCGCGGACGAGGTCGCCGCGGCGGCGGTGTGGCTCTGCTCGGCCGAGGCTTCCTTCGTGACCGGGGCGGGGATGCTCGTCGACGGAGGGTATACCGCGCAGTAGAAGACTATCCCTATGGACGGTGCGGCCTTTCGGCGACCCGCGTAGGGTGTCGCCATGACCCGGCGAAGGACGTGCCGGCGGTGATGGGGGGCTGAGCTCAAGGTATCGGGGGGAGCCGCGGTGCGAGAGGTAGCGGTAGTCGGCGTCGGCATGACGCGTTTCGGCAAGTTGCTGGAGAAATCCAACAAGGACCTGGTGCGGGAGGCGGTAGAGGCCGCCTTGACCGACGCCGGAGCGGAGAAGCGGGACCTCGAGGCCGCCTACGTGGGCAACTCGATGGCCGGGATCTTGACCGGT
>JAJZQZ010000134.1 GCA_021802965.1 Actinomycetes bacterium
CGGCGGGGACGTCGACCAGCCTGACGGCAGCGGCAACGTCGTTCGTGCACCCGGCTATGTGACCCTCGACTGGCAGGCCGCCGGTCCGACCGCTGCCGGCTATCGCATCTACCTTCACGACGGCAACACCTGGCAGCCGGTCGGCTACACTTTCGGGTCCGCCGCCACCACCTTCACCACGCAGTTCAAGGGCATCTACCCCACGGCCGCCCAGATCGCCTCGCTGCCGGCAGGGTTTGCCGGCAACCCCTTCCTCGGAGCGTCCACACCCTCTCCGTCCACCTTGCAGGCGTCCATCCCAACCACGCTTTCGAGCTCCGGTCTGCTGCTTGCGGACGGGACATATCTGTATGCCAGAGCCTTAGGGGCGAACCTGGGCCCGACGTATTGGACCAGGATCGGCACGGGGTACGGAGGAACGACCGCCGGTGTCAACTACGGCCAGATCGGACAGAACTTCTCTGCCACGCCGATCTCGAGCGCCTTTATGGTCGGCTCCACGCTCTACAACGGCTACGCGACCTCCCCGGCCAGCGTCGTCGGGGTGGGCAAGACGGCGGCCAAGGACTCGACCGCGACCACGACGTTGACCTTCAGCAACCCGCTGCTCAACAAGGCCGGCGGTGCTGAGCTCACGGGTCCCAGCGGAAACGTCCTTCTTGCTTCCGACACCGGCGGCGGAGCATCGGGCCGGCAGAAGATGATCTACTCCGTGGCCGATACGCCCGCAGGCTACCTCATCCGCACCTACGACCTTAATGGTGTGTGGTGTGGCGACTACACGGTCGCAGCACCCGCCTCGACCACCTCCGCCGTCTTTTCCGATGGCGACTACCTCTACATGCTCGAGTGGACGGGCACCGACTCCGCCCAGGTGACCAAGGTTGAGCTGGACGGGTGGCACCTCGTCGAGTCCTGGAAGGTCGTCAACCGCTGGAGCATCGACCAGGGCACCAAGCGCGTGCTCTCGGGCTGCTACGACCCGACGAACAAGGCCTTCTTCCTCGGCAGTGCGGACACCGCCGGCACCATCTATCGTTACTCCTCTCGCGGCATCGACCTTCGGGACGACCCCGCGCCCCTGTACGCCAAGATGGGCAGCGGGTCTCGCTCCAAGCAGACGCACTACGAGTTCAAGGTAGTCGCAGTCAACTCGGCGGGAGAGGCGGACCTAGGCGCCGCCCCCGTCTACCGGGCGACGATGATAAACGACACGGTCACCTCAAACGACGACCCGAGGCACGCCCCCGTGGGCCTGCCGGACATCGCGCACCACGCCGCGTCGCTGCTGCTGGACAAGACCTCGCTTCAGCTTGCTGCGACCGACCTCAGGATCGCCTCGTGGGGCCCGCCCGCCGAACTCTCACGCGTCTACGACTCCTCCGTGACGTCTTCCGGCGTCTTCGCGCCGGGCTGGCGTTTCAACTTCGAGCGGTCGCTTGAGCCCTCGGGCGGCTCGCTGCGCTACACCGACCCGGCAGGTGACGTACACCGCTTCACCTTAAGCAACGGGGCATACATTTCGCCCAACGGCTTCCATGGCTCATTGGAGGCTACGGGTCCTGGGTGGGTGATCACGTTCAACCAGGATCACGAATCCCTGGCCTTCGGGCTTGACGGCAAGCTCGTGAGCGAGTCGGACGACAACGGCAACACGGTCTCCTACGTCTGGACCGACCCCGATCACCTCTCGGTCGTTGCTGCGAACGGGCAGAGCATCGACGTCACGTTCTCGGGCGGCAGAATAGTGTCGGCCGAGTACAGGACGGCCTCAGGTACGCGCGGCGTGACGTATGCGACCAACGGTGCGACCTCGACGGTGTCGTACTTCCCGGGGACCTCGGACGAATACGCTGTGCAGTACGGCTACGCGACGTCCCAGCTCTCCGAGCTCTACGTCCCCTCCGCTGCCTTCGAGGCCTCGGGCACCCCGGCTCGCTGGAGCTTCGTCTACGACGGGAGCGGCGGCATCGCAGAGGTGCGGCTGCCCGGCTTCAAGCAGGGCGGTCTCCTCCAGCCGTCCGGCCCGGAGTACCGGATCCTCTACGGAACCGAGGTGATCGACCCGGACGGGGTGGACTGGTACTACGGAGTCAACCAGTCCGGGGCGCTCAGCTACAAGTACCACCAGAAGGACCAGTACTCCGAGTACGTCTGGCGCTACCGCTACTCCCCCACGAACGACCTTCACTGCGTCATCAGCCCGCTGGGCTATGCGACCAGAACCCCGGTCGACCTTCGGGGCAACGTGCTGTTCAACATCAGCCCGCTCGGCGACACCACTGCGTATGCCTACGACAGCCTGAACCGCCTCACGAGCGAGACAAACCCGCTCGGAGCGGCCAAGACCTACACCTACGACGGCGCGACCGCGAGGATCAGTCGTGAGGTCACCCAACTCACCAGCGCGGGAGCTACCAGCGGGGTCGAGTACAGCTACAATGCCTCCGGCACGCTGACGGAGGAACGCAAGACGATCTCGGATCCGGCCGTGATGGTGGTAGCGGCGCGCTACGGTGACTTCTCTGCGAACGGGGAGCCGCAGACCACGACGATCCCATCCGTGGTGATCGACCCGTCCGCACCCGCCACAGACATCGTGACCGCTCAGGTCTTCGACGCCTTTGGAGGCAAGCTGTCGGAGACGGACGCCTCTGGCACTGTGACGGCATCGAGCACCTACTCACCTTCCGGCCGACTGCTCGTCTCTACCGACGCTGCGGGGGTGGTCACGGGGCATCGCTACGACGTGCTCGGGAACGAGGTCGAGAGCTCCTCTACAACACCCGGAGGCGACTTCCAGAACTGGGCGACCAAGACCTACGAGCCGACAGGGCACCTGCTCTCAGAGGTCACGTACTCGGCGCCCGGAGCGGTCGACCACTACGTGCTGCACGAGTACGACTGGGCAGGCCGGGAGACGACGAGCACCGACTCGATCTCCGCGGTGACGACCAGAAGCTATGACTGGCTCGGCAACCTGGCGGCCATGGACCCGCCGGGACAGGGACCCACGAGGTACGCGTACGACGACGACCTGCGCGTAACCGATGAGTACCCCGCCGGCAGCCCTACCTCACGTCACACCGACTTCGATGCGGCAGGGCGCGAGACTCGCGTGACCGAGGTGGACGGGTCCTGGATGGAGACCGCCTACGACGCGGCCGGCAACAAGACCTCGGTCAGCAAGCCGGTGCAAGGCGGCGGTGCGACCACGGACACGTTTGCCTACGACCTCGCCGGGCGCCTCGTCAGCGAAGTCAAGGACGCGTACGGGCAGCCGGCTCGCACCGACTATGCGTACGACCTGGCGGGGAACCAGCTGTCGGCGGGGCTTGAGGGACAGGCCGCCTCCACCAAGTGCTACAACACTGCCGGTTGGGTGCTCACGGACAAGGACGCGGACGGCATCAGCACCACGAACACCTACGACGCGGCCGGCCGCAAGATCGTCTCCACCACCGCGGGCAAGACCACGGCGTATGCCTTCGACAGCTCCGGGCGAACGGTCCGCCAATCCAACCCGGACGGCTCAGTCCTGCTTCTCCGCCCCGACGCCTTCGGCAGAACCGTGGAGGAGACGCAGACGACCGCTGCAGGTGTGGTCAAGCACGTCGTGTCTGCCTACGACGCCCTCGGACGGTCGACAGCGAGCACGGATACGATAAGCGGCGTGGTGAGTCGTTTCGCCTTCGCGGCGGGCGCCACGAAGGCCTCTGCCGCAACGGTGAGCTACGCGTCCGTCCCCACCACGATCACCTATGATTCGTCGGGGCTCGAGACGGCCCGCGAGACCGCGACCGGATCGGTCTCCGTCACACGCACCACCACCTCACGCGACGGCGCGGGGCGAGCGACCGGTTGGAGTGTGAGCGGCGCCGGGACGAGTCAGGCCACCTTCGACGACGCGGGCAGGACGTCATCGCAGAGCGGATACGGCTTCGGCGCCGCCGGTGCCAGCTACCGCTTCGATGCGCGGACCGGCCGCAAGACCTCGGAGTCCATCAGTTTGTCCTACCCCGGCACGAGCTGGACGAGCTCATACGACTACGCCGCCGACGGCAGGCTTTCGCAGGCCGTGATCGGCGGCTCCACGACGTCGTGCGGGTACGACGCTGCCGGCAACATCACTGAGATCCGGCCTTCAGGTGCCGGTACCACGACCCTTTCCTACGATGGCGCGAACCACCTTGTCTCGATAGGCTCGACACTGATCGGGTGGGACGCCGCGCACGGCTGGCGCACATCTCTCAAGCGCAGCGGCGAGTCCTCCGTGACGTATTCCTTCAACGACGCCGGCAGGCTGATCGGCTACACCGACCCCAACCGAGGTTCTTCCGCCACCTTCACGTACGACGCCGACGGCCAGCGCCAGTCGTCGGTCGTCCATCAGGGAGCGGTGGACACCACCACTACCTACACCTACGCCGGCCTGAACCTGCTCTCGCTCTCTGCCACCGACTCGGCCGGCACCACGTACACGATCACGTACCTTGCCGACGAGACCTCACGGCCGTACGCGGCCATCTATCGGGGCTCGGATTGCACGACGCTGACGCTCATCCATCTGGTCTCGACCGATCGGGGAGACGTCGTCGAGCTCCTGACGGACACAGGGCAGCCCTTCGCCACCTATCGTTACGACGCGTGGGGCGACCCTCTCTCCTCCGCCTCGCGCGACGCCAGCTGCAGCACAGGCTCGCTCGGAGCCGCACTCGCCGCCGCCATCGCCTCTCAACAGCCGCTGCGATACGCGGGCTATGCGTACGACGGCTTCAGCGGCCTGTACTACCTCTCAGCCCGCTACTACGATCCCGCCATGATGCAGTTCATCTCCAAGGATCCCGCGAAGGCGGATGGCGAGGAGAGTGCCTATCAGTACTGCGGAGGAGATCCAGTGGAAGAGCTGGATTCCAGCGGCCTCTATGCGCACAACTTTGTTCCGGACGTCGGCGAGCAAACCGCCTACTTCAAACGGGTACTGCGCGTAAATGCGGGCCGGGCGATCAATATGCGTGCCTGGCGGCCCAATTACGAGGACTACACCTATTGGTTCAAGCTCTCGATGCAGGCAGGCGGTGCATGGGATCTCAAGCTGTGTGCGAAGAGCGCGAGACGCAACAACTCAACAAAGAAGGTCTTCTACTTCAATGGCAAGAAGATATCCCTGGAAGACTTCGGCAACATCCACTTCGGATACGTGGGGCATGCAACAGGAAAGTACAGCCTTGAGACCCTGTTCTTTGGATCACTGGCAGCTGCAGATTTCAGGGACGATGCAAACGAAGCAACAGACAGAGCGTGGATCAGGTATGGATGGGACTTGTTCAGTAGCTGGGGCAAGATCTATCGCAACCCCAACACCGAGATAGACCGCTTCATTTACCCAGGATATGCCACTGCTCGCGGGTTCTAACCGCCGGGCTGCTGCCGACCGTGCGACCGGTGGTCGGAGGCCGCAAGTGAAGGGGTAGTCTCCAGCGCATCAATTGAGGAGTGGCGTTCCAGTGAAAAGACATTCGAGTTTGTCCATACTGTTGCTCGCTTCCGTCGTCTTCGTTCCAGCGTGTACCGCAGCGGCAGAAAGGGGAGCCTCGTCCTTGTCCAACGTCTCCAACGTGTCTGGTAGCGATTCTGCGACGTCCGAATCGGGTCTCTGCGGGAGTCAACTGAACCTTGGACTCGTGCGCGACACTACATGGACAGGGGAGTTCGGCTCCAATCACTCCGACTCCAATGTCGGCTATACACTCCTCGGGCAGGGTTTCTTTCAAGCGCGGACAGCGGACTCACTGCCTGGAATCGTCAGCAAGTGGGTGACGGCACATCCCGATGCCACAATCGTGTCCGCCGCCGATTTCGGTGCTGCTCCAGACGGCACAAGGTTGCTCTGGGTTTGGTTGACTGACGGCAAGAACAACCTGAATCAAGAGCTGGTACGGCGCGGCGTCTGTCAGAAGGAGGCAATGGCCATACCTGCAGGCCTGAAGCCGCTCGTGACGCCGGCACAGTACGCTGCCTTCGAAAGCGAGCTTCCGCGACTCGAGAAACTGGCCAAGGAAGAGCGTCTGGGCGTTTGGAAGTAGTAAGCAGCCTCGATTTCTCACGAAGCCCCGTCGGTGTCCCTGTGATGTCGGAATCTGGCGTGATGCCGCGCTGCCGCACCGTTCCCCGAGCCTTTCACGCGGCTCTTGCGGCGCTTTGGAGTCTCCGATGGAGTCTCCGATGTAGTCGCGCGTCGATCTGAGCGATTCCGAAGGCGTGCTTGAAGAAGGCCTTGGGAATCGTTTGCGGTTCGCGGGATTGCCCGACGAGCTTCAGAGTCAGGCGGGAGGCAGCGCCCGCAAGCGAGCGAACGCTTCCGCCAAGGCGTCCGCCCAAGGCCAGTCCCGCGCCAAGCGCAGAGACGCATCCTCCGCGAGCCCACAAGGATGCGTCCCGCCACGTGCAGCAGCCGGTAGCGAAGACGCTTGGGCTCGGCCGAGGCGAGCTTCGTGCCCGCAAGCAGCAGCATCCGGCTCCAGGACAAGAGGTCGCAGCCCATGAGCACGAGTTCCAGCCAAGCGGTGTTGGCGGCGAAGGCACAAGAAAGGGGCGCGCTTCAGTCCCGTGTCCTTGCCGCACCTGATGGAGTCTTCGATCGCGGCACGACACCGGTGCAGCTGCTCGAGGCGCGCGATCCGCCCGCCTTGCTGGTTTGTGAGGAATACCTGGAAGCGGTGTCCGTCGATATAGGTGAAGGACAGCTGCGCTCCCGGATGCGGGCGGTCTCGCCTCACAATCGCCCGCGTACCTTCCGGCCATCCGCACGCGACCATGTCCAAATCAAGCTCGGCGACCCAAGCACCTTCGCGCACCTCGCCGTCCGCGTCGAGTGCCGGCCTCCACTTCTTCTGCGGTACGGCCAGGCACGCCTCGCGCACGGACTCTTTGGCGTCCAGTCCCACGGAGAAGAGAAGCGTGTTCTACGACAGCGGAGGTCGTGTGATGGCGGCATCCATCGTAGACGAGTAGTGAAGACTCCGATCGGTCCTCGAATCTCTCGGAGTCCGAGTCGCATTCCTGATCTTCACGGGGTTTCACTGGCCTCGTCCGTCAATCTCTCGCGCTCAGAGTCGAGCAACTTCCAGACTCTCCTCCACCGCCTCTCCGAGGTCGGGACACGAGTTCTCCACAAGTGGGCGCGACACTTGCGGGTATAGTCGGGACATCAGCGGCTGGAAGAATCAGGAGTGATGGCCGTGTCGGACGAATACCCGTACACCTCCTCGCAGTACGAGCCCTCCACTTACTATCACCCGCAGACGCCCCCGCCGCAGAAGCCGCCGAAGGGCGGCTGGTCGGGCGGAGCCGTCGTCGCGGCCGCCGTCGCGGGCTCGGTCGTGGGCGGCATCCTCATGGCCGCCGCGATGTCGCTGCTGGTCGGAATCCCGGCGCTGACGGCGAGGCAGCAGCAGGACTCGGCGTCGCCCTCGTCGCGCTCCGCTCGCATCGACACGGCCTCCTACTCGCTCGAGGCGTCCGGGCAGGTTGAGCCGATCGAGGCTGTCGCGCAGAAGGTCACGCCGTCGGTCGTCAACATCTCCATCGAGCAGTCGGTGTCGAACCCGTTCACAGGAGCGTCCAGAAGCCAGGTCGTCGGCAACGGAAGCGGCGTCATCATTCGCTCCGACGGCTACATCCTCACCAACAACCACGTGGTCAGCGGTGCCTCGAAGCTCCTCGTCACCATCGGGCTGGAGAACCTCCCCGCGAAGGTCGTCGGCGCCGATCCCGCCTCCGACATCGCCGTCATCAAGGTCGACAAGACGGGACTGCCCGCGGCCACCCTCGGCGACTCCGAGAACCTCAAGGTCGGTCAGACGGTGGTCGCCATCGGCAGCCCGTTCGGCCTGGACAAGACCGTGACGGCGGGCATCGTCTCGGCGCTGCACCGGACGGGCGAGGCGAGCGATCAGATGCAGCAGACCATCTACGGCAACCTCATCCAGACCGACGCGCCGATCAACCCGGGCAACTCGGGCGGCGCGCTGGCGGACCTCGCCGGCAACGTGATCGGCATCAACACGCTCATCCAGACCGGCGGCGCGCAGCAGTCCGCGGGGATCGGATTCGCGATCCCGATCAAGCTGGCGAAGCAGGTGGCCGACCAGCTGATCTCCACGGGGAAGGCGACGCACACGTTCCTCGGCGTCGCGGCGGTCGACCTCTCGCCGTGGAACGCGCAGCAGTTCGGAGTGACCGCGCAGAACGGCGCGCTGGTGCAGGAGGTCCAGGCCGGTTCGCCTGCCGAGAAGGCCGGCCTGAAGAAGGGCGACGCGATCGTGAGGATCGCCGACGCTCAGATCCAGAACAGCCAGGACATGGTGGCGGCCGTTCGCGGGCACCAGCCGGGCGACAAGGTGAGCATCGTGGTGGAGCGCGGCGGGAAGCAGGTCACGCTCGAGGCCGTCCTGGCGAGCAGCTCGCAGTGATGCGCGCGACCGTCGTCGCCGTTGGGAGGCTCAAGGAGCCGCACTGGCGGGCGGCGGCCGACGAGTACGCCAAGCGGCTGCGCCCTTACGCCACGCTGGACGTCGTCGAAGTCCCCGACCGCGACATCTCCCGGGATCTCGCGGTCGCGCGTTCGGCCGAGGCCGGTGACATCCTGCGAGCGCTGCCCGCGGGCGCGCACGTCGTCGCGCTCGACGAGGCGGGGCGCGAGCGTTCCTCGCCCGAGCTCGCCGCGTGGCTCGACGACCTCGCTGTGAGAGGCGTGAGCCACGTAGCGTTCGTGGTGGGCGGGAGCGCCGGACTGGACGCTCGCGTGCGGGCCGCCGCCCGCGAGCGCCTGTCGCTGTCGCGCATGACCTTCCCGCACCAGCTCGCGCGCGTCCTGCTGCTCGAGCAGCTCTACCGTGCCTTCCGCATCTCGCGCGGCGAGCCGTACCACCTGTAGGCGTCGGACGCGGGTCAGTTTGCCAGGCGAGGGGCCTGGAAGCTGGCACGTCGTGAGGCTTCGTGGGAAACCGCAGGGAAACCGCAGGGGGAAACCGCAGGGGACTCGAGGGGTTCCGAGAACGTGCCGAAGACGGTATAAAGGCACCAGGCAGGCACGTCCCGCGTAACAGTACCAGCTACCGTTCGCGGAGGGGGAGGCAGGTGCTAGTGATGACCCGGCAGCAGAAGCTGGCGCGCGAGATCAGCAAGCATAAGGGCCAGTGGGTGCTCGTGAAGGGCTCAAAGGTCGTGGCTGCATCTCCGAGCATCAAGAAGGCGATCAACAGCCTTCCTCCCGACGAGCGCAAGCAGGTGCGCGCTCAGTTCTGCCCCACCGAAGACTACTCCGGCGCGTCCTTCTCTGCCCTCTAGTGCGCCTCCCGTACGAGCAAGTCCCCCTTCCTTCGGGCCGCGTCGAGACGCGGCCCTGCGCGTCTATCGTGTTCGACGACGACCCGGACGGGGTGCAGTACCTCGCGCTCGTCGATTCCGGCTCTCTCCGCACAGTCGCTCCATTGTCCGGGTTTGAAGGGATCAACATCGGGGAGCCGGATGAGCGGATCGACAATCTCTACTTCGCGAGGTGGCACCTGCAGGATGTGCCGGTCCATCAGATCGG
>JAJZQZ010000135.1 GCA_021802965.1 Actinomycetes bacterium
ACCACATCACGCGCTCGATGGAGATGCTCCCATGCCCGCGAGTGGGCGGGGTCTCCGATCCAGGTGGAGAAATCCGCGTTGATCCACGAACCGGAATGGAGCCAGGGGAGCTCCCGGGGTGGCGGGATCTCCGCCAGGAACTCGCTCACGGTCACGCAGCGGAAGCCGGGGTCGGCGGCCAGGCTCTCGTACAGCAGCGCGAGGAACTCGCGCCCGTCTTCCTGGTAGTACTCCCAGGCGTTCTCGCCGTCGAGCGCGATGGTCACCAGATGGGGTCCCCGGGTGTTCGCCAGGTTCTTCCGGGCCTCTCGCAGCCGCCACACGAGGTTCGCGGCGGCGTCCCGTGGGGCCCAGGACTGGTAGGTGAAGCCCAGAAGGTCGGACAGCGTGTGGTCGCGGAAGATGATGTCGAGGCGACGGCCTTCACGCTCCAGCCGGTAGGGGCGATAGAGCAGGTCAGGTACCTGCACATGCCCCTGGTCGTTGCGGGTGATGTCCACGCCGAGGGAGCGCCCGAGAATACTCTCGTCGCTGATCGTCCACTCGATGCCGTTCTCGGCGAGAAGGCCGATGACATCCTCGCCCACGCTCTGCTCCGAGCACCACATGCCTCGGGGACGGCTGCCGAAGACATCCGCATGGCTGTCGATCGCCCGTCGCACCTGCTCGCGCGCGTCCTCGGGATGGGCGAAGCGCCTCGGGGGCAGCGCGATATCCCCACGGGCGACACGGGCCACGTCGGTGTTGATGAGAAGGGGCAGTATCGGGTGGAAGTAAGGGGAGGTGGAGAGCTCGACCTGGCCCCGCGCCTCCGCGTCTCGGTAGGCCGGCAGCACCTTCGCCAGGATGTCGGCCTGGGCCGCGGCCAAGTACGTCTTGTCGTCCTCGGTGTAGTCGCGCCCCCGTTCCACGAGCTCCGCGAGTGCGCCTGAGCGCAGGTACTCGGGATCGAACCAGGCGAGCGTGAACCAGACCTGAAGGTCGCGGATATCGGCGTGAGAGAAAGCGGCTGCACAGGCGTCGACACCTTCGGAACAGGATTCCTTGCGCCGGGCCAGCTCCAGATAGCGAGGGTAGCGCTGGGCCCGGGGGTGCCATGAGCGCTCGCACATCAGGTCGACCACGAAGGCCCGCTCGGAGGGGTCGAGCTCCTCGGCGGGCTTGAGCGTCATGTCCCAGTAGAGGTCGGAGAAGTGGCCGCCGGCGTAGTCCCCGAGCTGCTCCACCAGCGAGGGCACGAGATTGAACGTCTGGTGCAACGCGGGATAGTGTGACAGGAGCTCGACCATGTCCAGGTAATCCTTGAGCGCGTGGAGGCGCACCCAGGGCATGTCGAAGGTGCCCGCTCGCGAGCTCTTGTAGTACGGCTGGTGCATGTGCCAGACGAAGGCGATGGCCAACGGCTCGGTCACGTGCAGACCACCTCAAGGCGGATCACGGCGTCGAAGGTGCTGCCCGGTTCCAGGGCGATCTCCCAGGCTGGGAGGAGGGAGGTCCCCTGGTAGATGCGCTCGAAGCCGTCCTCGCTCTGAGAGATGGTCACGATACCGTAGCGGTAGAGGCGCGCCGTGCGGGCGCTTGCCCAGCTTGTGGTCACGGCCAAGCCGACGCTCTCGTCGACGAGGGTGACAGAGGCCGCCTGCTCGTGCTGGGCGGAGTCGGCAAGAAGCTGGTTCTCGACGCGTCGGCCGTCCACCAGCACGTGGCGGTCGGGCGACCACCCGGCGAGCAGGGTCAGGTCGATCTGCGGGGAGAAGAGGGCGCGTCCACCAGCACGTTCCCGAGCAGCTTCGGGCGCTAGCGGACGATCGGGTGAGACCTCCAAGCGATGAGCGACTGTCAGCACGGTGGGGCCGCCGTGCAGAGCGGGGTCCAACCGGAAGTCCTTGTGCAGCCGCACCGACCACCCATCAACGTGACCGTCACGCACCAAGGAGACACTGGCGAGGTCGCTCGTGCCCGGCGCCACGGCGTACCGGGCCTCGACGAAGTCCCCCAGCTCTGTCGCCCGGCTCTCGTGGAGCTCGGCGACGGTGGTGCTTGTCGGCAGGAAATGATCGAGAAAGGCGCCTCGTGGGTGGCGGTCGACGAACAGGAGGTGCTCGAGACCGGGCTCCTTCATGCGGACGCGATCATGGATGGTCTGGGGTGCCGCGCCTTTGGCCGCGTCGTCGTCGCCCTCGCGTTCCAGGTCTCGCGTGGAGGCCGCAGGCGCCCTGGCGAGCTCCTCCAGGGCCGCGTGCTCGGGTTCGCGGCGGCGGCGCAGGGTGTCCAGCAGCGCGAAGGCCGTCGGCAGGTGGTCCAGGGCGATGAGGCCGCCGCCGCGCTCCGGCGCCGCCACGACGACCAGATCGGGCGAGCGCAGAACCACTTCGTCGTAGCCGTCGAGGTCCAGATCGATGATCTCCTTGGACGGTCCGGCCGCCGGCCCGATCAGACGCTCGGCGGTCAAGAGGTCGGCGTATGCGGCGTGGCGCAGGTGCGGGAGGTAGAGGCCGCCGAAAACCCCGTGCCAGTAGGCGTCGTTGCACTGGCTGCGAAGGACGTGGTCGCGGGCCATGAGCGCGCGCTTCAGCTTGGGGCTTCGGCCGTTCGCGCCGGGTTCGGCGGCTTCGCATCCGCCCTCGGTCTGTCGACCTCCGCCTGCATCTCCGAGTTCCCGTAACTGCCGCCGCACCCGCTCGCTCGTGTAGAGCATCCGTTTGTGCAGCAGATTGGCCTCGTCGTAGCGGGCGAGGAAGTTGCGGAAGAAGCCTCCTGACCACTCGAGCATCTCCGCGTACGAGCCCGTGGGGATGTAGACACGGCCGAGGGGGCCGAACCGAGCCCGGTAGCCGCTCAGCGTGATCAAGCGGATACGTCCCGATTCCTGGGCCTCGGTCAGCGCGGAGAGGAACCGGTCGAGCCATCCCGATCCGTACACGTACTCGTAGGTGCCCGGCCAGCCCCCGAACTTCTCGCCGTCGTCGTCGTACACGGCGAGGGCCGGTGGAACGTCGGGGAGCAGCTCGCCCGTCGCCAGGAGCTCGCGGCGCCGTTCCGCGATGTGGTCCAGGTGGACGAGCGTCTCCTCGGGCTCGCGGAACGGGATCAGATAGCGCAGCTCCTTGCTGATCGGGAACAGGTCGAAGCGACTACCTTGCTCCTCGGTCACGTAGTAGCCCAGGGCATCCCGGGGGTCGAGGCCCGCAGCTGCGAAGTGGGCGTCGTCGAGCACCGCGTACTCCAGGCCGGCCGCCGCGAGGCAGGACACCAGGTGGGGCTCCCACACCCGCTCGGCGATCCAGGCTCCCTTCGGGTCGTAGTCGAGTTGCTCGACCAGGAACGCGGTCAACCGATGGAGCTGTTCCAGCTTGTCGGCGTCGGGTATGAGCGCCAGGATCGGTTCGTAGAAGCCGCCGCCCTTGAGCTCCAGCCGTCCCGCGCTCACCATCGTCGCCAACCGAGCCAGGTACTCGGGCTGGTGTTCGCAGAGCCAGAGGAGGAGGGGCCCCGTCACGTGCAAGGAGAAGGGGATGGTGGGGTGCCGCTCCATCGTCTCGAGGAAAGGAAGGTAGGCGCGCTCGTAGTGCTTCTCGAAGACCCAGCCGAAGTTTCCCGCCGGCTGGTGGTTGTGAAAGCCCAGCGACAGGAAGACGGGCTCGAGTCCCTGCGTCCCTGTCTCGCACTCGTCCATCGCGCTCTGGCGGCGAAGCGTCATCGTTCAACAGCCTGCTACGCGTATCCGTCCATGGCGTGCAGGAAGTTCTTGTACACGTTCTGTTGCTCGAACAGGATGCGATCGCCCCCCAAGCCCCACCATTCGTCCGGCGTGAAGTAGGCCGAGACCTCCGCTTCCGAGCCGCTCCTTCCCGCCCACTGGATCAGGTGCAGGTTGTCCGACTGCAGCAGCCACAGTGCGAGGTCGAGCAATGCCGGGTTGCCGGTGAGCTTCGCCTTGTTCAGCACGGAATGCATGAGCCGGAAGATCGCCTGCTGGGCCGAGTTGCCCAGGAAGAACTCCATCCCGCCGGAGCCCGCCCACGTGGTCCCGAACGGAGGGAGGGGCAGATCGTGGGGCTGGTCGGCGAAGCGGGCGACGGCCTCGCTCGGCAGCAGGCATTGCACTCCGTTCTTCTTGAGCTCCGTCCCCAGGTGGCTCATGAACGAGAAGATCCCGGTGTCCACGTTGTGGTGCTCACCGAAGGTCTCGTAATCCCAGCCGATGAAGACGAACTCACCCGCCGCTTCGGCCAGGTGGCGGGCATAGGTGTCTGCCTTCAAGGGGTAGCCGCTCCACTTGCGGTTGCTGAAACGGTAGCCGACGTCGTCGGATAGCTCGTAGTGACGGGTGAGCAGCTTGAGCTGTCGCCCGGCGTAGGTGTAGAGATGTGTGGGCTCGCGCCACTCCATCACCCACGGGCGTCCGTCCATCACCGCACCTTGATAGCCCGCCTGCTGCAAGGCGAAGTACACCTCGTTGTTCATGGACATCTCGGTCGTGTCGGTGATCTGGATCTGCTTCTGGAAGAACTCCTCGGCATACGCCTTGCCGCGCGCCATCTCTTTCTGGAACAGGTCGATGTCGATGGCGAATGCGAAGCTGTGGTAGGGCTCCACGCCGACGAGTTCGCAGTTGGGGTGGGCGACCAAGCGGCGGAAACGGTTGCTCAGTCGCCGGTCCCAGCGGCGCAGCTGCTCGAGGAAGCTCACTGAGAAGCCCAACCCGAGCTTGAAGTCCGCGTCGAGCAGACTCTGGAACATCTCGGTGGCGGGGTAGTAGCACCAACGGGCGACCTTCTCGAAATAGCGGCGGTTCATGGCCTCGTCGAACAGATACGGGGCCATATCCTTGGGTTTCGTGCCGCTGGGGATGACCTGTGCCGGCAGGAGCAGCCGGCGAGGCTGGTGCACGACGCAGTAGGTGACGAGATGTCGAGCCACTTCTTCTCCCCGCCCTACGCGTCGCGCTTCGGGCCGTTCGCACGCGGGGCGCTCTTTCGGCGAGGCCCCCCCTGCTTTACCGACTGCCTGCCCGCGACTCTACCCCCGTAGGCGCTCGCGGCGCCCGTGGACACAGTCTCGCTCATAGCGGCTCCCGGCTTGGGGCCGGGCGGCGGAGTCCCGGCTCCCTGTCGCACCGCGACATACTTGAGCTTGCCGATCAGAGTGTCCTCGATGATGGTGGCCCAGCAGAAGCTCTTGGCGGTGGCCCTCGCTTCTCGGCGCATCCGCTCGGCTACGTCCGGGTGTTCACGCAGGTACTGCAGGGCGATGGAGATCTCGGTCGGGTCGTCGGAGTCGAGCACGACCGCGTTCAGGAAGGGGACGGCGTAGTCCTCGCCCGTCGAGCCCACGAACACCAGGCCGCTCGCGGCCATCACCTCGAGCCCCACGAGGCCGAAGGGCTCGTGGCCCGAGTTCGCCAGGACTCCGTCGGCGGCCGAGTAGAGCAGAGAGACGACCTCGTCGGACATGAAGCTCTGCACGTTGTAGACGTCGGCGCGGGGCGCCGCCGCCAGGGCTCCGATCGCACCCGGCACGTCGTGGGGCATGCGCAGGTCGACTATGTGGAGGCCGCGCATGTGCGCGTTGTGCAGGACCTCGAGGGCATGCGGCTCCACGCCGCCGCGGATGACCATGGAGATATCGTGGCCGTGCTCGCGCTCGATGGCCAGGGCCTCGACAGCCATGTTCCAGCGTTTGTCCGGGCTCCAGCGCCCGATCTTGAAGAGGATCTCGTGGGTGCGAACCGCTTCGCGCAGGCCGGCGATCGATGCCGCCGGGGCGCGGCGGACCCTGTCGAGGGGGATCCCGTTGGGGATGACCACAGGGTTGACTCCCCGGCCCCACATGATGTGCTTCATGTAGCGGGAGACGGTCGTGATCTGGCTGCAGAAATCGAGGCGGGGCCAATCGATCCGGTCGAAACCCATGGTGTTGTTGGCGTTCCACAGCACGACCGCGCTGTCGCGCAGGCCCGCTGCCCAGAGCTGGTCGGACAGGAGGCAGACGGAGTGAGCTGTGTGCCACTCTTCGGCAAGGACCGCTGTCAAGCGCCCCGCGGCCGCGGCGGGCCTGACTATCTCCGACACCACGAAGTCGGGGACGGTGTTGTTCCACTCGCCGAGCTTGGGTTCTTCCCCCTGGTACACCCCGCCCCTGTAATGCCCCGACAGCCACTGGCACCAGCGATGGAGGGTGAGGTTCGGCGCGGGCTCTTCACGTCCGGGGAGGTCGGGGTCGCCCACGAACACCAGATGGGTGCGGAAGCCTTGGCGGGCCAGCTCCAAGCTGAGCTCCTTCATGCGCACGCCCAGTCCGCCGGCCATCGAGTACTGGTCAGGGCCTTCGAACGACAGGAGCACGAACTCCAGAGTGTCGGGGGTCAGCTGGGGCAGCAAGGGCACGGCGTCTCCTCCTGGACGGTGGCAGGGCTCGCGGCTAGCATACCCCGGCGGCGACCCGGCAAACCGTGCTCGCGGCAGGACGGACCCTTCTCTAGGGTTTGGCCAACCCCCGTAACGGGCAGGCTGCACGTGTGGAAGGCGAGCAACAGAATGCAGGCCGCGAAGCCGGTCGGTCCCAAATCCGCGAGCATGTGGAAGTAGGCACTGACCGCGAGAAGAGCGGGGTGTTCGTCTACCTGTCCTGGGTGGCCCTTTGGGTGGTCGCCCTGGCGCTGCTGGCCCTTATCACCGCGCTGGTCTGACGGGCGGTCTTCTGGCGACCGGTAGCTGCATCTTGCTGTACATCGTACAGTCACAAGAAACCGTACATCGTACGGTCTCTCTGTATTCATAGAATCCTTGACGCCTTGGTATGGCTGGAGTACCTTGTTGTCTCCAATCGCCTGATCTCATAAAGGGGGAGAAGAATGGCGACGAAGTACCTGCTCTCTGAAGACCGTCTGCCCACCAGCTGGTATAACGTGGTCGCGGACATCGTGGGCGCTGGTCTTCCCGGCCCGCCGCCGCCTTTGCATCCGGGTACCCTGCAGCCTTTGGGGCCGGCCGATCTGGCCCCGCTTTTCCCGATGGCCCTCATCATGCAGGAGGTCTCCGCCGAGCCCAGCATCGAGATCCCCGAAGAGGTACGGGAGATCTACAAGCTGTGGCGGCCGACTCCGCTCATGCGTGCCCGCCGGTGGGAAAAAGCGCTCGGTACGCCGGCCAAGATCTACTACAAGTACGAAGGGGTGAGCCCGGCCGGTTCGCACAAGCCGAACACCTCGGTACCCCAGGCGTACTACAACAAGATGGAAGGCATCACCAAGCTGACCACGGAGACCGGCGCCGGCCAGTGGGGTTCGTCCCTGGCCATGGCCACCTGCATGTTCGGCATGGAGCTCCTCATCTACATGGTGAAGGTCTCCTACTACCAGAAGCCGTACCGGCGGAGCATGATGCACATCTGGGGCGGCGAGGTCATCCCGAGTCCCTCCGATACCACCGAGGCGGGTCGCGCCATTCTGGCCGCCGACCCCGATACCACGGGTAGCTTGGGTATCGCCATCAGCGAGGCCGTCGAGGTCGCCGCGAAGAACGACGACACGCACTACTCGCTGGGCAGCGTGCTCAACCACGTGCTGCTCCACCAGACGGTGATAGGGCAGGAAGCCCTTGCGCAGATCGAAGCTTCGGGCGACTACCCCGACATCGTCATCGGGTGTGCCGGCGGCGGCTCGAACTTCGCCGGCTTGGCCTTCCCCTTCATCGGTCAGAACCTCAAGGCCGGCAAGAAGACCCGCATCATCGCTGTCGAGCCCGCGGCCTGCCCCACCCTGACCAAGGGTGTCTATGCCTACGACTTCGGCGACACGGCCAAGCTCACTCCGCTGGTCAAGATGCACACCCTGGGTCACGACTTCATCCCGGCCGGCATTCATGCCGGGGGCCTGCGGTACCATGGCATGTCGCCGCTGGTCTCGCACGCCAAGGAGCTCAACCTCATCGAGGCCGAGGCCTACATGCAGAACGACTGCTTCAAGGCCGCGATCACGTTCGCCCAGTCTGAGGGCATCATCCCGGCTCCGGAGAGCTCGCACGCTTTGGCCAGCGTGGTGAACGCCGCCGAGCAGTGCAAGCAGTCCGGTGACGCCAAGACGATCGTCTTCAATCTGAGCGGCCACGGCCACTTCGACATGGCCGCCTACGACAACTACCTGAGCGGCAACCTCGAGGACTACGCCTACCCGGAGGAAAAGATCAAAGCCTCCATGGCGAACCTGCCCAAGTTCTAGGCCGGCGGGTCGCGCGAGCCCGCGGGCTCCGCACGCCGGGGGCGACCCGGGCGACATAGCTGCAGTGTTCGACGGGGTCCCGCGAGGGGCCCCGTCGCCGTCTTGGAGGGCACACGGGCCGAGAGCGTGGTAGCATGACGCCGGGCTCTTCTCTGGGAGCCCGCGGCGTCCGTGAATGCCGCTGACATCCTCCAGGGAGGCCGCGTCATCGTCCGTATCGACCTACAACCACCCCGGTCTTTTGCCGTGCGCAGGCTGTTGGGGCTCGTGATCGTGGGCCTGGCGCTCTTCCTGACCGTGGCTTCCGCCGCTCAAGCGCGGGAGTGGTCGGTGGGATCGGGGGGGACCCCCTTCCAGGGCGAGCGGGTCGACCTCGAGCAATCGACGCTGGCCGGCCAGCCGGGCTTGTCCCTCCAGCGGAAGATCTTGTGGTCGTATAGCCCCACAGGTGCCGGTCCCTTCGCGCCCCTTTCGGCCCAGCCGCTTGCCAACGGGAACGTCCTGATCACAGACCGGGACAACGTCTCAGTGGTCGAGTTGAACCGGCTCAAGGAGAGCGTCTGGTCGTTCACCCGCCAGGACGACCCGGGCCTGAGTGGGCCCACCTCCGCCGAGCGGCTCGCCAACGGCAACACGCTCATCACCGACCGGGCTGGGGATCGTGTCATCGAGGTCACACCCGACAAGCGCGTGGTCTGGGCTTATGGGGCGCAGCGTGATTCCACCGCCCCGGGCTCACTGGTCGATCCCTGCTCAGCGACCCGGCTCGCGAACGGCAACACCCTGATCACGGACAATGGTGGCGGTACCAGGGTCCTGGAGGTCAAGAGCGGTGACTACAACGCGTCCGCGGCGAACCTGGGCTACACCTCGGCAAGCATCGTGTGGCGCTACGGGCGCGACAACGAGGCCGGCGCTGGGCCGGGGCAACTGACCGCGCCGCGCCGCGCCACTCGCCTTGCCAACGGCGACACCCTCATCGTGGATTCGGCCGAGCAAGGCTCGACGGTCGACAGGGTGGTCGAGGTGAACCCGAGCGGCAACATCGTCTGGTCTTTCGACGGGCGTGGTGTCTCCCCGGCCATCCGGCCCGCCGACGCCGTACGCCTTCCCGACGGCACCACTGTCATCGTCGGAGAGACCGCGGGCTCCGTGTACGTCGTGGATGCTCAGGGTCATGCGCTGCAGAGCTACTCATCTCTGGGCGTCTTCGGGGATGGGTCGAGCGGAGCGAACCTGCAGACGATCTCCCGCACTCCGAGCGGCTCGGTCATCATCGCCGACGTGGGGACCAAGCGCGTGTTCGAGATGGGATACCCCGCCTAT
>JAJZQZ010000136.1 GCA_021802965.1 Actinomycetes bacterium
GTGCCGCCCGTTTGCCTCTGCCCGGTCGATGGTCGAGGCCGAGGGGGACGGGCGCGGACCACGCGGGCCTGGTGCTGACCGGGCTCGACGCCGCCGGGGGCGGCATCCCTCTGGCAGAGGCGATCGAGCGCTGGCGTCAGGGCTCGAGCGAGGACTCCGGCTCGCCGGTATCTGGGGACCCGGCTTCGTTCCTCCGGCTGGAGGAGGTCAGTGTGTTCTTCGGGGGGGTCGCCGCGGTCGACAAGGTGTCCCTCACTTTCGAAGAAGGGGCGATCTCCGGGCTGCTCGGTCCGAATGGCGCGGGGAAGACCACCCTCTTCAACGTGATCAGCGGGCTCCAGAAGCCATCGAAGGGCCATCTATGGTTCCGAGAGCAGCCGATCGACGGGTGTCGCCCGGAGAACGTCTCCCGCATGGGGATAGCACGGACATTCCAGAACTTGAGGCTGTTCGGCAACATGAGCGTTCTTGAGAACGTGATGGTGGGCCGGCATCGGCATGAGAAGGCCGGATTCCTGACGGCGGGGCTGGGGCTCCAAGCGAAAGAGGAACGCGAGTCGCGCCGCCGGAGTCTGGACGCGCTCTCGGTGGTCGGGTTGGAGCACATGGCGGACCGGCCCGTCGCGGCGCTCCCCTACGGTCAACAGCGGCTCACCGAGATCGCTCGGGCACTCGCGACCGAACCTCGGCTGCTCCTCCTCGACGAGCCGGCCGCCGGCATGAACGCGACCGAGAAGGTCCAGCTGGTGGAGCGCGTGGCCGCGATCCGCAAGGCTGGGGTGACCGTCATCATGGTCGAGCACGACCTGGGCATGGTCATGGGTATCACGGACAACGTCAGCGTGCTGGACTTCGGCCGCCTGATGGCAAACGGTCACCCCACGGCGGTTCAGGCGGATCCGGCGGTCATCGAGGCGTACGTGGGCGTCAAGCACGGGGATCAGTACGGCCTCGATGAGACGACCCTTCGCGCGGCAGAGGAGGCCCGCGCGCGGAGAGACAGCGGTGGGGCGCCTGTCCTGGAAGTACGGAACCTGTGCACAGATTACGGGTCCATCAGCGCGATCCGGGACATCTCGCTGCGGGTGTTTCCGGGCGAGATCGTGGCCGTCCTCGGCTCCAATGGGGCCGGCAAGACGACGCTCCTTCGCACCATCTCCGGCCTTCTCAGGGCGCGTGAGGGGAGCGTGCTCTACCAGGGACGGGACGTCTCGCGCATGCCGCCGAAGGATATCGCGGACCTCGGGATCGGGCAGGTTCCCGAAGGAAGGCATATCTTCCCGACGTTGAGCGTCTGGGACAACCTGATGCTGGGCACCGTGTGCCGACAGGACAAGAGCGGCATACGCGAAGATCTGGACTGGGTCTTCGAGCTCTTCCCGGTCCTAGCGGAGCGACGTGAACAGCGCGCGGGGACGATGTCGGGCGGGCAGCAGCAGATGCTCGCGATAGGTCGGGGCCTGATGGGGCGGCCGAAGGTGTTGCTGCTGGATGAGCCCTCCATGGGGCTGGCGCCGCAGAACGTCGAGATCATCTTCAAGGCGCTGGTGAAACTCAACACCCAGGGGCTGACCATGCTGGTCGTGGAACAGAACGCCAAGATGCTCCTCTCGATCGCTCACCACGCATTCGTCTTGCAGACCGGCCGTGTGGCCCTCTCTGGCAGCGCCACCGACCTTGCCTGTGACGAGCGGGTGAAGGGGCTGTACCTGGGCCATGCTGACGAGGTGTGTGCCGAGGACGATTTGAACGCATCGATCAGTAGCGGCAAGGAAAGGGTGTAGATGACACAGATAGGCGTCGAGACGGCGAAAGCGGATGCGACCGCTCTATTCGTCCGTAATTTCGCGGACATCCGCTACGAGGATCTGCCGCCCGACGTGGTGGACATCACCAAGAAGCAGGTGCTGGATTTCCTGGGGGTCGCACTGGGCGGCTCCTCGGAGGTGGGCGTCGCGGAGGTCATGGACCTGGTGCTCGAGTGGGGCGGCGCGCCACAGGCGAGCATCTTCTCCTGGGGCCTGAAGGTCCCCGCTCTTCACGCGGCCCAAGTGAATGCCACCATGGGTCACTCGTTGGACTACGACGACGTGCACGAGGCTGCGGTCATGCACCCGGGGGTCGTCGCCATCCCGACGGCGCTGGCCATGGCCGAGTACGTGGGTGGCGTGAGCGGCGAGGAGTTCATCACCGCCGTCGCTCTGGGCACCGACTTCATCTGTCGGCTTGGCCTTGCCACCCGGCCGGGGGAGAACGTGCACCAGTTCGGCTGGCATCTGACCAGCCTGTACGGGTACATGACTGCCGCAGCGATTGCCGCTCGACTGCTGGGTCTGGACGAAGACGGCATCACCAACGCCATCGGCATCGGCTACCACCAGTCGGCCGGGAACGGGCAGTGCGTCAAAGACGGGGCTCTGACCAAGAGGATGGGCCCCGGTTTCGCCGTGCGTGGAGGGATCCACTCAGCGCTCATGGCCCAGCGCGGTATCACGGGCGCCCGCAATTGCCTCGAGGGAAAGGCGGGCATGTTTCCCGTGTATCACCAGGGCGCGTACTCCAGGGAGGCTCTGGTGGGTGAGCTGGGGACCCGATTCGAGGGCGTGAACGTGTCGATCAAGCCGTATCCCTGCTGCCGCGGCGTCCATCCGTTCATCGACGCCGCTTCGATGCTCGTCCAGGACCATGATATCCGCCCTGAGCGGGTGGAACGGATGCTGATCGAGTGCGGTGAGGGGACGTTCGGGCTCCTGGGGGCTCCCGTCGAGGTCAAGGCGCGGCCGCGGAACTTCGTCGACTCGCAGTTCAGCCTCCCCTGGGGGGTGGCGGCCGTCATCGCGCGCCGGCGGGCCGCCATCGCCGACTTCACCGAGGAGGCCATCGGCAGCCCGGACCTCCTCGACGTGGCGGCCAAGATCGACGTCCGCCTCGATCCGGAGCTCAACCGAGAGGACGTCATCGAGCCCGCCCGCGTCACCGTCACCATGGTCGGCGGCGCCGTTCATACTCAACAGGTGGACCTGCCGACCGGCACCCCTTCGCGCCCGCTTTCCTTCGCAGATATCGAACGGAAGTTTCGGGATTGCGTCGCACACGCCGCGCGGACCATCCCGGCCGACAAGGCCGACGAGTTGGTCGAGGTGAGCAGCCGCTTGGAGCACCTCGAAGACGTCAGAGACCTCATTCGACTCATCACCTGGGAGTAAGGGGGCACAGTGGGTTACTACATCGGAGTCGACGGCGGCGGCACGTTCACGGACGCCGCCGCCATGGATGACGAAGGCCGCCTCTTCTACGCCAAGGCGGCCACCACCCGGGACGACTTCGCGATGGGCATGTTCGACGCCCTGGCGGCCCTGGCCGAGGAGTGCGGCGTCGAAGTGTCCGAACTCATCGCTTCGACGAACCGGTTCAGTCTTGGGACGACTGTCGGCACCAATCTTCTGGTGGAGCGGCTGGGCGCTCGGACCGGACTCCTCGCCACAGCCGGCCACGGGGATTCGATCCTCATGATGCGGGGTTCCGGTCGCACGGCGGGCTTGGAGCCGGAACTCTTCTTCCACCCCCAGATCACGGACAAACCGGAGCCCCTTGTGCCCCGCTTTCTCATACGCGAGATAGACGAGCGCATGGATTGCCTCGGTCAAGAGGTCGCGCCGCTGAACGTGGAGCAGGTGGAGCGGGCGGTCCGGAGCCTGGTGGAGGAGCATCAGGTGGAGGCGATCGCGATCGCCTTCTTGTGGTCGTTCAAGAACCCGGCTCACGAGCAGCAGGCGTTGGAGATAGTCCGGCGCGTGGCGCCGGACGTCTACGCCTCCTGCTCCCATCAGGTGTCACCTCGCATGGGCGAGTACGAGCGCACGGTGGCCACGGTGATCAACAGCTATGTGGCGCCGGCCTCCGCGGCTTACTTTCGCCGCGCGGCCGACAAGCTCCACGACTCGGGCCTGGACCACCCACTGCTGATCATGCAGGTGTCCGGCGGGGTCCTGCCCGCGGCAAAAGCGGTGGAGGTGCCGCTGACGGCGCTGGGCTCCGGCCCGGTAGGAGGACTGATCGGCTCGCTTGCGATGTCTCGCCAGCTCGGGCATGCGAATGTCATCGCGACCGACATGGGAGGGACCTCGTTCGAGGTCGGCCTGATCATCAACGGCGAGCCGCTGGTGGCCGACGAGAACGTCGTCGATCAGAGACGGTACAAGCTATTGCAGTTGCAGACCACGTCCATCGCGTGCGGGGGCGGCAGTCTCGCCCGGATCGACCCCCATAGCGGCTCCATCCGGGTGGGACCTGAAAGCGCCGGCGCCCAGCCGGGCCCCGTGTGCTACCGGCGCGGCGGCACCGAGCCGACCGTCACTGACGCGGACGTGGTCCTCGGCCTGCTATCTTCGGAGAGCTTCTTGGGCGGCCGCATGCCGCTCGACCGCGATGCCGCCGTGCGGGCGATCGCGGCGCTTGGCGATCAGGTGGGGCTCGGTGTCGAGGAGACGGCGGCCGGGATCCTGCGGATCAACAACGCGCGGGCGGCAGAGCTCATCCGGCAACAGACCGTGGTGCGCGGGTACGACCCCCGCGACTTCATGGTATACGCGTACGGCGGCGCCGGACCTCTCCACGCCTTCGCGTATGCTCATGAGTTGGGAGTGAAGGGCGTCGTCATACCCCTCGGGAATGGTGCGTCGACCCTGTCCGCCTATGGCTGCTCCACCTCCAACCTTGTTCTGAACTTCGAACGCGAGGAGCTCTTCTTCGCTCCCTTCGAATTGGATCGGCTGAACCGGGCGCTGGGCGAGCTGGAGGAGGAAGCGCGTGCCGCCATGTTCGACATGCGCGCAGGCGGCGACGAAGTCGAGATCGACCGCTTCTGCCTCATGCGATATCGCGGCCAGTGGCTTCATAACCTGGTGATGCGTATTCCCCGAGGCCACCTGGGGACCGAGGATATTGCCGGCGTGGTGGACGACTTCCGCTCTTCATACGATACGCTCTATGGGCACGGGGCCGGGGTGGTCTCGCAGGGCGTCGAGCTCTTCTCCATCCGTGTGCGGGCTATCGTCCGGTTGCGCCGGCCGACACAGGCTATGGAGCAGCAGTTCGGCAAGCCTGTGGCCGACCAGGCCCGCTTGGGGTCGCGCGACATCTTCTGGCCGGACAGGATGGAGCGTCTGGAGAGCCGCCTGTTTGACGGGAGTCGACTCCACTACGGCAATCGGATCAAGGGTCCGGCCGTGGTAGAGCTCCCGTATACGTCGATCGCCGTGGGGATGGATCAGGTCCTCGAGTGCGATGCCTTCGGCAATTTCGCGCTGAACTTCGAGCACACGCCAGGAGCGAGTCCGGTCGTCGGCACCCAGTCATCCACGCTGACGACGGGCTGACCGACAACCGACGAGACCCGAGGGGAACAGATATGGAGACTGCGCAGAACGTGGTATGGGACGGCATCGTCCGTGGCTATGCCCCGCCCGATGTCCTCGACATAGATCCAAGCCTGACGCTGCAGACGGCGGAGGCGGCCGAGGTCGACCCGATCACCTACGAGGTGATCCGCAACAGTCTGCAGAACATCAACCTGGAGCACGGCAGCACCATCCAGAAGCTCAGCATCTCGCCCATCACCATGATCGTGCGCGACTTCCAGTGTGCGATCCTCACCGAGGTGGGTGACGTGATGTTCCTGGGCCCGTACCTGCTCTACTTGGGCAACACGCTCGGGCTCACCACCAAGTGGATCCTGGAGAACCGGAGCGCGTCCCCGGGCATCGAAGACGGCGACGTCTTCCTGTCCACCGATCCGTATGTCGGGAGTTCGCACCAGCAGGATACCGGGCTCACCTCTCCGGTCTTCTGGGGAAGTGAGCTCTTCTGCTGGGTCTCGAACAGCGTGCACTACAGCGATATCGGTGGACCAGTGCCGGGCAGCTTCTGTCTGATGTCTCAGGACATCTGGCAGGATCCGCCCTGCTTTCCCCCGATGAAGTTGGCGGAGGGCGGTAAGGTGCGGGCCGACATGGAGGACCTCTTCCTCCGTCAGTCGCGCCTGCGCGATACTGTCGGCATGGACCTCCATGCCGCTCTGGCCGGCCTGAGCGTCGCCCGAGGGCGCATCCTCAAGCTGATCGAACGCTACGGCGCCGAAACTGTCAAGGCCGTGATGAAGAGGACCCTGGACGCAGGCGAGCGGGCGTTCCAGGAGAAGCTCGACATGATCCCGGACGGACGCTGGTCCGAGCGGGTCTACACGGAAGCGTCTGTTCCCGGAGATCCAGGCATCTACGTGAGCCAGATCAACATCACCAAAGAGGGCGATACGCTCTACATAGATAACGAGGGCAGCTCGCCGCAGGTCGGTTCCATCAATAACACGTACGCCGGCCTCGTCGGCGCGACGCTCGCTCCGCTGACCATCATGCTGGCCTACGACCTGGGCGGGGTGAGCGGGGGGGTCAGTCGGCGCGTCAAGTTCCGCCCGGTACCCGGTACCATCACCTGCTGCGACTATCCGGGGGCTGTCAGCGCGGCCGGGGTGTTCAACATGCCCATGGTAGTGGCGACGGCGACCGGGGCGGTCGCCAAGATGGTGGCGTGTGCGGACCCACCGCTGCGCGAGAAGGCCATCGCCATGGCCGACGCGCAGGCGTACGGGGGTTGGATCTTCAGCGGCCTCAACCAGTACGGGCAGTTCTTCGTGGGAATGAGCGCCGGCATGGCTGCGGGCGCTATCCCGGCCTCACCTGGTCGGGACGGCGTGGATACCGGCGGTTTGTTCTGGGTCCCGGGCATGGAAGCGGCCAATGTGGAGGAGAACGAGCTCGCCTGGCCGGTGTTGACGCTCTACCGCCGGGAGAACTCCGCCGGCGCCGCCGGCGCAGGCATGTACCGCAGCGGGGTGGGCGCCGAGGAGGCCTGGGTCCTGCACGGGACCGACCACCTGGACAGTCAGATATACATGAACGAGAGCTTCGTGAAGAACCAGGGCCTGCTGGGGGGTAACCCCGGTGGCCGGGCGTTCCACCGCCTCAAGCAGCAGACGGACGCGGCCGCACAGTTGGCGGCCGGGACCGTACCCCAGGGGCTCGACCAGGTGTCGGGCGATGAGGTGCCGCTGTTCTACAAGGGGATGCCGGCAGTCCTCGACCCCACTTCCATGTGGACCACGAACCTGCCCAACTTCGCCGGCTACGGCGATCCGCTCGACCGGGACATCGCCGCGATCCAGATCGACCTGACGGACGGGAAGCTTTCGACGAAGGACGCTCTCAAAGTGTACGGCGCCGTGGTGAATGAGGCCGGCCAGGTGGATGTGGACCGCACCGCCGAGCAGCGGGCGATGTGCCGGCGAGAACGTCTAGCAGCGGCCACGGTGGGGGTGTCTCATGCGTGAACAGGTGATCATCAACGAGAACCTCAGTCTGCGGCGAACGGACGCCGGAGCTCGTTTCGTCTGCGCTTGCGGGCACGACCTCGCGGATGGGAGCACCAACTTCAAGGAAGCCTGCGCGGTGCGGGAGAGCCCCACCGCGGATATCGGTGAGGGCTACGCCTCCTTCGCCGTGGAGATGGCGGCGCAGATGTGTTTTCGGGAGTTCTTCTGCCCAGACTGCGGGGCGCGTTTGACCACCGAGGTGGCCCGAGTCGGTGACCCCTACCTCTGGGACACCGCCCCGCGCTTGTGACCGCACCGACGCCACCCATCCCCACGACCTCGATGGTCGCCGTGCTGGTGAAGGTGGAGATGGCGGGCACGAGACGATCGGCAGGATCGTGGCGCTCGGGCTACCCTCCCGCGTTCCGTGAAGGCGTCGAGTTGCTCCAGAAGGCCGACCGGCGGTCGGATGGATATCGAGTTTCTGTCATTTCGCCAAGCGAGGAAGAGGAGCCGACATGATGTTGCAGGACAAGGTGGCCATCGTCACCGGCGGGGCCAAGGGCATGGGCAGCGCGATCGCGAAGCGGTTCGCGCAAGAGGGTGCCAAGGTCGTCATCGCGGACATCAGCATGGCCGAGGCGAACGAGACGTTGGCCGAGATCCAAGCGGGCGGCGGCGAGGGGCTGGTGTGTGAGTGCGACGTCACCAGCAGCGACAGCGTGCGCGAGATGGTCGCGGCTACCGTCGATCGGTTCGGCGGCTTGGACATCCTGGTGAACAACGCGGGCAGCATCGTGGGGGCCAAGGGCACCACGCCCAACAGCGTCACCGCTATCAGCGAGGACTCGTGGGACCGAGTAGTCGATCTCAACCTCAAAGGCGGCTTCCTCTGCGCCAAGGAGGCGGTGCCCCATATGAAGAGTCGGGGCGGAGGCCGCATCGTCAACATCTCGTCGCTCGGCGCCATCCACCCGCCGGCGCCGCAGCCCCATTACCACGCTGCCAAGGCGGGCGTGCTGGGTCTCACCTACGACATGGCGTGCGAGCTCGGTCCGCACGGGATCCAAGTGAACGCCATCATGCCCGGCCCCATCCGCACCCCCTTCTACGACGGCATCCTGGCCGGGAAGTCGGACGAAGAGGTTGAAGGTTTCTTCAAGATGCTGGGCTCGCTCTGCCCGCTTCAGCGTATGGGCACCCCGGAGGATATCGCCGGCGTGGCGCTCTTTCTCGTGTCGGACCTGTCCTCCTACGTTACCGGCGTGGTCATCCCGGTGTCCGGCGGGCTGCCGTTGCAGCCGTCCGCTCACTGACAGATTTCACAAGAGCAGGAGGCGACGTGCGCGAGACATCGACGACGATCAAGGTGAGGCAGCGACGCATCGACGAGGATGTATTCCTTGGGATGCGCGAGGCCGTCCTCTCACTCTGGCCCACCGGCCGCGAGGTCGACCTGGACGACGCAGTCGCCTACCAGAAGGCCCTGCCGGACAGCAAACGGTTTCACAAGGTGCTGCAGAAGGTGCACGACGAAGGCAGGACCGTTCTCTTCCCCCGCGCCGGTACGCCGATCGTCGAGGAGGAGATCCGGCTGGTCCGCTCGCTGAACGAGTTGGGGGTGAACCTGGTTCCCTTCACCACCGACAGCTACACGCGCAACCTGCAGTTCGACAATGCGCAGAAGCTGCTCGAGGAGAGCATCAAGACCGGTGAGGCGAAGCTGAACGGCTACCCCATCGTGAACCACGGGGTGAAGACCACGAGGACCGTGGTCGAAGCGTGCGACGGTGCGTTCGACCCCCGCTGCTCCCGACTGGCCAACAGTCTGGTGGCGGAGATCGCCTTCGCCTCGGGCATGACCGCGATGCCCAACAGCTTCTTCGCCTGGATCGGCGGCTACGACAAGAAGGCCACGGTCGAGGAGTGCATCGAGACCGCTCAGTACCTGGGGCGCCTCATCGGCTACTACGCCGACCGAGGCGTCATAATCACCACGGACTGCCACGGCTGGCTTCCCAACTTCGTCGTGCCGATGAGTGTCAATATCGCGACGCAGATCATCGAGGCTCTCATCTCCGCGGAGCAGGGGGTCAAGAGCGTCTTCCCGCAGGTGAACCTACAGGGTCACATGGCGCAAGACTTGGCCGCGATGCGCGTCGTGCCC
>JAJZQZ010000137.1 GCA_021802965.1 Actinomycetes bacterium
GGGAGCGGGTTCTCGTCGAGCGGCGGGGGCGGGGGCGGGGGCGGCTTCCGCGCAGGCTAGCCACATGTGGTAGTATAGGCGTAGCATTCGATAGGATCCTTTCTCCAGGCGCCGCGCCGAACTCCTTGTTCTTCCCGCCCGTTTGCAGTCTGCCCCTTCGCGTGCCGTTCGATATCTCTGCAACGGAGGAACAAGATGAGCGCATCGAAACTGTATGTGGGCAATCTCACGTACGACACCACGGAGAGCACCATAGAGGAGCTCTTCAAGGCCCACGGCTCGGTCCAATCAGTAGCCCTGATCACCGATCGCGACACCGGCCGCCCCAAGGGCTTCGGTTTTGTCGAGATGGGGACTCCCGAGGAAGCCCAGGCGGCCAAATCGGCCCTCGACGGCACCGACCTCGGTGGCCGCGCCATCAAGGTCGACATCGCCAAAGAACGTGAGCCCCGGTCCGGCGGAAGCCGCGGCGGCTACGGTGGTGGTGGCGGCTATGGTGGCGGCGGCGGCAACCGTGGCGGTGGCTACGGTGGTGGTGGCGGCAACCGCTGGTAGTCGCCCCAGACTGAAGCACTTTGCGGCGGCGCCGGGGCGACCCGGCGCCGCCGTTCCTCTTGACTGCGCACGAGCCTCGCCGAGTGGAAAGGGCGCCGATGCAAACCGAGATCGTACTGTCGGCCTCCAAAGAGCCTTCCACCACCCCCTGGATCTGGCGGGTGTGGGAGCAAGGGCGTCTGATCGCGCGAGGACGCTGCAGCACTGAAGAAGAAGCCCACGAGGCCGCTCGCGCCCTCGTGGGTCACGACCCGCGCGTCTCTGCCCGGAGGTCTCCCACGGATCGCTGAGCGAAGCCATGGCCGACGCCGGCCATCGGGGGCCCAGCCTGCTAGCCCCCCGATGCGTCGAGCTCGGCCAGAACGGAGCGCGTGCGAGCGCTATCTGCCCATCCCTGATCGAGGCCCATCGCGGTCTGGACGTGCTCCCGAGCCTCTCCATGCCGGCCGGCGCGAGTGAGAGCCTCGGCCAGGAGAAGGTGCAGCACGGCGTAATGGGGCTGCAGTCGCACGGCTTCCTGTAGGGCATCCACTGCCTCCGGCCACTCGCCGCGCAGCCCCCGCACCCCGCCCAGACTCGCCTGCGCCCAGAACTCTTCCGGACCGATCTCCACCGCACGGCCGGCCTCGGCCAAGCCCTCGTCCTTCTTGTCTTGGCGGGCGTAGAGTTCGCCCAGGAACGCATGAGACAGGGCGCTCTGAGGGTCGAGGCGGAGTGCTTCCCGCAGCTCCCTCTCTGCACCCGGAAGGGCGCCTGGATCACTCTCCACCACTCCCTCGAGCCGCGCCTTGCCCAGGAGGGCATGGGCAGTCACGTTCCCCGGCTCCGCCTCGACCACCATCTGCGATTGAGTCTGGGCAAGTAGGGCCCCGCCGGGGATGAGCAGGTACACGGCGGCCAGACGCAGACGCGTGCCGTTGTCGCCGGGAGATTGGGCAAGACGCGCGTTCAATGCGGCGGCGGCTTCCTGGAATCTGCCTTCGTGGAGGAGGGCGTCCGCGGCGGCGGACGCCCCACTGCCGGGATCCGCGACCGTCGTGCTCGAGACCGAGGATCCGGGACCACTCGTGACCGCGGAACCCAAGGGGGCCGTGGGAGCCGAAATCGACGCGGCCGCCGTGGTAGATGACGTTCCGGAGGGCCCGGAGCGCAGCAGCGCGACCGCTGCCACGATACCGGCGACCAGGAGCAACGCGGCCGCGGCAAGGACCACAACCGTCCGCCGGGGCGGGCCGCTTCGTCCGCCTCGGCGAGAAACGGCGCCGCCGTCGACTTCGGGGTCCGACTTGGTCGTTTCCTGGCCAGGCACAAGCGGCTCGGCGACCAACACCGTGGCCGCGGCGACGTCAGGTGCGGTCGTGAGCAAGGCGGCCTCGGTCGGGGGGGCCTCGGCAGGAGCGGGGTCCTGTGGCGCGGCGTCCGCGACCACTGTGGCCGGGGGCTGACCCAGGACCGGCCCGAGGGCCTCTGTCAGGTCCCGCGCCAGCTCGGCGGCATGCTGGTAGCGCTGGGCGGGGTCCTTGGCCAGCACGCGCGCTATCAAGGCATCCACCGCCTCGGACAGCTCCGGGTTCAGGGCGCGGGCGGAGGGGACCGCGGCATTCACGTGCTGGGCCAGAATCGTGCCCGTGGTCTCGCCGTCGTATGGCACTCGGCCGGTCAGAGCCTCGAACAGGCAGATCCCCAGAGAGTAGATGTCGGAGCGTCCGTCGGACAGCAACCCTTGGGCCTGCTCGGGCGACATGTACTGGGCCGACCCGATGACGGTGCCCGGCAACGTGTACGACGTGGCGCCCGCGATCTTGGCGATGCCGTAGTCGGTGATGACGGGCTCTCCCGTGCGCGTGAGTATGATGTTGGCCGGTTTGATGTCACGATGCACCAAACCCTGCTGATCGGCGTAGTCGATCGCCGAGCAGAGCGGCGTGAATATGCGTTCGACCTCTTCCGGCGAGAGCTTCTGTCTCCGCCTCGCGAGCCGTTTCAGCAGGGCGGCGAGAGTGGGGCCGTCAACGAACTCCATGACCATGAAGTACTCGCCGTCGACGCTGTCGAAATCGAACACCCGGACGATGTTGGGGTGTCGCAGCGAGGCCACCACCCGGGCTTCCCTGCGGAAGCGGGCCACGAAGGAGGAATCGGCCGAGAGGTGGGGGTGAAGGAGCTTCACGGCCACGACGCGATCGAGGCCGGCGTCACGAGCCTTGTACACGGTAGCCATGCCCCCGCGCCCGATCAAGGAGATCATCTTGTAGCGCCCGAGGGTGGTGCCCGTGAGGTCCGCCAGGCCGCCCATCCTAGCCTCCGGCTCGACCGGCCAGCAGCTGCAGCGTCCGGGCATGCACCGCGGCGGCCCAGAAATCGTAGAGGGCGTTCATCCTGTCCCCGTCACCACCTTCGCTGTCGGTCATGCCCCACTCACGCCAAAGGATGGGCAAGGCGGTCGCCCCACCCGACGGATCGGCCGCGATGATCGACCGAGTGGCTTCATCCGCGGCCACCTGCAGACCTGCCGTGAGCGACTCGGCGTTGTTGAACCCGCTGATCGTGCCCCCCGCATCGTACGCGGCTTCGTAGCCCAAGCTCTCGGCGACGGCGACCGCGCTGCTCACGTAGCCGGCCAGGGCGGCGCCGAGCACCGCGTAGTCCCGCGCCGTCCCCGCGGGCAGGTCTTGGGAGATGGCGGCGGCGCGTGCGGCCGCCGCCCGAGCGGATGCGTAGTAGCCGTTGAATGCGGCCAACCTCTCTTTCGCCTGTTCGTTCGAGAGTCTCGCGTCAGCCGCGAACTCGGGCACCGCTGCCGCGTCCATGAGGCCGACATTCGCCTGTGCGGCCTGCAGGAGGCCGGCCGCGACCGCCGCCGTGGTGCCCGACTCCCGCACCTCGCCGCCCCCGGCCTGTTCGGCCAAGGACATGGCGTCGGAGGCCGCATAGAGATGGCGCGCGGCTTGGGCGTAGTCGAAGACCGCGGCGTTCACGTCCGCGCCGCTCGAGACACCCTTCGGGACGCGGGACAGCATCTCGTCGGCTTCCTTCAGGCGGCTCTCGGCGAGGACCACGTCGCCCCAGGCCGCGATCAGTCCGCTCGCCTGAGCCACGTGGGCGGGCCTGGTGACCAGCAACCTGGTGCGGATCGACTCCAGATCGGGCAGGAACCCGAGAGTCCTCGCCGCCGCGGCCGCCCCCGCGGGCGTCCCCGCCCGAAGCTCCGCCCCCACCTTCACGAAAAGAACGGCCAGCGCCCCTTCATACACCGCCTTCTGCGCCTCCCCGTAGGCGGCGCCGATGTCGTCCTGAAGCACGAACCGCTTGGAGTCCTCGACCTGCTTCTGCGCTGAGGCGCGAAGCTTCTCCGTGTAGTCGCTCTTGGCTCCGGACGGCAGAGCGGCGTAGGCATCGACAAGGTCGGTCGCATGCCCGATGAGGTTCTCACGCGCCCCCTGCAGCTTCGCTCGGGCCTCCGGAGACAGCTCGGGCGCGCGCTCCCCGCCGGCCGCCTGGGGCAGCGTCCTGCCCGTCATATAGCGGTAGGCTTCTCCGATGGTCTTCACCTCCCGAACCTCGATGAAGAGATCCTTCGCCCTTTGGACGAGATCGACGTCGCGGGTCCCGCCGGCCTCGCCCACCTGTCTCTGGCCTGCCGGTACGAGAACCAATCTCGTTCCTGTGGGCGTCGCCGCCTCGAGCTTCTGCAGGAGACCGCTCGTGGGAGACGCGCCGTACCCGGGATCGGCGCCCCCCAGAAGGGTCACGTCGGGTAGAAGGGGATCTCCGCGGAAAGCCGCGATCGTGGCCACGGTCAGGAGCCCGCCGAGAGCCGACGCGTCCCCGGACCCGTTCACCTCGTAGGCGATCGAGAAGTCCGACAAGGGCACTCCCATCAAGGACGCCGCGGTCACGGCGGCGGTCCAGCAGGCCGCCTTCCACTCGGCGCTGGTCCCGCCGACCTCTCTCTCCACGATCTCGATCTTCACCTCCCCCGAAGCGCGGGGCGCCACCTCCACGCCCACGTTCACCAGAACGACGGCCGATCCGACCGGATCCGACACCCTTTCCCGCCCTGTGGTCAGCCCCCGCGCCTGCACCCGTTCCGGGCCGTGGGGGCCCGCGAGGGTGGTGGTGGTGAGGTCGCCGGGCGAGGCGGGAGGCGCCGAGGGCGCTGTGGTCGGCAGCGTGCTGCTGGTCGCGTTCCCGGTGCACGCACCAATGACCAGGAGGCCCCCCAGCAGCAAGAGGCCCCCGGCAAGCGGGACCAGCAGCCGGGGCTGGGCGGTGCGAAGAGCGAGAAAGTGAGAGAGCCGACCTCCTGCCCGTACCATGGCCCTCCTTTCGAAGCGCCGTCCAGCACTGAGGATCCCTACTTTATTCTCCAGACCTGTTGGAGTCGAGTCAATGGCCTGGGGGACGGTTACGAGACCGTAGCCTCACCCTAACCTTCGCGCAGCCTGGCCTGGGGATACTGTCCTCGACGGGCCGCCTCCTGCCGCCCCCGACAAAAGGAGAACGACGGTGAAACTACGTCGAGCTGCGACTGCCGGCCGCCTAGCTGCCGCTCAGCCAGGATGAGGATTGACCGGCGTGGGTATATGAGGCGCCAGCATCACTTGCCAACGACAAAGGAGCGGGCGTGCACGACGACACGAGCGACAGGGCGCACGACCAACACGACCACAAGCTCTTTCCGCCGGAACGGGCTCACTTGCTCGACGACGAATCCCGGCTCAGCCTGCTGAGCGAGGAGACCCTGGCCGAGCTCCTTGCTCTTGACGGGAACGAGGACATCGCCGACCTCGGGAGTGGGACCGGCTTCTGGACCAACCGGGTGGCGCGTTGGACCACCGGCACGGTCTACGGGGTGGACAGCCAGTCGGTCATGCACGAGAAGCACAGGGCTCACGGCATGCCGGCGAACGTGCGGCTGGTGCTGGCCGACCTCGACGCGCTCCCCCTGCCTCCGGCCTCCCTTGACCGCGCCTTCAGCGTCAACGCTTTCCACGAGGCCCATGCGCCCGAAGGGCTTGCTCGTCTGGCCGCCGCCCTGCGACCAGGAGGGCGACTCGTGGTGGTCGACTGGCGCCGCGCCGAAGAAGCGGCGGAGACCGGCCCGCCCATGCGGTTCCGCCTCGACAAGGAAGAAGTATCTGAGACGCTCTCTCCCTGGTTCGCTACGGATTTCGCCGAAGATCTGAACGCGCTGATGTACGCGGTGGTGGCGGTGGTGCGCTGAAAGCGCACCACCGCCCCTTCCCTTCCGACTCCTCTTAGGGCCTATGCCGGTAGGTATATTCTGCTGCTGCCGGCTGCAAAGGCCATGGGCGGCGTCCTTACAGCAAAAAGTCCTCGACGTACCTATAGGTACGCCTGCGGGCTTTTGCTCCTCGATTCTTGCCCATGGCCTTTTCGCTCGGCCTCGCGGCGAAATCCCTACCGGCATAGGCCCTTAAGCAGGGAAGACGGACAGCTGCAGCATCCGCTTCTCCCAGACGAGTCCGGCTGCACGCGCGCCGGCGCACTCGACCCGCGCGTCCCGCCCAAGGTCGACGCCGGGGCTGAGGGTGACCGGAGCGTCGGCGAGTTCCCCGAAAAGACGCAGCATCTGGCCTTCCGGGTCGGCCGGGCGGGCCGGGGAATTCCCGCCCACACTCAGCGCTTCCAAGGCATAGCCACGCAGCAGCTTGGGGTACACCTGGGCAAAGCGCTTCTCGGGCCACAGAGCGTCGAAGCAGACGAATCGGGATCCCAAGAAGACCGCGGCCGCGACCATGCCTTCCACGGGAGGGCAGCCGTCTTCGGCCAGGAACGGTGCGAGGACGGTCTCGAGATCCGCGGTGCGCGTTCGGTAGGCATCGGCCATCGCGCCGGTGTCGGAGCGGGCGCCCGCCGCGAGGGAGCGCTCGGCCACCTCAGCCCAGACCGCCCCCTGATCGGCCCGGTAGCGGGCCGCCCGCTGCTGCTGAGAGAGCTCGTCCGGGCTCCGTGGAGGTTCCATGGCCAGGGCCTGGCCCACCTGCAGCTCCTTCTCGCGACGAAGCGCGGGGTGGCTGGCGTGGGCACCAGCGGCAAAAGCGGGGGAGCGTGCACTCCACCGCCCTTCCTCTACGCAAGAAACGGGCAGGATGCTCTTGCCCACTGAGAGCAATGTGGTCGCGTTGACGATGCGATTCTGCTTGGCGCCGATGAGTTCCTCGCCGTCGAACAGCAGGACCGGCCATGGGCCGTGGTTCACCGCGCGGAGGTGCGGGACAGAACCCCCCTCGCTCACCTCGGTCACGGTGAGCCGCCCTCGGGCGATCGCCTGCGGCAGAAGCACGTATCGTGCCCGGCATCGGTACCCGGTCGTAAAGGGCAGGATGGTGAGCTGCCCGTTTTGGATCGGGTCCCTCGGCCGTAGCGCAGCGAAGACCGGTTTCAGGACTGATGTCTCGGCGTTCATGAGGCTCCTTTCCTGCGATGCCTCTCGGAGCCCCATGGTCCCGGTCGCATCGCTGTGCGCGTTATTATATCACGAGAGGCGTCGAAATAGCTACATTTCGCGCTTGGAGACCGCTGTAAGTGGTAGAATTACGTGGAGTCACTCTGACGAAACTAACATCCTCCTCGGACAGAAGGGGCGGCATGGACGATCAGCGCGAAAACCGAGGAAGAGGGTATGATGCGAGACTCGCCCGCGCGCTCGGGCGGACCATCAAAGTGCTGAGGACGGACCGGGGGGTCGAGCGCAAAGACCTGGCACTGAACGCGGGCCTGTCGTACTCGTACCTGACTGAGATCGAGAACGGCACCAAACCTGCCTCCAACACGATCCTGGTCCCGATCGCCGAGGCCCTGGGCCTGCAGCTCTACGAGCTGATAGCCGCGGCCGAAGCACGACTGCAGAGTCAAGAAGCGCCGGCCGACGAGACGCAGTCATCTCTCCAGCAGGTGCCCGCGCCTAGCGTGTACCCTCGGATGGAAGGGCCCCGGGAACTGCGGAATGCGGGTATAGCTCCGCCCTCCGCCCGGCGGACATACGGCATAGAGCGGCGGTCGGGCGCCGAGGAGCAGAGAGTCCAGCGGAGCCTCTTCCCAGTCGAGCAGCGTATGTCGCGCGCCACCGACATCGGCCGCGAGCTGACGGCGCTGCTGCGGGACCTGAGTCCGGAGGACCAGGAACGAGTGCTCGACCTCGCCCGGCGGCTGGCGCGCTAGCAGGCTGTTGAAATATGACTTCTCGCGGCGGAGGTGCGCTGGGAATGCGCCAGACTAGAACGCAGGGAACGCGAATAGCAGCGCTATTTGCGCGACCGAGGACGACGTATGGCGCCTACCAGGGCGCTTCGGCCGCCGGGACTTCGTTTTTCAACAGCCTCCTCGGACCATGAGCGATCCCGTCCGCCCCTGCCTCTTCTGCGCGATAGTCGCCGGTGATCGGGCGGCCGACATCGTGCTGGCCGACGAGCACACGGTCGCCTTCCTCGATCACCGACCCGTCTTTCCCGGGCACGTGCTCCTCGTGCCCCGGCCGCACGTGGAGACCCTCCCCGACTTGCCGGCGGACTTGCTCGCCCCGCTGTTCGGCAACGCCCAGCGCCTCTGCCTCGCGCTCGAGCTGGGCCTCGGATCCGATGGGGTGTTCGTGGCCATGAACAACCGAGTGAGTCAGAGCGTGCCCCACCTCCACGTGCACCTGATCCCGCGCCGCCGCGGCGATGGATTGAAAGGTTTCTTCTGGCCCCGCCACGCCTACCCCAACGAGCGAGCGGCCCGCGACATGGCGTTTCGGATCGCCGACGCTGTGACTCGTTTGCATGCGGCCAATGGCCAGACCTTCCAATGAGCAGGTCTCCGGCTCCGCGCTGTACGGTTTCGAGGAGCTCCGGTGGCGGGAATCAAGGGAGCCCGGCGAAACCCGTTGGAGGCTGGGCGCCTTGTCGCCGAGATATGGCATGACGACCGGAAGGCCCGTACCGACCTCGACGGGCGGGCGGGCGTGAGTATGGGCCAAGGCCGGAAATCCGGCACAGGGGGGCGAAAGCGATGAACTACAAGGTGGGCTATTTCGTGGGCAGCCTGTCGGCGGTGTCCATCAACCGGATCCTCTCGAAGGCGCTGATGAAGCTGGCGCCGACCGACCTGGTGTTCACGGAGATCCCCATCAAGGATCTGCCCCTCTATAACCGCGACTTCGACCGCGAGTACCCGCCGGAGTGCCGGGCCCTCAAGGAAGCCATCGCCGAGGTCAATGCGGTCCTGTTCATCTCTCCCGAGTACAATCGCTCCATCCCCGGACCGCTGAAGAACGCCATAGATTGGGCTTCGCGCCCGTATGGCCAGAACTCCTTCTCGCGCAAGCCCTCGGGGATCATCGGCGCCTCGACCGGCCGGATCGGCACCGCCATGATGCAGTCCGACCTGCGCAGTGTCTTGGCCTTCTGCGACTCGCCCCAGATGAACAGCCCCGAGGCATACATCCACTTCACGCCTGAGGTCTTCGGCGAGGACGGCGAGGTCGGGGACGAAGGCACAAAGGCCTTCCTCACAGGGTACATGGAGCAGTTCCGCGCGTTCATCATCCGCGTGATGACCGTCGTACCGCAGCACGTCCCCGCGGACGGCGACAGGTCGTGAGCCGGGCGCGCGCAGCCCGAGCGAGCATGGGATCTACCACCATCACCACGACACCCTCGATCGGCGCCTTCTGGCACTCCACTCCGGACGACCTCGTCGCCGGTCTGGACACCTCGCTCCAGGGGCTGACTTCGGCGGCGGCACAGGGCCGCCTGGCGAGCTACGGCCCGAATCTGCTGCAGGCCCGCAGGCGGACGAGCTCATTCGGTCTGCTGGTGGGACAGTTCAAGAGCCCGATCATCCTCATCCTCGTCGGCGCGTCCATCCTGTCCGTGTTCCTCCGCGACACGGTCGACGCCGCCATCATCCTGGTCATCGTGGCCGTCAGCGGAC
>JAJZQZ010000138.1 GCA_021802965.1 Actinomycetes bacterium
TCGGCTCCGTGCTGCTCCTTGTAGGCCAGCATGCGCTCGGCGATGGTGTCGAGGGCCTCGTCCCAGGAGATCCGTTCCCACTTCCCGCTGGCTTTGGCTCCCACCCGCCGCACCGGGTGGGTCAGGCGGTCGGGATGGTAGGCCAGTTGCACCGAGGCTATGCCCTTGCTGCAGAGCGTGCCGTGGTTGATGGGGCAGTCGGGGTCGCCGGCGATCTTCTCCACCCGGCCGTCCTTGAGATATACGAGGGTGCCGCAGCCGCCGTGACACATGCGGCAGTGGCTCTTGACCACCCGGTCGTAGTCGTAGACCTCGATCTCACGCGGAGCGTTGGAGTAGCGGAAGGTCGTCATGCCGCTCCCTCCAGCAACGCCCCCAGGTCCAAGCTCATCTCCCGGGTGACGGCGGCCACCCGCCCGCCGTACTCGGGAAAGGAATCCGCTGAGAACGTGCCCACCACCGTGACGACGCCGATCGGCTCGCCCCGCGTGCTCAGCACGGGCGCACTGACCGCGTTGATGCCGGTCTGCACTCCGCTCTCGTCGGTGGAGTAGCCCAGACGGCGACACTCCGCGATCTCGACGCGGACTCGCGTCGTGGGACGGGCGTTCGCCTTGCTGTAGAAGTAAAGACGCTCACCGCTCAGTACCCGGTCCTGCTGCTCCGGCGGCATGAAGGCGACGATGGCCTTGCCGTTGGCGCCCCAGGTCAGGGGATAGCGGTGGCCCAGGCGGATGTTCAGCCCGATCCCCCCGGCGGCGGCCTCGTGTCGGGCCGCGACGACCACCTCGTCGCGCGAGATGAGCCCCAGGAACACTGTGCTGTCGGTGGCCGCGGCAAGGGGTTCAAGGTAGGGGGCGGTGGCTTCGGTGAGGTCGGCCTGGTCGAGGAGGGCCCGCGACAGCGAGAGCAGGCTGGGGCCCAGTCGGTAGGCCTTGGTCGCATCCCGCCGGGCGACGAGGCCCGACGCCTTGAGGGTGTTCAGGATGGCGAGCCCCTTGCTCTTGTGGATACCCACCTGGGTGCACAGCTCGGTCAGCGTGGCCTGGCCCCGAGGAGCGGTCGAGAGCGAGAACAGCAGCTGCGCCGCCTGGTCGACCGCCGGCACAAGATGGCCATAGGGAGTCGGAGCCGTCGCTACGCTGTTCCCTGCGCGCTCACCGGCGCGCGCGCGGTCGGGGTTGGTGCCCAGTTGTGCCTCCTCGAGTGCGTAATTCTGTAGAACGAACCTCTAACCTCTCTACAGAACCAAGATGGCGGCACACTACCAGCATCGGGCGCGGGGGTCAAGAGAGCGGGCGGTCAGCTTGTCGCGGAAACCAACGCCCCGAGCTGGTACACGATGATCAGCCAGAACCAGAAGATCATCACCACCCCCACCGCCAGCGCCGAGCGGAAGCGGCGGAGGCGCCACACCGCGATGCTCGCCGTCCCCACCATGACGATTTTGGCGGCCGCGGCGAGGAGGGCGTTCTGCCCGAGCAGGAAGTGCATCAGCGGGTTGACCTCGATGGCCCCCAGGTCGAGGGCGCGCAGCGTCGCCGCGAGGTCGGCCACGTTGAGGATGTTCACCGCGAGCAGGGCGAAGAAGAGAAGCGACTCCTCCGCCCGGAGAAAGAGCAGGACGGAGTTCGTCGCCCGGCGCACCCGACTCCGGGAACGGCGGCGGTCGAACCCGCTGCGGCGCTCGTGGAGCACCAGGCTCATGGTCCGTCGCCGGCGGTTGGGTCCCCGTACCTTTACGGAGAGGGCTCTTTCGTGTGCTTCCTCTTGTTGCATACTGACTAATACCCAGCCACCCCGTAGGTCTAGTCGCACGGGCGAAGGTTCCGGGGAGGCGAGGCCAGGAAGGCCTCTGGCACGAGGCGGGGAAGATGCGTACCATTCCCGCGTGGGCGAGTATTGTGCCGTGCCCGAGTCGAGGGAGCAGACGGGTGACCCTATCCGAGGCCTACCAGATCCTGGAGGTGGAGCGAGACGCTTCGGCGGATGCGATCAAAGCCGCCTACCGGTCTCGGGCCCGGGCCACCCATCCGGACAGAGGCGGCGACCCCCGCGAGTTCATCCGCGTCCAGGCCGCCTATGAGATCCTCTGCGCCGTCATGCACGAGCCGGTCGGCGAGAGCGATGTGCCGATCCCGCCCGAGCTGCGCAGCGTGGTCGACGCCATCATGACAGACTTCCGGGTGCAGCTCGCCCGCGCCGAGGAACGCACGCAGCGGTTCTTCGACTCCCTCGAGGCCCGCATGCTCGGCCGCGTGCGGAACGGCTCGCGAGCGGAGCTCCGCGAGTTCAGCGGCTTCTTCAGGCACGAGTGGCACGCCGGTCTCAAGGGGCTGTTCGAGGGCCTGAATCGCGACTATCAATCCATCCTCGGCCGCTACGACCGCTGGTTTTCGAGCTACACCACTCAGGCATTCGACGACGCGTATCGCATGCGCTTATTCGGGTCGGTGCGGAGCCGGCGCTTCCTCGTTCTCTCGGTCATCGCCTTCCTCATGGGCCTCATGCTGGGCGCATGGATGACCGCCATCCTCGGGGTCGGCGGCCGCGCGGCCTTGATCGTGCGCCTTGCCGTCGGTCTCGCTGTGGCGGCTGTGGTGCCCCTCGGCTACTGGCTGCGGGCGCGCGCGACGCGCCCCCGGCCTGCCGACCTCAGCGCCATGGAGGTTCAGCCCTTCACCCTCGACGCGCGCACCGAGTTCTACAGCACGGCGGTGCTCAAGCAGGGACGCAGGAGCACCGTGGCGGCCGGCGTCAGCGGCTTCTTTCTGCTCGACCTGCTGTCGGCGGGTATCGCCGGTCCGATCCTGGGTGGCGTCGCCGGGCTGATGCTGGGCGGGATGGCCGATAGGGTCCTCAACCCGACCGGGTCCATCCGCCGTTCTCTCGAGCACGAGGTGCGGACCTTCCTCCCCGTGGCCCGCCGCTCGGTGACCGCCTACGTGCTCGAGAGCCATCAGAAGGTCATGGCCGAGCTCCAGGACGGCATCATCCGCAACTACGAGCAGCGGGTGCGGGAAACGGTCAAGCTTCTGACCGCCGGTTCGGACCGGCTGTCCCCCGGCGACGAGGCATGAGCGCCCGCCCGCTGCGCATCGCGACGTATCTCTCTCCGGCGGTCTTGCCGGTGTACCAGGCAGTCGCTCGCTTCCTCGAGCGCCGGCTGGGCGTGCCCACCGAGCTCGTGGTGGGCACCTCGTTCTCGCAGTTCGCGGCGGGCGAGGTGGACGTCGGCTTCCTCTGAGGCCTGCCCTACGTCCGGCTGGTACGCCGGGAGCCTCCGCCGATCGAGCTTCTCGCCGCGCCCGTGCTCCAGGGCGAGCGCTACCAGGACCGCCCCATCTATTTCTCCGACGTGATCGTTCGCCGGGACAGCACCGTGCGGAGCTTCGCCGACCTGCGGGGCCGTTCCTGGTCGTTCAACGACTGTGGCTCACACTCCGGCTACAACCTCACCCGCTATCGCTTGGCCGTCCTCGGAGAGACAGGCGACTACTTCGGGCGCGTGGTGCGGGCCGGGTCTCACCTGCACTCTATCGATTTCGTGCGCGCGGGCGAGGTCGCTGCTTCGGCCATCGACTGTCAGGTGCTGGGCATCGCGTTGCGCGAGCGGGCTGGAGCGGCCGACGAGCTGCGCGTGATCGACAGCCTGGGACCATCGTCGATCCAGCCCGTGGTGGCGGCCGCGCGGCTGCCCGTCGGGCTGAAGGCGGAGATGACGGCCGCCCTCTTGTGCATGGCCGACGACGGGCCGTCCAAGGAAGCCTTGGCGTACGGCCTCGTGCGTCGCTTCGCCCCGGTGACCGACTCCACCTACGACGACATCCGCGCCATGCTCGCCACCGCCGAAGAACGGCTGTCCGGGCCGAGCTGGGGTTGCGCCGAGTAGCAGGCGGCAGCCTCCCAGTGCCTACGCCGGCTCGGTGGCCCCATCGCCGGGGCCCAGCTCGTCGTCGGGGCCGAGGTCGCCCACTATGATGGGCTCGTGCTCGGCCGGCTGCATCGCCTCTTCAGCGAAAAGCTCGGTGGCGATCTCCGACGGCCCCTGGAGGTGAGGCTTGGAGAGCAGGGGCACCTCCCGGACGAACCACATGGCGGCGAACGCGACGAGCATGAGTAAGAAGCCCCACAGGAACGTCGTCGATATGCCGTTGGCGAGGGCTTCTTTCACGTCGGAGAAGAAGGGCGCCAGAAGCGGGCGGGCCTGTTCTGGGACCGCAGCCTTGATGGCCTCGAGGGCGCCGGCGTTCAGCAGCTTGGCCGGTTCCGCGGCCAACTTGCTGAGCTGCTCGCCCGCCGCTCCGAACTTGCCCACGTCACGCCGCAAGAGGCCGGCGAGCTCGTTCGCGAAGGCGGAGTTCATCACGCCGCCCAGCAGAGCGACGCCCACCGTCCCCCCGATGGAGCGGAAGAACTGCATGACCGCGGTCACTTCGCCGATCCGTTTGGGGAACTGCGACTGCAGCGCGATGGTGAAGAGCGGCATGGTGACGCCGAGCCCGAGGCCCACCAGCACCATGCAGAACGCCACTTGGCCGTTCGACGTGGTGACCGTGAGCCGGGAGAGCAGGAACATGCCCACCGCCGAGATGGAGAGCCCGATTATCCCGAAGGCCTTGTAGCGCCCGGTCCGGGTGATCAGTTGCCCGGTCAGGATGGACCCGCTGACTATGGCGATCATCATGGGCATCAGGAGGGCTCCCGAGCTCGAGGCGCTCCGTCCGCCGACGACCTGAAGGAAGAGGGGCAGGAACATGATCGAGCCGAACATGCCCGCGCCGGAGAAGAAGAGCGCCAGCATGCTGGACGAGAAGCCTCGATCGCGGAAGAGGGCCAGGTCGATGATGGGCTCCGATTGCCGCCGCTCGATGAAGCCGAACACCAGCAGGCCCACCGCGGCGATGCCGTAGAGCACGAACATGCTCGGCGAGTCCCACGCGTACTTCTCCCCACCCCAGTTCAGGGCGAGGAGCAGGGGGACGAGCCCGCTGGTGAGCGCGACGGAGCCCCACCAGTCGATCTTGTGCTCGCGCCCGTGTTGCGGCTTGGGCATGGCCGCGATGAGCACCGCGAGGGTGACCAGCCCGATGGGGATGTTGACGTAGAAGATCCAGCGCCAGGAGAGGTTGTCGGTGAGCCAGCCGCCCAGCGCCGGCCCGATCACAGAGGCAAGGCCGAACGAGGCCCCGATCAGGCCCTGGTACCGACCGCGCTCGCGCAGATCGAAGAGGTCGCCGATTATGGCCATTCCGTTGGCCATCATCGTGCCTGCTCCGAGCCCCTGTACGCCGCGGAACGCGATGAGCTGCAGCATGTCGTGCGGACCGCCCGTGAGCTTCGTGAAGATCTGGTCGAGCCATCCCGTCCCGGCGAGTCCGCAGAGGGCGGAGCCGACCAAGAAGAGGCTGATGCCGCCCACGTAGAAGTACTTGCGCCCGTAGAGGTCGGAGAGTTTGCCCACGATCGGGATGGTGACCGTGGCAGCCAGGGAGTAGATGATGAAGACCCACGACAGGGCCTGCATGCCTCCGAGCTCGCGCACGATGTTGGGGATGGCCGGTGCGACGATGGTGGCGTCGAGGGCGCTCAGCAGCACCGCCAGCAGGACGCCCGCCAGGATGTACATCTTGCGACGGTGGGGCAGATGTCGTAGTTGCATAGGGCCAGGGTCTCCTAACAGGTCTCGGAGTGGCGCGGTTGATGCTCCGCGATCGTCGTTATCAGGGACAGGAGCTGCCGGCGCTCGGCGGGCGTAAGTGGCTCGAGCACGTGCTCGAGGCCCTCGACGAAGCGCGCGCGGACCGTGCGGATCTCGTCTTCACCGGCCTGGGTCAGGCTCACCTCGACCACCCGCCGGTCTTCGTGCGAGCGCGAGCGCATCACGAGCCCGCGTTCCTCCAAGCGGTCGACGATGCCTGTGAGCGAGGCCTGGGAGGTCTGGGCGGCTTCGGCCAGGTCGCTCATGCGGCGAGACCCGGTCCTCAGCAGGCCCATGACCCAGTATTGCTGTGGGTGCGCGTTCTCGTGGGCTCCGGTAGGATGCATCGCGCGCACCATCGCCTGCCACATGCGCCTCATCTGGGCGGCCAGTGAGTAGAGATCTTCGGCGGAGAACGTGTCGGGCGAGTCCGATGTCAAGGGTGCCAATGTTGTTTAGGTGGTGTATAGTTCATGCGATTGAATAATAGCTGGACACACGTCGGCCGACAAGTAGGCTTGGAACATCCGTTGCGAAGGGAGAACGATGAGCTGGCTGACCCGATGGTCTCTTAGGAACAGGTCCGTGGTGATATTGGCGGTGGTGGCGGTGCTGGCACTCGGCGCCTTCGCGGTCGTCCGTCTGCGCCAAGAGCTGATCCCCGCCATCGAGTACCCCGCGATCACCATATTCACCATGCAGCCGGGCGCCTCGCCCGCCGACGTCGAGAAGGGCATCACGAGCCCGTTGGAGACCGGCCTGAAGGGCCTTCCCGGGCTCAAGGAGCTGGATTCGTACTCCAACGAGGGCGTCAGCATCATCGTGGCCCTCTTCGGCTACGGCACCGACATGAAGGAGGCGGAAGGCTCGGCCCAGCAGGCGGTGGAACGGATACGGCCCATGATGACGCCGGGTCTGCAGCCCCAGGTGAAGGCCATCAACTTCGGCGACTTTCCCGTGATACAGCTGGCGGCGAGCTCGTCGCTGCCTCCGGAGCAGCTCGCGGCCCAGCTACAGGCCAAGGTGGTGCCGCGGCTGCAGCAGATCCCCGGAGTGGCCGATGTCTCGTTGTCCGGCGTACAGTCGGCTCAGCTTCAGATCGATCTCAAGCCCGCGGCGATCGCCACCAGTGGAGTCTCCGTACCGGCCATCATCGCCGCCCTCCGTTCGGCCAACGTCTCCGTACCCGCGGGCACCCTGCAGAGCGGCGAAACGGTCACGCCGGTGCGCGTGACCAGCGACGCGGTGGGCGTCGAGGCCTTGAAAGCCCTGCCGATACCGGCGGCGGCAGCGGGCATGGGCGGAGCCGGTGGCGCTTCGGCCGGCGGGGCGGCCACGGGTGCGGGCCAGACGGCGGGAGCGCTTGGCGCGCCCGCCAAGACCGTCACCCTGGGCGACGTGGCCGACATAGCGGTGGCGCCGGCGCCTGCCACGTCGATCACCCGCACGAACGGTGTGCCCTCGATCGGCATCGCCCTCACGAAATCAGCCGATGGCAACGTCGTCGAGATCTCCCGCAAGGTGGCCGAGGTGCTTCCCGCTGCGGAGAAGGATCTGGGCGAAGGCTCGCGCATCAGCGTGGTGGTCGACCAAGGTCCGTTCATCACAAAGAGCATCTCGTCCATGTGGCGCGAGGGCCTGGTGGGCGCTCTGTTCGCCATCCTGGTCATCCTGCTCTTCCTGCGCAGCTGGCGTTCCACCGTCGTAGCCGGCATGTCCATCCCCCTCAGCGTGATCATCGCGCTGATCGTTCTCTACGCCTGGGGTGACTCCCTCAACATGCTGACCCTGGCCGGGCTCACCATCGCCATCGGGCGCGTGATCGACGACTCGATAGTGGTGCTCGAGAACAGCTTCCGCCACCTTCAGGAGGGCGAGGACGTCATGACGGCGACGCTCGCCGGCACCCGCGAGGTGACGTCCGCCGTCACGGCGAGCACGCTCACCACCGTGGCCGTCTTCCTTCCCCTCGGCTTCGTGCACGGCATGGCGTCCGAGTTCTTCCGCCCCTTCGCCCTCACGGTGACCTTCGCTCTGCTCGCGAGCCTGCTGGTGGCCGTCACGGTGGTGCCCGTTGGAGTGAGCTTTCTGCTCAGCAAGGGCAACGTGGGACACCGGGAGAAAAACGAGACCACCGGCCTCCAGAAGCTCTACCTGCCCGTCCTGCGCTGGGCGATCTCGCACAAGACGCTGACCGTCGTGGGAGCCGTGGTGGTCTTCATCGGCTCGATGGCGCTCGCACCCCTGCTGAAGACCAACCTCCTCGACCATTCTCAAGAGAACACGCTCACCGTCACCCAGCAGATGGCCCCGGGTACCGCGACCGCACCCACGGGCAAAGCCGCGGCGGCGGTCGAAGACATCCTCTCGAAGACGGGCGGCATCGACACGTATCAGGTCACCATCGGCTCCACCGGCGGACTCTTCGGTCCCGGGGGAGGCACGAACGCCTCGTCCTCGCGCGCCCAGTTCTCCATCGCGACCGACTGGGTCCGGCCCAAGGCCGACATCATCGCCGAGCTGCGGACCAAGTTCGCGGCCTTGAAGGGCGCCGGCGAGATCACCGTCACCGAGGGGGACGCCTCCCAGGGAGGCGACACCTCGGCCATAGAGGTGCGGGTGTACGCCGATGACCCCGCGGTCCTGCAGCAGGCGAGCGCGGCCGTCACGGCGAAGCTGGCGGAGATGCCCGACCTGGCCAACGTCGCGTCCAACCTCTCCGAGAAGCAGCCCCAGATCTCCGTCAAAGTCGACCCCGCCAAAGTCGCCGCGACCGGCTTGGACGCGACCCAGATCGGCCAGTACGTCGGCCTGGTGTTGAACGGCATGCCCATCGGCATGCTCCCGACCGACCAAGGCCCCTTGCTTGCCGTCGTCTCCCTGCCGCTCATGAACGGCGGGGGCGCGGAGCAGCTGGGCAACCTGCCTATCGCCACAGGCGGTGGACTCGCCACCCTGTCAAGCGTGGCTCAGGTGAAGGAGGTCGAGGAGCCGGTGCAGGTGACTCACACCGACGGATCCCGCACCGTGACGGTCTCGGCCACCGCCACCAGCAACAACGTGGGTGCGACCACCTCCGCCGTGAAGGCCAAGCTGGCCTCGCTGCAGCTGCCGACGGGGGCGCGCTGGGAGATGGCGGGCGCCTCGGAGATGATGAACGACGTCTTCTCCAGCCTGGGCATGGCGATGCTGATCGCCATCCTGCTGGTCTACCTGATCATGGTCGTGACCTTCCGCAGCCTGCTGAACCCGCTAATCCTTCTGGTGAGCATCCCCTTCGCGGCGGTGGGCGCGGTGTGGCTCCTCTTGATCACCGGCACGAGCCTGGGCATGCCGAGCATGATCGGCCTGCTGATGCTGATCGGGATCGTGGTCACCAACGCCATCGTGCTGCTGGACCTGATCGAGCAGTTCCGTGACCGTGGGATGGATGCTCCCACCGCCGTGGTCGAAGGAGGACGGCGCCGTCTCCGGCCCATCCTGATGACGGCGGTGGCCACCATCTTGGCCCTCGCCCCGATGGCTCTGGGGCTGGGCGAAGGTTCCTTCCTCTCGCGGCCGTTGGCCGTCGTGGTGATCGGGGGGCTCGTGAGCTCGACACTGCTCACTCTGATCATCGTGCCGGTGGTGTACCTGGTGCTCGATCCTCTCCGCAGGAGGCGGCCGGCTGCGGAGCCGACGGTGGTGGGCGACCCTCGCGCCGAGGCCGTGTGACCATCTGAAAGAAGAGGC
>JAJZQZ010000139.1 GCA_021802965.1 Actinomycetes bacterium
GCTGAGCGCCGCGAACCCAAGGGCCAGGGCTTGAGCCGCGACCAGCCCGATGGCCACGGACCGCCGCCGCGTGCCGGCCACCAGCAGCCCCAAGGCGACGAGACCCCACATGAACGCGCCCGTGAGTGTATCCCCCTCGCTCACATCCGCCCCCCGAAGAACCAGGTGACGAGGCCCAGCATGCAGAGGCCCCCGCCGGTCGCCAGAAGCCGCGGCACCCTCAGTATGCGCATCTTGGCCTGCCACGACTCGACCAGGGCGAGCGCCCCGCACAGCAAAGGCAGTCCGACGGCGAGCACGGCGACCCGGGCGGCGAAGTCCGCCGGCCGGGGGGCGAAGAGCTCGATCGCGAGCACCAGGACGATCCAGTGCCGGGCCGCCGCGGCCCATTGCAGCAGCGCGAGATCGCGCCCGCCGTATTCCAGGAGCGGCCCCTCGTGGATCATCGTTAGTTCCAGATGGGTGTCCGGGTTGTCGATCGGTTGACGACCGGTCTCGGCCACCACGACCAGGGTGAACGCGAGCGCCGTGAGCCAGTGCGCGGGCGAGGCCCACGCGGCCGCCCCCACGCCCGCGTCGCTCAGGACCAGCAGGTCGGTGCTGCGGGTGGGCAGGGCCGCCGCGGTCAGAACCGCCAGCAGCAGACCCTCGACCGACACCGCCAGCGCAAGATCGCGGCTGGCGCCCATGAGGCCGAAGCCCCCGCTCGTATCCCATGACGAGACCGCGGAGGCGAAGCGGGCGAGCGCGAACAGGCTGACCAGCACCAGGGCGTCGTGTCCCAGGGGCCAGGCGGGCGACAGCCCGGCGATGGGCAGGAGCAGCAACGCCCCGCCCACGCACGCGGCCACCAGCGGCGGCGCCAGCCGGTAGACGATGGTCACCCCTTCGGGGTCCACAGGGCTACGCGACCAGAGGCGGCGCAACTCGCGGTAGGGCTGCCAGGGCGAGGGTCCGCGCCGGCCCTGCAGGCGTCCCTTGATGTGCTGGATGAGACCGGGCAGCAGCGGGGCGAGCAGCACGCCTCCGACGACCTGTACCACGCCGGCGGCGACCACCTGGCCGCTCATAGCCACCGCCCCAGCGCGAGCGCCCCCACCAGGAGTGCGAGCAGGTAGAGCACGTACGTCCGCAGGCTCCCCGACTGCAGCCGTCGCGCCACGGCCGCGGCACTCAGGGCGCGCGCCTTCACGGGGCGATAGAGCGCCGTGTCAAAGAGGTGCGGCACCGCGCCCTCGTGAGTCACCGCCTGGGGGACGCCGCGGTCCTCGTCCACCGACACCAGCCGCTCGGGGCGGAGCACGGCTTCCATGATCAGGCGTACGGGCTTGGTGAAGCCTGACGACGTCCACAAGAGCACGGGATCGACCCGCTGCCCACACGCCCACACGGGAGCGGCCGCGGCCCGCCGCCTGCCCCGGGCCAGCAGCAGGACAGCGAAGAGGCCACCGACCACGATCACCATGCCGCCGGCCGGTAGGCCGCCCGTGCCCAGGATCGAGAGGCCGCCCTCGACTGTTCCGATCCCGGGCAGCGACGCGACCGTGAGACCCGTCGGCGACGCCGTCGCCGGAAGTCCGGGCAGCAGCGGCATCAAGCGCGGGACCACCAGCCCCGGCGTCAACCCGAGGCCGACACACATGGCGGCCATGACGGCCGTTGCCGTGGCCATGGGCCACGGCACTTCGCGCGCGTCAGCGCACTGGGGCCGGCGCGGGGGTCCAAGCAGCACAAGGCCGATGACCTTGACGAAGCAGAGCACGGCCAGCCCGGCGGTCATCGCCAGGCCGACGGTGGCGAAGCCTCCCGCGAGCGCGGCGATCAGGACGTGACCGCCGGTCCTCGTGGAGGGGTCCGCCCCCGCCCCGCCGGTCACCACGTGGATCATCGACTGTAACGTGAGCCATTCGGAGGCGAACCCGTTGAGGGGCGGCAACCCGGCGATGGCCATCGCGCCGATGAGAAAGGCTCCGCCCGTCCAGGGCATGCGACGGAGAAGGCCGCCCAGGCGGTCCAGGCCGAGCCCGTGGACGGCCTTGTCGATCGACCCGGCTCCCAGGAAGAGCAGGCTCTTGAAGACGGCATGGTTGAGCGTGTGGAAGAGGGCCGCGGCGAAGGCGAGGGCGGCCCACTCGGGCCGGCCCTGGCTCTCGAAGAGCATGGCCGCACCGAGCCCGAGCACGATGATGCCCACGTTCTCGATGGAGTGGAAGGCGAGGAGGCGCTTGAGCTCGTGCTGGAAGAGGGCGTAGACGACTCCCCCGAAGGCCGACAGTGTGCCCAACCCCAACAGGAGCACGCCCAGCCACAAGGGCTCGGCGCCCAGCCACTCGAACAGGACCCGGATGAGTCCGTAGATGGCCACCTTGATCATCATCCCCGACATGAGGGCCGACACGTGGCTCGGGGCCAGGGGATGGGTGCGGGGGAGCCACGAATGAAAGGGCATCAGGCCGGCCTTGGTGCCGAAACCGACGACCGCGGCCAGGGCCACGACGATCTGCAGGGCGCGTCCGGCATCGGCCATGCCAGCGGAGGCGTCCAGCCCGTCGTGCGCGGTGACGAGGAGCACCGCCACCCACACTCCCACGCCGCCCAGGTGGGTGATGGCCAGGTACTGAAAGACCGACCGGCGGGCCGAGGCCTGGTGTCTGGTGGCCAGGATGGTCGCCGCGGGGAGCAGGGTCATGAGCTCCCAGAAGGTGAGAAAGGCGGGCGCGCTGCGGGCTGTCAGCACGCCCACGAGCGACAGCACGAACCCGGCCGTCAGGGGCGCGACGATGTTGGCGGCGGGGGTTCCGGGAAGGTAGCCGGTGGCGAAGAGGAGCGCGGGCACGGCCGACGCCGCGAGCACGATCAGGAAAAAGCCCGTGAGCGGATCGAGGCCGAAAGCCCAGACAGCCCCGGTGACGAACGGGGTGCTGGCGGCCCGACCGACGACGCACCACAGACCGGCGCCTCCCAAGGCGGCCGCCCCGACAGCCTGTGCCCCCAGCCCCCAGCGCAGGGCGCGAGTGCTCAGTGCTCCACCGCCGGCGATCGCGAGGACGGCGGCGAGCGTGACCCATGTGGCGGGACTCACCGCGTGTCGGGCGCGGGAGGCTCGGGTACCGAGAGCTCCTCGAGGAGGGCGCGGGTCTCCTCGAGGCTCGACGAGATGATCTGTCGCGAGACCTCGAGCAGCTGGAACATCCGCGGGTCGCGCACGGAGTAGCGGACCGTGGTGCCCACCTTGCGGCCCTCGACGATACCGCGCTGCCGTAGGGCGGCCAGATGCTGCGAGGTGCCGCTCGAATCGAGCTCGAGGGCTGTCTGCAGCTCGCCGACGGTCTTGTCTCCGTCGCGGAGGAGCTCCAGGATGCGCACGCGGGCGGGATGGCCGAGCACGCGGAAGAAGTCGGCCTTGATCGCGTGGATGGGAAGGGTCGCGTTCAGCGTATCTGTCCCACAGCTCGAGCCATCCTGTCTTCCGTCAAATCTTAGGAGTTTGGAAGATTAGCAGGAGTTGAGGGAAAGGCGCAAGGCCGGATCAGCCGAAGGACCTCACCGTCTCGACGAAGGCAGCCACGTTCTCTCGAGGCGAGAAGTCGATGTCGTAGGCGGGCGCGAGCAGGAGGCCCGCGGGCCCCAGCGTGATCAGACGTTCGGCCACCTCGTCGCGTATCTGCCCCGGCGAGCCGAGATCCCACGTGAGGGCGCTTCCCACGGTCCCCCAGAAAGCCGGCCGCTCTCCGGAGGCCGCCCTGATCTTGCGCGCGTCCATGCAATCCGGTTGCAGGGGGTTGAGCACGTCGACCCCCGCGTCGAGCAGGTCGGGCACGATCCGAGAGAAGTCGCCGTCGCTGTGGTAGAAGATCTTGATGTCGGGCGCGGCCTCGCGGGCCGTCCGGATGACGCGGGCGAGGCGCGGCTTGAAGAAGCGTCGCCAGGTGGCGGGCGACATCAGCATGCCTCCGCAGGCCGAGACGTCGTCGTCGAGCAAGAGCACGTCGACCCCGGCCTCCGCCAGGATCGTCGCGTTCTGCAGCAGCATGGCCGTGAGCTGGTCGAGCAGGAAATCGACCAGCGCGGGCCGTTCGAGCAGGTCTTCCATGAAGCGGGCGAACCCGCGCAGCCTGTAGGCCGCCTCGAACAGTTCTCCGCCCAGGTGAGGAGGCGGGGCCGCCACGGCCAGGCCCCGCCGCTGCAGCTCCCGGACCCGTGCCGCCACGCCGGCCGAGCGGGTGCGATCGGTCAGGTCGGGAAGGATGCCCTCGACCAGTTCTCCCGCCGAGCGCACGCCCGCCAGGGCGTGCTCGGCCCCCGTCTCGGGGTGATAGCCCCACTCGTGATAGCTGCGCAGCTGTCCGGAGTTCCCCACATACGTGTCCTGGGGGAGCGACTCGAGGTACGAGACGAACCCTGTCTGACCGGGGGGCGGGGCGAACTCCACGAAGCGGACGTCGGTCTGGAAGAGCTCGTCGGCGTCGGGGGAGCCGAACAGCTCCTGGGTGAAGAACCCAAGGGCGCAGGGCACCCGGTCGGGCCGACCGCCGGACAGCGCCACGCGCACGCGTTCCCGGGAGGTCATCGTCATCGCGTCGACTCCTTCCCGCGGACAGAGCCCTCGTGTCATCATAGACCGACCTTTCGACTCAGTCCAATCTCGTCCCAGGCAAGGGTGGTGGCCACGCCATGAGTCAGATCCTCGAGACGTATCTGGCCCGCACTCCGGGCTCGCGCGACCTCTACGAGCGCAGCTCGCGCGTGGTCCCCGGCGGCGTCCACCACGCTCAACGCTACTATCCCCCCTATCCCATCTACATGCGCACCGGCGGCGGAGCGACCGTCCGTGACGTCGACGGTCACGAGTACCTTGATCTTTGGAACGCGCACTATGCGGCCATCCTCGGGCATGCACCCGCGTTCTTGATCGACGAGATGCGGGCGGTGGTCGCGGGCGGGACGCACTTCGGCATCCCCAGCGAGAACGAGGTGCGGTTCGCCGAGCTCCTGGTCGAGGTGCTCCCCGGTGTCGACAAGGTGCGCTTCGGCGTGTCGGGGACCGAGGCCACGATGTATGCGACCCGACTCGCCCGCGCCTTCACGAACCGGCCGACCATGGTCAAGGTGATCGGCGGCTGGCACGGGGCGAACACCGACCTGTCGGTGGCGATCCGCCCTCCCTACGACGTGCCCGAGAGCGCGGGTCTGCCCCGGGACGCTCGCGGCTCCACCAAAGCGATCCCCTTCAACGACATCGACGGCACCAGGCGGGTCCTTGACGAGGTGGGAGACGACCTCGCCGGGATCATCGTGGAGCCGGTGCAGGGGATGACCTTCGTGGCCGGCGAGCCTGAGTACCTGAGCTTTCTGCGCGACGAGACCCACCGGCGTGGAGCGGTCCTGATATTCGACGAGATCATCGTGGGCTTTCGGCTAGAGCTGGGCGGAGCGAGGGCGTACTACGACATCCAGCCCGACCTCAGCACGTACGGCAAGGTCGCGGGCGGGGGTTTTCACCTGGGCCTAGTCGCCGGCCGCGACGACATCATGTCGCTGGGAAGCGCCGTGTCGAGCCTGCCCAAGGGGCAGGGCGTCCTGATGGCCGGGGGTACCTATTCTTGCAACCCCCTCAGCATGGTGGGAGGGCGGCTGATGGTAGAGCACCTGCGCGACCATGCCGGCACCGTCTACCCATACCTTGACCGCATCGGCGCGCGGGCCCGTGCCGGGCTTTCCCGGGCCTTCGAGGCCGCGGGCTTGACCGCGCAGGTGACGGGGGTCGGCTCCCTCGCTTCGTTCCACGTGCTCACCGAGGCTCGCCCCCCGTTCCGAGCTATCCAGGACGCGGTCGGCTTCACCGACCACGAGCGGGGCGAGGTCCTGCAGCTGGCTCTGCTCAACGAAGGTGTGCACACGCATGGCGGCAAGGCGGCCCTTTCGACCGCCTACACGGAGGCGGACGTCGACGAGCTGGTGGCGCGGGTGGAGCGGGCCGCGCGGGCCACAGTGGCCGAGACCGGAGGAAACTGACCAAAGGAGGAACCTCGTGGACCCACGTATGATCACCACGTGCCTTCAACTGCCGGGCTACCGAACGGTGCACAACCTGGGAGTCGTGCGGGGGGTGACGGTCCGCTCCCGTTGGATAGGGAGCCAGATCGCGGCCTCGCTGCGCACGATCGGCGGAGGCCGCATCGACGAGTACGTCGTGCTGTGCGAGCAGACTCGGGCTGAAGCCTTCGAGTTCATGGCGCAGCACGCCGACGCGATGGGCGCCAACGCGATCCTATCTGTCCGGTACGATGCGACCGACCTGGGCAACAACATGACCGAGGTCCTCGCGTACGGCACGGCGGTCATGGTCGAGCCCCAACAGTAGGGCGCCCCGTCCGGGCGCGCGGCGCCTCCTCGAACTCCCCCGCGCCGCCGGGTCACTGCCGGGCCCCAGCGTACCTTGAGCCGCTTGCAAGGATTAGCACAAGCCCCCCAAGGGAACATCACAAAATGAAGCAATAAGCGGCATCCCTAAGGGGGATCATCATGTTGTCGAGCGCACGCATTATTCCGACCGTGCCGGCGGTGGACCTCGATCGGGCACGGCACTTCTATGAAGACAAGCTTGGCCTTGCGCCAAAGGAAGACCTGCCCGCCATGCCCGACGGAGTCATCTACGGGGTGGGCGATGGCGGCCTTCTGGTGTACAGGACTGACGCGCCGCACGGCGGGGCTACGACGGCCGGCTTCCTGGTCGACGACCTCCGCCGCGAGATGGACGATCTGCGTCAAAGGGGGGTCAACTTCGAGGAATTCGATCAGCCGGGGCTCAAGACCGTGGAAGGTGTCGCGGAGTTGGGGGACGGGTCTCGCTCGGCTTGGTTCAAGGACAGCGAAGGCAACTACCTGGCGGTGACGGAAATGGTCCGGGCCCGTTGACATGGACGTCCGCGTACACACTGAGTTCGATACGCGACTGGCCCCCGAGGGTGTCGTATCGACGCTGACCGATTTCTCCCCACGACGGCCGGAGGTGTGGCGCGCTCTCGATCGGACCAAGTACAAGCTGCACGAGGTGGGTGACACCTACGCGGTGGTCACCGAAGGCAGCCACCGGCCCGACGTCTGGGCGCGCGAGAGGTACGACTGGTCACATCCCGGCTTCGTGTCGTGGGCGGCCGAGGACAGCAACTTCAGCGCCCCGGGAAGCGGGGTGGAGATTGCGGTGTCGCCCGCCGACGGCGGCGGCAGCCACGTGGCGATGGACTGGCATCGCCGTCCCCGCGGGATCAAGGGGTACGTGCTCGTCGGGCTTATGAAGATCGTCGGCGGACAGATGCTGAAGTCGAACTACAAGGCGGTATTCGACCGGGTGGCGCGACAAGGTTGAGGGACCCGTCAGGGGCGGTGGGCGAACGTCGACGCGGCGTGCGCCCACCGCCCATAATTCTCCTCCGGATGGGTGCGCGCAGGGAGCCCCAGCGTGGTTGGAGGGAGCCGAGCTGGCGCGAGTGCTCCCGGGCAGTCCCGGGGGAGAGTCCATGTGGCCGAGAATCTCCTCCTCGGCCCCCGACAAGATACTCGGTTGCTCGTCCGTGCGTTTCGTCGATTCTTGGCAGCCTAAAGAGAAGACACCATGGTCTTCTGCTGCAACGGCGCCGTCATCGACGGTCATCGGCCCACGCCGTCAGGCACATCCCGGGTCCTTATCGCCGGGTAGGAAGATATGGCGGAGTAGGTCGATCATAGATGGATATATTCGACTATTTGTTTGACAAACGGTCTAAATACGCATAGGATTTTATCGGTGGGATAAGCAGAGGAGCGCAAGGTCCGCTTTTTGACAAAGGCAAACTCGCCGTGAGGCGGGGACGCAAAGCCATCGGCCCGACGGGTGGTTGACGGGGCGGCTGGGTTACCGCGAAGGGAACTTGGTCGTCTTTTGTTTCCCGCCGACGGGCCCAGCCGGGTGGCTTGCCTTGTTGGGCGAATTGTCCCTGCAAGGAGGTTCGAGATGAAGCGTTTGCTTGCAGTAGTTGTTGTCGCAATGGTCCTCGTGCTTGCCATGGCCCTGCCCGCGCTGGCAGTGACACAGGACATCAATGTAGTGAGCGGTATCCAGCCGACCACAGTCTACGGACCAATCGATCACTACGCGGCTCAGGGTCTCATGGATTGGGGCACGGCTAGGACCGCCGTGACGATCACCCCGCATCCCAGCTGGGCCTCGGTACCCGGTGCGGAGTGGATATCCACCCCTTCCCTGGCAACGGATGACTGGGTAGGCGATACCTGGCGGTGGTTCCACTTCGAATTCGTCATCCCGATGGAGGCGATCAACATTACGGGCCTTCAGCAGTTGGTCGTAAACTCCGACAACGTGGAGCGCATATGGGTCAACGGCACCCTGGTGGGCACCAACGGTGCAGTTGAAGGAGCACGGGCTGACAACTATGAGTGGAATGCTCTCTGGACATACGGGATCACACCGGTGTTTGGAGTCAACACTGTAGATATCGTGGTCCGCAATTTCAGCCTGGCTGGCGGAACGTCGACCAGCAACCCGACTGGGCTGGCCTACAGCACGCACGGAACCGCGACCTATGTTCTCCCGACCGCCCTCGGTAAGACGACGGGCGGAATCAAGTTCATGGCAGGTGGGACTGAAGTCCAACTCGACTTCGTGGCCATGAGTACCGCCGATGGGGTCAAGGGCAACGTCAAGTACGCCAATTCGGACGACAAGACGTTCTGGGGCAAAGTGACGAACTACTCTCAGTTCGAGAACAAGGCGTGCTTCACTGGCCAGATTGTCAAGGGCGCTTTCTACGACGCCGGGATGCGGTACTTCTACGTTGCCGTGGCCGACAATGGGGAAGGCGCTGCTGCTGACGCTGACCAGGGAGTGCGCGTTCTCGTCGGGTCTGTGCCTTTCCCGTGCAACCTGAGTCTTGCCACGGGAGCATACGAAGCGTTCACCGGGAACGTGCAGATTCACAACTAGTGTGACGTTCCCGAATTGACTTATACATCTTCACACCGTCAGCGGTCGGCCCGTGTAGTTCCAGGCGAAGGGCGTCGCCTCCTCGTTGTAGCGCTTGATGTAGGTCATGATCTGGTCGACAAGTTCGCGCTTGGAGGCCCACACCCCGCCCCGCACCACCTCCCGGGTGAAGATGTTGAAGAAGATCTCCACCTGGTTCAGCCAGGAGGCGTAGGTGGGGGTGAAGAGAATGGTGAGGCGTCGCCTCCTCTGAGCCCATTCCTTCACCTCGCTGTGCTTGTGGACCGAGAGGTTGTCGCAGATGACATAGAGGTGCTTGTGGGGGTACTTGCGGTAGAGGGCTTTGAGGAAGGCGAGGAAGGTGGTG
>JAJZQZ010000140.1 GCA_021802965.1 Actinomycetes bacterium
GCGTTGCAGCGCGGACGCGCCCTGGAACGCGGTCTGGACGCCCGCAACTGGCAGGGTGAGTTCCGCGTGCTCGATGATGCTCCCGCCGCCTCTGCTGCGACGCTCACCTTCATCGTGCTACTCGAACTGGCAGTGCTGGGAGTGACGGTGGCGTGGCTCTCCCTCTAGTCCAAGACCGGACTCAGCCGACGCCGGTACTGCGGGCCGAGCGACTGCGCTATGTGTACGAAGGGGGCGACGAAGCCCTGCGCGGCGTCGATCTCGAGGTCCACCACGGCCGACGCATCGCCCTGGTTGGCGCCAACGGGGCGGGCAAGACCACGCTGCTCCTTCACCTGAACGGCACCCTTAAGCCTACTTCGGGAGTGCTCTACATCGAGGGCGAGCCGGTCGAGTACCACCGTCGATGCCTGAAGCGACTGCGCGCCACGGTGGGCGTTGTCCTCCAGAATCCCGACGACCAATTGTTCGCCGGCGCCGTCTACCAGGACGTGTCCTTCGGCCCGCTGAATCTCGACCTGGACGAGACCGAGGTCCGGGAGCGGGTCGAGCAGGCCCTCGAAGCCATGGACATCTCGGGCCTGCGTCACCGGCCGACGCACATGCTGAGCCACGGGCAAAAGAAGCGCGTGGCCATCGCGGGCGCAGTCGCGATGCAACCCAAGATCCTGGTGCTCGACGAACCCATGGCCGGCCTGGACCCGAGCGGGGCCTGGCAGCTGATGGGTCTGCTGAAGCGACTGAACGAGAGCGGGACGTCGCTGATCATCGCAACGCACGACATGAGCTTCGCCTACGAGTGGGCGCAAGAGGTGGCCATCCTCAGCGGGGGGACCATGGTGGCGCAGGGGCCGCCGGGCGGCCTCATGAACGACCCGGCGACACTCGCGCACCACGGACTGCGCATCCCGTGGATCGTGGAAGTCTCGAAACTGCTCATGGAATGCGGTTTGTTGCCCGCCTCGGCCATGCCGCGGACGCGGGACGAGTTGCGAACGGCCCTGCTGACGCTTACGAGAAGATCGTAATATCGGCGGTATGGATGCCCGGCTGCCACCTGACCTCCTCCCCAGATTCGCTCGTCCTACTGAACACGGGGAACGGTAAGGGGAGATCCACGGCAGCCCGGGGTGTCGTTCTGCGGGCCTTCTTCGGGGGCCTCGGCGAGCGCTTTCCTCATGCCCCCGAGGTCCCCCTGTGAACTGGCCTTCTGTGCACTGTGGACGCCGCGAAATACTTCTTCGCGGAAGCCGCGGCGACGCCCGGTCTGCCGCTCCGTCTCCGCAAGAGCACCCTCAAGCGTCTGGCTGTTCTCCAAGGCGAGCGCCTCCTCGTCCGTCGGGCCACAGACAGGAACGCTCCATTCCTTACAACTATGGTCGGACTGAACACAAACTAGCCAGTATGAGCGCGCGGCCCGCGCAAACACGGCCTCACGGTTGGTCCCACGACTTTCCCGTCAATTCGTGGCGCGCGACCGGTTGAGCCACCTACGAGGGCGGCCCGCTCCTTACCGCACCCCCCGCCCCGCCTTCTCGAATATCGCCGCCAAGACCGCCTCCGACTTGATGGGCAGCTTCCGCATGCGCACGCCCACGGCATCGTAGATGGCGTTCGCGATGGCGGGGACCAGGCCGGGCTCGCCGATACCCTTGGCGCCGTAGGGGCTGGCGGCGTCGGGATCCTCCACGATGATGGGCTCGACGGGAAGGGCGTCCATAGCGGTCAGCATCTTGTAGTCGCGGAAGTTCGCGTTCAGGAGCTTACCCTGGTCGTAGATCATCTCCTCCGCCAAGGCGAAGCCCACACCCTGGAGGGCGGCCCCGTAGATCTGGCCCTTGAGGAGCAGCGGGTTGATGGCCCGGCCAACCTCGTGGGCGGCGACGTAGCGCACGATTTCCACTTGGCCGGTCTGGGTGTCGACCTCCACTTCCACGCCGTGGCAGCCCCAGGTGTAGGTCATGGAGGGGGAACTCGCTCCACACTGAGGCTCGGCCGCCGCGGACGTGCTAGACGGCGCGCTGCTTCGTCCTCGGTCGCGCGCGTAGCGCTGCTACGCCCGCTCCCTGCGTCCTTCCTTCGCATCCGCCGATCACGTCCTGACGACGAGCGTCAGCATGGAGCGAGTTCCGCTGCCCTTGAAGTCTCCGCCCATGAAGTCGGTGGGAGGCTCGTAGAAGTGGGCGGCCATGAACATGGTGTTGCCCGCCGAGGCGAAGTGGGCTTTGCGCAGGATCTTGTCGATGGCGGTGTTCTTGTCGGGGTCCTCCGCGCAGGTGACCTTGCCACCGTAGAGGTCGAGGCTCTCGAGGGGGACCTCGAGGATGTCGGCGGCCACGGAGAGGATCTGCGCCTTCACCTGCTCCGCGGCGCCGAGGGCGGAGTTGCCGGTACAAGCCTACTCAGTACGCAGGAACGGCAGACCAAGTATTCGGGCCAACTGGTTCTCCAGGGTGTTCATGTCGCTCGCAGCAAGCCGCCCAAGGGCCCGCACGATCAGTTTCCGGTCTATCGCACGAAGTTGCGTCACCAAGAGGACGGAGGGATGAGTCAACCCATTGGTGCCATCGGGAGCAACGGCAACCGACCCCGAGAACTGCATCGCGCTCATATTGGTCGTCACGGGCACGACAAGCACGACGGACTCAGGGTGGGTCATCGCATCTGACTGGACGATCACGGCGGGCCGCGGTCCCGCCTGTACACGAGACGGTTAGGCCGAGCTGGGGGGAGGAAGCGCTACCAGAACAACATCGCCCCGCGCCATTCGATCAGAGATCGAGACCGGCAGCCCCGAAAGCCGCGTCACTGGCGGCTTCCCACCCTGCTAGCTCATCATCTAGCGTCTGAATGCGCTCGAGACGCGCAGCCGGAGACGAGACATAGACTCCTCGCTCACTGCCTAGAACGGCCTGATCGTGGTAGTGAAAAACGAGAGTTGAGGCCGGCGGCTGGCCCCACGCATCGTCATCCGCGCGTGCCGGAGTGCGCCCCGACGTGACGTAGATACCGTGTCCCCCTATAACTGCATTCGGCCGGCTGTAAGTTGTCGAGGTCATGTGCCACCTCCCGGGTCCATATCCGCGAAGTCGATCGCGGAACCCAACGCGTAGTCTCTCACTTCTTTCAAAACGTCGCCCGCGTACATCCTTGCACCGGGTGAATCACGTTCTGTCCAGGTGAACACGGTTTCGATGAACAGCTTCTCGCTGTCCCTTAAGAACGATTCGATCTTCAGCTCGCTCTGACAGCGCGTGCCCGGCGTCCTCGGCATCACGAAGCGAAGACCTCCACCAAGAACCGCTCCCCCGAGACCGGCCAGATCGGAGTCCGATTGACCGAGCCGTTCTTCCCAAAGGTACTGAAACGCATGGGACCCACTGATCGAGTACAGGTAACGCAGGGTCACGTCCTTCGAGACGATCTGCTGTGGGCTGCCCCAAGATTCCTCGAATGCCCCGACGACGAGATCCATCTCTCGGATGATCAGCTCCAGTGGATGCGCAGGGTTCTCGGCTATGAGGAGCAGCTGACCGACAGGTGGTCCGCTTGCGGCAACTTGGACCTGAAGAGAGCTTCCCTGGGTGCGCAGGAGAATCCCTTGCCCAGCTTCTCGTCGCGCCTACTCGAAGTCAAGCTGGCGAGTAGCGAGGCATTCCTGGAACCCGAGCCAATCTCGGCTATCTAAGGGCGGCGGGGGCGCGAAGACAAAGTTGACTCCCGCAAAGAGCAGTTGGCAACTTTCTCGGACGATACCCATTCTCACTCGCTTTCGTACTGCAGACGGTGCGCCCGCTGAACGGGAGGCGGTGCCACTTGGGTCACGAAGCGTATGCCACGATCATCAAGGTGTCCAGGGAGCGGCTCGCAATAGCGGGTCGCATACGAACTCTGGGGCCGCGGTCCGTGGAGCAAACCGGGCTCCCCACTATCCTTCTCGTTGGGCCATAGTAGGAGGCAGGTCGGCTTCAGTCCCCGCCGGAGGCTTGACTCGCCAGCACCCGCAGCGCCTTCTCGTCGACAAGCTGAACCCCACGCTCCCCGGCCAAGGCCACAGCATCCGCCGAAAAGCCGGCGGGACAGATCAAAATCGCCCTCGCCCCAGCGTCGCCCGGGGGGACGGCGCCTATGAGCGCTCGGACCGCCTCGACGCCGGCTGGAGCTGCGTGATTCTTGCATTGGATATAGAGCGTCGTCTCGATCCCGACCACATCTGTCCGGCGTGCGATGGCATCCACACCGCCGTCACGTGAGGCTGGGGTGAGATCAACCGTGAAGCCCAGGCGCCGAAACATCTCCGCCATGTGCTCTTCGAACTCCCCGCCCGTGATCTCTCCAAAGGCCTGGGCACCGCGGGGTGATGCTCTGGCCGCAGACGCCGGCGGCACGAGACCGAACAGGCCGAAGAGATCCTCGGCGGTCAACAACCGGTCCAGATCGAGGCTGACCTCGTCGATCAGCACGTCGAAGAGCTTCTGCTTCTCTTCGAGAAGGTCGGCTATGCGCTCTTCTATCGTGCCGACGCACGTGTATGTATACACGGTAACCGGCATCGTCTGGCCCATACGATGACTCCGGTCTTCCGCCTGCCTCTCGATCGCGGGGTTCCACCAGCGGTCGAAGTGGACCACGTACGACGCCTCCTGAAGATTCAGACCCTGGCCTCCGGCGCGGAGAGAGAGGATGAGCGCGCGATGCCTCTTGTCCCTTTTGAACTGAGCTATCCGGGCCTTTCGCTCTTCTTGGGACAGGTCCCCAGTGAACATGAGTGGACCATGCCGACTGATCCCGCGTTCTATGGCCCGGACCCCGAAGACGTCATCCGTGTACTGGCTGAAGACCAAGACCCGGTGATCCTCTGACGCCAAGACCGCGAGCCGCGAGCGTAGGTCGTTGACCTTCGCCGAGACGCCCGTCTCTGGGCAGAAGTTGCAGATTTGCTTGAGGCGAGTGATGAGCTGAAGGACGTGGGTGAGCTGAATGGTCTCGCCACGCTGCCTCAACTCCAAGACGCCGTCCTCCTCGGCCCAGCGATACGACCGCATCTGCTCCTCGGAAAGGTCAAGCAGCACACGGATCACCGTCTTCGGAGGAAGCTCCGGCAGCACATCCTTCTTCCGTCGCCGAAGCTGCAAATCGCGGTGACGCTCGGCGAGCGTGGGGTCGAAATGGAGAGGCGCGACCGGCTCGCCTCCCGGGTTCGGTTGCAGGAACTCGAGGATCGAGACAAGGTCATCTACCTTGTTCTCCAGAGGTGTTCCTGTCAGCGCCCAGGAGCGATGACGTGGCAACATCTTGCACGAGGTACTGACGCCGGTGTTTCGGTTCTTGATCTTCTGGGCCTCGTCGAGAATGACAGCTCCCCACGTCCTGCGCCGGGGACCGCAGTTGGCATAGGGAGCGAAATCAGACCTGAGTGTCTCGTACGTGATCAAGAAGACGTGGGCCGCGACCGACCAGGCGAACCCCCGCTGCTCGGGTGTGCCGGCGACGGTACTTACTCGAAGTTCAGGCGCCCAACGGCTCAGTTCCTGGCGCCACTGATGGATAAGGCTCGCGGGGGCAACCACCAAGGCCGACTCGACTTCGTTTCGATGCAGTAGGATGCGCAGCGCCGCGATCGCCTGCACGGTCTTGCCCAACCCCATATCGTCGGCCAGCAGCACCTCCGCCTGGGAGAGTAGAACCCTGACACCGTCGAGCTGGAAGGGGAGCAGCGAGCTCGGCCATTCGAGGATCGACCCCGGACGGGGCAGGAGCGTGGCAATCGGCGGGGCCAACGCCGCCCGCAGGCGATCTCTCAGAGGGGGGCTCATCCCTGTCACGTGCGCCGTATCCATCGCAGCGGATAACCTGTGGGCGGCCGAACGCGCGGTACGCTTCCTCACTTCATCGGACGCCCCCCGGAATGGGGGGTCCCGCAATCCAATAGAAACAGCTGCCTCGACGACCAGGCCAAGGTGAACCGAAGTGGCTCCGCCCGCGGAAACGGAGATGCCGAGGTCGCCCAAGGCTCCCTCGACAAGTTCGTGGGAGACCTGCCGAGCTCCCGGTCGCACTTTGGATATCGGTGCCCGTGCACGCAAAGCCCTATTCTGGCTCAGTCCGCGCGAGAAGAGGCTCACCCCTGCTGAGTCTCCACCGATCTCACCTCTCGAAGACCGGCCTCCGCTCGATCGAACGGTTCGGCGAGCAGGCCCGATGTGAGGAGTCCGTCGATGAGTCGGCGCGTCGCCTCGCCATGGCCCGGAGGCTCGACGGACCAGAACAGGTGCAATCCGTCGCCCGCCGGTATCTCCTCGTGCTCATCCGGCGCGGCCGTCGACAGATCGAGCGCGCGCGCAACGCGGCACACGGGGATGCTCAGTTCGAGCGCACCCGACAGCACGTCCGGCCCGACTTCCTCCGCACGCGCCAGCACCAGTACCGGTGAGCTCCTGCAGGCGTTCATCAGCGAACGGGCAAGCTCCACCGCCGCCCTTCGCACCAGGTCCTTCTTCCTCCAGAGAGCCGTACGCGGCGTCTCGACACTCGAGAAGCAGAACTCCACCGGCTCGCCGTTGCCGCTCATGACGAACAGGGCGCCGTCATAGCCGGTGCCCTCGGGGAACGGGATGACGCGAAGGAACGCCGCCAAGCCGTCGGCGGAGGCTTCAGACGCCCGAAAGGGTATGCCCAAGGGGCCGCCGCCTTTCTACTCCTCGCCGTCCTCCGAAGGCCGCTCGAGCACCGTGTCCTCCGTGTAGTCGGTGGGGATCTGCGTGACGACCATCTCGACCTCGTAGCCGGGCTCCAGACGGTTCAGATCCCACTTGGTGATCCACGAGCGCACGTACTCGCGCATCTGCCAGTTGCTGTCGTAGACGACCCCACCGGCATTGGGCGCTTGGTCATAGGCGTGCTCGTAGACTCCGGCTAGACGGGCCGCCGTGGCTTGGAGAGCAGAGAGGTCGGGTCTGCGGAGCATGATGAGATTCTTGCGCATGCGGTCCATGGTAAGCTCGGACAGCGCGGCGGTCAGCTCGCTCTCGAAGTCGCCCCGCGCCCTGAACCGGAAGCCTATCTGGTTGAGATCATCCTTTCCCACCAGAACCGCGGACTCGAAATCGGGGGTGATGGCCCCCACGGTCAGCAGGCCCGGGATCGACTCGTCGGCGTCCAAGCCGAGAAGACGGGCGAGCTCTCCGTATGACCGACCTCTCTGAAGAATGCTGTACCGGCCGACCAGCTCGAGCTCGTCCAGCAGCAACACCCAGCCGTCGTACCCGGCCGCCCGAAGCAGGCGAGCGACGAAGCGGAAGCGTTCGCGCGCCAGGTCCCGCGACGCGATCTTCTCCAGCGGATAGATGCCGGCCATGCCACACAAGCGCAGGTCTTTCTTCAGTGCCGTGACCGGGAGGGGGCCTCCCGCCCAGAACCCGACAAGCTTGTCCTGCAGCTCGGCGTTGGCGCGCGCGTGCTCGAAGAGGGCGACGGTGGCCGCGAAACGGGAGTTCAGTCCGCTTGTGCGCAGCCATAGCCCGAACTCGTCGAAACGGGGGCGAAGTGGTGCGCTGTTCAGGCGCGTCAGCGCGATGTCGGCGAGCGCGTCGCCGGTCCGGTCTTCGACCTCGAGGCCGTCGATGGCCGCCCGAAAGAGCCGCGCCGGGTCGAAGAGCTGGGTCTCCTTGGAGATCACGACCTTGCTGACGGCAATGTTGCGTTCCAGGGCCCGGTGTCGGAGGTACTCCAAGGCGTGCGATTTGCCGCCTCCGAACTCGGCGGCAAGCAGCAGACCTTCGGGCTGCCACGAGAGCTCGCGATCGTGGACCAGGGAATCGAGTCTGTCGTCGAAATCCCGGGCCATGGTGTCGTCGGCGAAGCCGAGCACCCGGACGGCGTCCCGGTTCGGCACACCCGCCCTGAGAGCCTCGACCGCCCGCCGTGCCTGAAGAGAGGTCTCCATCAGCGATCCCCCCCATCCACGGCGACGTGGACCATGGGCGCGCACGGGTTGGCCCGTTCCCGGTCGCGCACGTCGTCCCATATCCGATTTCGGAGAGCCGGGTAGCCGACGATCCCCCGCTTGTTGCATTCGTCGAGGAGAGCGCGCGGAGCCACGACCAGCACCATCAGGTGCTCCATCTCGTCGGTCGCGTCGATGAACTGCCGGAGGACTTCGTACGCGTCCATGAGAGCGGCCGGTGTGTAGTGGAGGGAACCGTCGTCCGGGGCGCGGCGCGCGACCGCGAGCTGCCGGATGTCGAGCACGATGAGCAGACCGGGCAGGCCGGCCTGGTGGAGCCACCGTGCGGTCGACGCCAGCATCAGCCGAGCGTTATGCCGGGCGATCTTCTGGAAGATCATGCGCTCCTTCAGCGCGGAGATGAGGCGCAGCTCGCCCCGCAACCATTGCAGGATCACCGACTTGCCCTCTTCCGTGAACTGCTCGGGCTGGAGCTCCGCGAGGCACAGTTGCACCATCGCCAGCCGGAAGTCCTTGGCCAGCGAGTAGTTGCGGACCACCCGCTTGGTCAGCGCCTCGTCCATGCGCGTGCGAATGAGGGCGCCGTCGATGCCGGTCACGTCGGCGACGGCATCCAGGGTGTGGGCGCCTCGCGCCTCCCATCCGTAGACCTCTTCGACCAGGGAGCCCACGATGCTACGCGCATGGGCCGCCCAGTCGAGCTCGTTCGCCACGGCATAGAAGATCTGCTGGATGAGGTTGACCCGGGTGAACGCCGAATCGATGGCGACCGTGGCGTAGCCCAGCGAATCAGCCTCAGAAAGCACGGCTTGAGCGACGGCGTCGGCCGTGTCGCTGTCGGCGACCACGGCCACTTTGACCGCCGATCCCCCCGATGCGACGAACGACCCGAGGTACTCATCGCGGAGGAACCGCGCGTATTCGCCCACGGGGATCCTAAGCGCCATCGCGCGACTCCCTGAAGGAGATCGACGAGTAGACGACTCGGTCACCGTTCTCCTTCACAATGGTGATCCCTCTGCCGGTCTTCGCGCCCGTAGAGCGAGAGAAGTGCACCTCGGCCCCACTCTTCGTCCGAGTCTCGCCGCTGCTCGCGAGGAGGAACAGATCCCTTCCGAACTCCTGCCGCGAATACTCCTTCTTGCTGCCGGGGGCTACCGTGAGAACCGCGTAGACGCGGTCGACGGACACGTCGACAGCCGGGCCGCGACCCTCGGCGTCCGCGTGCCGCGCATAGCTCCACGCCGTCAACAGCGCCTCGAGGAATGGCCCCGGTTTGAATCGCACAGTGCGGTTCTGCTGCGCCCGAA
>JAJZQZ010000141.1 GCA_021802965.1 Actinomycetes bacterium
ACTCCCGGGGCGAGACAGCCAAGGTGCTGGGCATCGACCCGGAGCGGGTGCGCGTGATCCAGACGACGACGGGCGGCGGCTTCGGCGGTAAGCTCGACGTTGCCTTCCCGGGCCTGGTCGCTCTGGCCGCCTGGGTCAGCCGCCGCCCGGTCAAGCTCGTGCTCACGCGCGAAGAATCGTTCCTCGACAGCACCAAGCGCCATCCGTTCGCGATGGACCTCACTCTGGGTGCGCGCGCGGATGGCGTCTTCACGGCCTTCACCGCCGACCTCACGGCCAACACCGGGGCCTACCTCTCGTTCGGACCCGGGGTGGTGACTCGGGCGGTGGTGCATGCTCCCGGTCCATACCGCATTCCCAACGTGCACGTGACCGGCAGAGCGGTGCATACCACCGGACCTGTCAGCGGGGCCATGCGGGGCTTCGGCGTGCCGCAGCTCACCTTCGCCATGGAATCGCTGGTCGACGAGCTGGCCGTCCGGCTCGACGTCGACCCCCTCGACCTGCGCAGGCAAAACGGGTATCTGGACGCCGATATCACCTCGACGGGACAGCGGCTCGAAGCCACGGTGCCGTACCTGGCCACGCTGGAGGCGCTGGCCGCGATCCATGTCCGCGCCCGCGACGAGGCGGCCCGCTTCAACGAAGCGGCCGCCGCCTCAGGCAGCAGTCTCCGGCGTGGAGCCGGCCTGGCCACGATGTGGTTCGGACCGGGCAAGACCAGTCTCGCCGAGAAGTCGGAGGCCTTTGTGGAGCTGCTCCCGGACGGCGACGTCCGCGTGGTCACGACGGCAGCCGACATAGGCCAGGGACTCGAGACCGTCATGGCTCAGCTCGCGGCTGAGGAGCTCGCCATGCCCTACGAGCGGGTGCAGGTTCGGGCGCACGACACCGAGGGCGCCCCCGACGGTGGCTTCACCTGCGCCAGCCGGCAGACCTACAACACCGGCAACGCCGTCCTCGGCGCTGCTCGGATGCTCAAGCAGTCGGTGACGGCCGCCGCGGCCGAGATGCTGGCTCGGCCGGTGGAGACGCTCGTGGTCGCCGACGCAGCGGTCCGGGCCGAGGGAGCGCCCGATACTCGGGTGAGCTTCTCCGAGCTGGTCGCGGCCGGGCACACGCGCCGCTACTTCGGCGCCTATGCCGCCGGGGTGAGCCCCCTCGACGAGGACGGACAAGGCTCTCCCTACGAGACCTACACCTTCGGTTCGCAGGTGGTCGAGGTCGAGGTCGACCTCGCGAACGGGCGCGCACGTGTCCTGCGGGTGCACGTGGCTCACGACGTGGGCACGGTGATCAATCCTCAGGCGGTCGAGGGGCAGCTCGAAGGTGGAGCTCTCATGGGCATCGGCTTCGCCTTGAAGGAGGAGTTCGTGCCCGGAGTGACCGTCGACCTGGCCGGCTATCGGGTTCCCAGAGCCAAGGACATGCCCGAGATCGAGGTGGTCCTCCTCGAGACCCCGCACGAGCGCGGTCCGTTCGGAGCCGCGGGAGCCGGCGAGTGCTCGCAGATGCCGACCGCTCCCGCCATCGCCAACGCCGTCTATGCCGCCGTCGGCGCGCGCATGCGCGACCTGCCTATCACGCCCACTCGGCTGCGGGCCGCGCTCGAGGATCGGAAGGAGGTGTGATCGGTCGAACCCCGGGATGAAGCCCGGCCGGGCCTTTATGCCTCCTCGGCCGCCAGCTTGGCCTGGTACGCGGCGAGGCGGGCCCTGAGCCAGGGGGGCACGGTCATCTTCTCGAAGGTCTCGGTCGCGACGCATACAGTGATGTTGCTCCCCTCCACCACCAGCGCCTCGGGGTCGCCGTGGCTACCCTTGCGGTATCCGCGGTACCCCCACGTGATCGACGAGTTGCCCACCTCGAGCACCCTGACCTCCATGTCGATGTGGTCGCCGTACGACATCCGTTGGCGGAAGTCGGCCTCGAGGTGCACCGTGGGCAGCGACACGCGGCGCGTGTGCAGCACGTCGGCGAAGTCCACCCCCAGTTCGCCGGCGAAGAACTCCTCCACGGCCAGGTGGAAGTAGTGCATGAAGCGGGGGTAGTAGACGATGCCCGCGTTGTCGATGTCGCTGAAGCAGACCTTGATCGGCGTTCGAAAGGCCATCGGTGTCATCCTCCACGTCGCGGGTACTCGAGAGCCACGGACAGCTCACCACTCGGACGGCGAGCCGCGGCCGCAATACTAGCGCGCCGCCGGCGATAGAGCTCTGGCGGCGAAGCCTTGCTTCAGCAGCAGCACTAGGTCCACAACTCCGCGTGGCTCTTGCGACCCTCGGCCACGACTCCGTCGAGCAGGCGCATGAAGACCCCGATCGCCTGCCAGCTCGACCCGATCGCCACCGCGTTCTCGTGATAGCTGGGGGAGTGCCCGATGCCGATCGCGAGCAGGTCGACCCCCGCCCGGCGAAGCCAGGGAGTGAGGGCGTCGCGGTAGTAGCAGCGCAGGTCGGTGCCGCCGGCGCGGGTGAGAGCCACGCTGTTGGGGTGCCCGTCGGTCACGACCACGATGAGCTTGCGGGTCTGGTCCACGGCGTCGGCCTTTTGCTTCGCGTAGGCGATGGCCTCGATCTCGTGTGTGCCCGAGCTGTAGTAGCCGAAGTCCCCGCCGAAGTACCGGTCGAGCCGGTCGCGGCGGTGATCGTAGAGCTCGGTGACGGCGGCCGAGTACAGCGAGACGTCGACCGGCACCCGCAGCCGATCCAGTGATTCGGCGAAGGCGTATCCGACCGCGATGGCCTTGGCGCCGTTGCGGTCGGTCAGCATCGACGGGGACACGTCGATGAGCAGGTGGAAATAGTATGAGAGGCGGTCCGGCACCTCCATCCGCTGGAACAGGCGCAGGTCCTGCGACACCGCGTAGCGACGCAGGTTGCGCGTCCCCACCCGCCTCCCCGCTCGATATCGCCCGGCGAAACGCCGCTCGAAGTTCACCTCGAAGGCGCGGCGCAATGCCCCGCGCTCCCCGGCGAACGCTTCGAGGGCGGGAGCTCCATAATGACTGGTCACCTGCTCCAACACCTGGCGGCTCTGGACCGTCGGCGCGACCTGGTGCGCGTTGGCCACGGGCACCTCGTCCACGACCGTCGACCCGTCGATGCGCGGGTAGACGATGATGGTGGTCCGCAGTGCCTTGTCGTTGTTGAGTTCGGCCACCCCGGTGACGTTGCGGGCCACGTCGCGGTCCATCAGCCCCAGCGACGTGAGACGCTCGGCCATCTGGGAGATGATCTCGCCCGTCTCGTCGGCCGCGGATGGTTGCTCCTCAGGTGGAGGCGCCTGCCCGTCGGGGGCCGTCCGCTCCTCCTCGGGGCCCGCCTCCTCGGGCGGCAGCTGCGGACTCTCCCCGGCATCCGCCGAAGGAGCGGCCTGCTTGTCGTCCGCCTCCTGCGAGCCCGATTCGGCCGAGAGCAGCTCGAGTGCCGTGGGGAACGTGTGCGTGAGCTCGACCAGCAGGTCGGTCACCAGCCAGTCCGCGAAGGCCTGAGCGTCACCTTCCGAGGCGGCGCCGAGAAGGGGGCCCCGCAGGCGTTCAGCCGCCTGGGCGGCCCGTTCGGGCAGCGCGTCGCGGGCGATCCGGTCCTCGGCTCCCCATATCTGCAGGAACAAGAAGGCCACAAGCTGCCCCAACTCTGCTCCACTGCGCGCGGACGGGCGGAACTGGAAGTCTCCCGCGTCGCCCAGGGCCGCCTCGACCGCAGCGTGGGCGTGACACTCCAAGTAGCGGGGGGCGCCTCGAAAACGGTCGGCGAGACGGCGCTCGATGCGCGCGTCCTCCAGGATCTCGCCGATCTGGTTGAGCAGCGCCCGTACCTTCGGGTGTCGGCTCACGGGCTGGATGTCGGGCGGCAGGGAGCGGGCCAGCTCGGCCATCCGGGGTTCGTCCAGCAGGGGTTCGCCCGGCGGGCGCCCCGAGTAGATGACGTGGCCCAGCTCATGCAGAAAGGCCGTCTGGAAGCGACCGACGTGCCCCCCTCGGCCGGTGTCGCCGCCGCTCGAGAGGGCGGCGACCATCCGGTCCAGGTCCAGTCTGATCTCCACCCGCCGCCGGCCGCCTTCTCCCTCGGTCCACACCATGCGCTCCGGCTGCCCGGCCGGCGCCCAGCCGATGTCCAGGTCGACCTCGGCCATGCCCGAGCCGAACACTCGGGCCGCCTGGGTCAGGGCGGAGAGCCGGCTGACGACCCGCTCGGCTTCGCCGGGCGAGAGCGCGGGTCCGGCGGCCTCGTCCGGTCTGTCCTCAGCCGGCTCGAGCGCCGAATCCGCCGACCCGGAGGCCCCGCCGCCGGCGGCCGCGCGCCTCAAGGCCGGATCGAGGTCCACGCCGTCGCCCCTAGATGCCGTCGTCGAACTGCGTGACGTCCCAGTCGGTGACGTACGCGAAGATCTGGTCGCGGAACACCGCCTTGGTCTTCTCCTCCAGGATGTCGTAGAAGGCCATGCGTGCCCCTTCGAGGGGCCCGACTTGCGCGGCCAGCTCGGCCCAGGAGACGAGGACGCCCGTGCTCATGACGAAGTCGAACGAGCGGGCCCGGTCTTCGAGCAGCTTGCGGGCGACCTGTGCCACCTCGAGCATGGTGTCGAGGATGCCTTTGCCGTCGGCGGCCAGCTCCGGGTAACGGGTGACGAGGATGGCGCGCTCGACCGACAGATCGGCGAAGGGCATGCGGATGGACGCCCAGCGGCGCAGGTAGGCGGCGGATAGCTCTTTGGTGCCCGGATAGAGGTTGGGATACTCGGCCGGGTTGAAGGTGGAGAAGATGCGGCACCACCTGTGCTGCTTGACGGTCTCGTTGTCCTTCTCCACCAGGACGAGGGTGCGGCTACCGTCCAACAGCCCGTGCAGCGCGAACCAGACCTCCTGGCCGGTGGCGTTCATCTCTTCCAGCAAGAGCAGGCCCCCGTGCCGCACCGCCGTGGTCACCTGGCCGTCCTGGAACATCACGCCACCGCCGCTCGTGGGCAGGAGCTTGCCGATGACGTCGTCGGTGGTGGACAGCCCGTGCAGGTTCATGCGGTGCACGGGAGCGCCCAGCAGCGCCGCGAAGTAGCGCACGAGGTCGGTCTTGCCGACCCCCGTGTGCCCGTGGAGCGCCAGGGGAAGGTTGCGCAGGTAGGCGAGGGCGCAGTGGAATAGAAGGCCCCGATGGTCATGGTAGAAATCGATCTCGGGCACCAGGTCGGGCCTCTCGCCCACCATCTCGGGCGTCCAGCGCCCCAGGAGGATGCCTCGATACACGGGCGTCCCGTGCTCGTCGAGCATGCGGGCGGTGAAGAGGAGCGCGTCGTCGGCTACCCCATACACGTTGTCGAAGTGCGTCTGAGCGCGCATCGCCGGCTGGCTGCCCGCCGCCTGAGCCACGGCTGTCAGCAGGCCGTCGAGCTCGGAGTCGGCAAAGCTCCTGCCCAGCATGGTGCGCGAGGTCTCGTCCTGCACGGGAACTCCTTCCCGGTGGTGGATGCGTGCTGCGACTCTACCCAGACGACGGCGCGGGCGCAACCTTCTATGGGGTAGAATCCCGCGTCATGAGCGTGTTCCTGCTTCTCGTCGCCTTCGCTGTGATCCTCGCCGGCTGTGAGCTGTTCGTCAACGGGGTGGAGTGGTTCGGGCGGCGGCTGGAGCTTGGAGAAGGCGCGGTGGGCAGCGTCCTTGCCGCGGTCGGGACCGCCCTCCCCGAGACCGTCATCCCCATCATCGCCATCGTGGTCCACGGGGGAGCCGCCGGACAGGCCGTCGCCACCGGCGCCATCATCGGTGCGCCGTTCATGCTGTCGACGCTGGCCATGTTCGTCTGCGGGACGGCGGTCGTCTGCTACGCGTGGACGGGCCGGCGCACGCGAGATATCCGCATCAACCGCGAAGTCCTCGGGCGCGACCTCTCCTTCTTCCTGGTCGTCTACGCGGTCGCGGTGCTCCTGGGCGTCGTCGATCTGGGCACCGGCAGGTACGCGGTCGGGGCCCTCCTGCTCGTCTCCTACGGCGTGTACGTCTACCGGACGATGAAGTCCGAGGGCGATCTCGAGGGCGATGTGCGGTCCCTCTACTTCCACGCGGCCGCCACCTCCCCTCGGCTCCGGTTCATCCTGTTGCAGCTCGTGGTGGCGCTCTCCGCGATCATCTTCGGCGCCGACCTGTTCGTCTCCGAGCTCACCAAAGTCGCCGAGGTCCTCTCCACGCCGCCGCTGGTCATATCCCTGCTGCTCACGCCGATCGCGACCGAGCTGCCCGAGAAGTTCAACAGCGTCATCTGGATGAGGGCGCGCAAGGACACCTTGGCCCTCGGCAACATCACCGGTGCCATGGTCTTCCAGAGCGCCATCCCTGTGGCGGTGGGGGTGACTCTCACCCCCTGGCGTCTCGACCGGGTGGCTTTGCTGGCCGCGGGGATAGCCCTGGTCGCCGGTCTCACGCTGTGGTTGCGGGTGCGGATCAAGGGCAGCGTGCCGGTGACGGCCCTGCTGGTCGGTGGGTTCTTCTACGCGGTATTCGTGGTGGCCGTACTGACCGGTGTCGTCTAGTCGGCTGCCGACGTACGGCTCGTCCGGGTCAGGCGCGTGAAGTCCCTCGGCCCTCGGACATACCCGGCTCGCGCGGAAGCACCCATCGCTCGAGAGCCTCGGCCACTCCGTCTCGCCGGTTGGACGAGGTGATCGCATCGGCCGCCGCCTTGGCCGCCGGGGTGGCGTTGCCCACGGCGATGCCGATGCCCGCCCACTCCAGCAACGCCACGTCGTTGTCGTGGTCGCCGACCGCGAAGACCTGGTCGGCGGCCACGCCGAGCGTGCGCACGTACCGCTGCGCCATGGCGGCCTTCGAGGCTTGCAGCGAGACGACGTCGAGCAACCCCGGTACGGTCTCGGTCAGGTTGCCCCGGCCCATGACCAGCCGGGAGACGGCCCGCCGCGCGGCGTCTTGCTCTGTGGACGATAGGTCCCGCAGGTCCAGGAAGACCTTGTCGATCGGCTCATCTCGCTCGAGCATCTCGTCGACCGGGCCCACCTTGCTGGGCGGGACCACGCCGAACCTCTGCAGGTTCTCGGAGATGCGCTCGTTGATGCTGTCGGCGAACCATTCGTCGTCGCTCTCGATGTTGACGATGGCCGAAAAAGACCGCCCCAGCGCGGTCAGTTCGGTGGCCAATCCCCGTTCGACCGGCAGGCGGGCCAGAGGGATGCCCGCGTGGAGGTCCCACAGCAGCGCGCCGTTGCTGGCTATGACGGGAGTGCTCAGGCCGAGCATCTCGTGGTAGCGGCGCATGGAACGGGGAGGGCGGGCCGAGGCGAGCACGACCCGTATGCCGGCGTCCCGCACCTCGGCGATGGCCGACCGAGTCCGATCGGACATGTGGCGAGGGCCGGAGAGCAGCGTGCCGTCGAGGTCGGCCACCACGACTCGGATCGCCGAGCGGACTCCCATCAGCTGGGCGAGGATACGGGCCGAGTAGTCGACGTGGGCCAGCATGGCGCCGCGCGCGCCGGCCTCATCTCCTCGCCGTATGGCCTCGTACACCGCGGCGTGCTGGCCGCGCAGCGTGGCCGACCCCGCGGGCTCGGAGTAGATGGCCGAAAACACCGCTTGGGCCTGCTCGTGCTGCAGACGGGTGCACTCCGCTATGGCCTGTTGCAGATAGACGTTGTGGGAGGCATGGCCGACAGCGTTGTGAAAGAGCGAGTCTTCAGGCGAGAGCAAGGGCCCCCCACCATGGCCGATGGCGCGCGACAAGACCCGGAGGTCCTCGAGGTTGGCCGATCGCGCCGCCTCCGCGGCGGCTTCGCTCTCGACCGCCCGCCGGTAGGTCATGAGGCCCGTGATCGAATCCACCGTGGGCAGGGGCGACTCGCCACCGAATGACGACAGTGGAAACCCGGTCCGGTCCGCCACGAGGGTGCCGGCGCGGCCCCTCTTGGTGACGAGGAGGCCGCGTGTCTTGAGCTCCCTGAGGGCCTCCCGCACCGCCGGGCGGCCCACATCGAAGCGCAGAGCCAGCTCACGTTCCGACGGCAATCGCTCGCCCGGCCGCAACTCGCCCGCCGCCATCAGGTCTTGCAGCTGGCGCGCGATCTCGGCGCTGACCGTGGTGGGGGCTACCGGGCGGAGTCGCGCGGAGGATTTGGGAGTGTCTTCCATGGTAGTAAGGTAATACCATAAAGGGCGGGGCTGCGTCCATACCCATCCTTGCGCTCCGACCCGCGGGGCGCATAGTATCTGCTGAGCAGCAGCGATCGAGAAAGAGAGGCCGCGATGTCAGGAGCATGCGAGAACTGCGGGTCGCTCCTCCCCGAGGACACCCCGGTCTGCCCGTCGTGCGGGCTCCCCGTGGTTTCCCCTTCGGCCGGCGCCGCGGCGCCCCCGCCTCCGCCACCGCCGCTCGCGCCCCCCGAGCCGCCTCGACCGCCCGAGCCCCCACTGCCGCCCGTGCCGATCCCGCCGACGCCGCCCGCTCCGCCGACGCCGCCCTCTCCCGTGCCGCCCACACCACCCACGGCACCCCCGCCCGGAGCACAGCTTCCTCCCGTGGCCATGGCCGGGCAGCCCGCCTATGGGGGGGTGGCCGTGCCTCCGCCGCCGTACAGCCAGCAGGCCCAATGGGGCGCCCCAGTCCAGTACACTCCGCCGACCTACGGCCCCCGGCCGATCGACCACATCCTGGCCTACGGTTACCGGCTCGATTTGGGCCAGATCCTGTCCGAGGGCTGGCGACTCTTCACGGCGGATATCGGGGGCTTCATCGGGTTCACCATCGTCGCCGGTCTGATCGCCATCGGTCTCGCCCTCACCTTGGTGGGGATGCTGTTCTACATGCCCCTCTTCGCCGGGTTCTGGGTGGTGCCGTTCTTCATGCTGAAGGGGAGGCCTCACGTCTTCGGCGATTTCTTCGGGGGCTTCCGGCAGACCGGGCAGCTGCTCCTGCTCGGCCTGGTTATGGGCCTGTTGGTATTCGTGGGCACGTTGCTCCTGATCATTCCTGGGATCTACCTGGCGATAGCCTGGACCTGGGCAATGGGGCTGGTGATCGATCGCAAGATGGGCTTCTGGGAGGCCATGTCGGTCAGCATGAAGGTGGTCAACAAGAACTTCTGGGAGACCCTGCTGCTCGTCCTGGTTATCGCGGTCATCAACAGCTTGGGCAGTGCGGTGTTCGTCGGCTCGCTCGTGACGATCCCGCTCGGGATCTGCATGCTGGTCGCCGGGTACCGGGCGATATTCGGGCTCGACCCCCGCACGTGATCCGGCGTGGCGGCGCCCC
>JAJZQZ010000142.1 GCA_021802965.1 Actinomycetes bacterium
CAGGCCGGCCGCGACGATCGTCAGCATCATGTGTTTGGACCAGTTCACCTTCATCACCTCTTAAGCATACCCGTTTCGCTGCGTACCGGCGTGTCCGCCCGAGCCGCCCGTCTTGGAGATCGGTCGGGGGGGACCGCGGTGCCTTCTGCCATGCATCTTGCCCGACCTGTCTGAAGGACGGATGAGAGCGCGGTGAGAGGTCTCTTAGGGGCCGACCGGAGCGGACGTGGGACGAACGGCGGCAGTACGTGCCCTGGGTCGCGTGGGAAATGCGTGCCCTTTACACGCAACTTACGCGTCTCTGGCGGCGCGTTCACGCGGTCGTCCTACTGTGGAGAAGGCCGGACGAGCGAGAACTCCGGCGAAGTGCATTCGGGCGGTGCACGGGAGCGACGCAAGCGACATGATCGGCGCGTGCCTCGGGGGTGGGGCGGTGTCACCCAGGGATCGGACACCACAATCACCGGGGGCTCCCTCCGTCCCCGGTTCGTCTCAATGAAGAGGAATGATGCGTGGTTCCACCGGCATCGGTGGGATGATGGATGGTATCGGCTATTGGGTCGAGTTCTTCGTCGGTGTGTGTACGCGACAGGGAGGGAGGCCGGTCTTCGGCCGCTTTCCCGCGAAAGGAGCGGGATCGAGATGATGCAGTGGGGTTGGGGCGGCGGTGGCTGGGGTTGGGGCTTGGCCGGCAGCCTGCTCTCGTTGCTCTTCATCGCGGCGATCGTCATCGGCATCGTGCTCGTGGTCCGCGCCGTCAGCGGGGGGCACTCCCACGCGGGAGGGCAGTGGGCGTCGCCGCCTCCGCCCCCGGCGTCGACGCTCCCGGCGCCGGCTGGTCCGTCCGCGGCGCTGCGCATCCTCGAGGAGCGCTATGCCCGAGGAGAGATCGACCGGGAGGAGTTCCTGGGCCGCAAACAGGACCTGAACTCGTGAACATCGGCCTTGGCCGCACCGGCGCCGTCGCGCGCACTCGGGTGGCATGAACCGCACGGCTGAAGCGCAGCAACGTCTCCCGCGCATCCTCGTCGTCGAAGACGACGACAACGTGCGCTGGCTGGTGGCCGCGTACTTGGAGAGGGAGGGTTTCGAGATCCTGCAGGCGGGTGACGGCCCTGAGGGTCTCGCCTGCGCACAGCGAGAATGGCCGGATTTGCTGATCCTAGACGTCATGCTCCCCGGACTCTCCGGGCTCGAGATCGCCGCGACGGTGAAGGCGTCGCGGGACGTCCCCATCCTCATGCTGACCTCCAAAGACGAGGAGCACGACGTGCTGGCCGGGTTCGACTCGGGCGCCGACGACTACCTCGCCAAGCCGTTCAGCCCCAAGGTGCTGGTCGCCCGGGTGAGGGCGATCCTTCGGCGCGCGGGAGTGGCGGGCGAGTCCGCTCCTGACCGCGTGGTCTGCGGCGATCTCGCGCTCGATCTGAAGACCAGGCAGGTTACCGTCAGAGGCAAGAGCGTCGAGGTGACCAGCACCGAGTTCGACCTCCTCCGCATCTTCAGCGAGCATCCCGGCTGGGTGTACACGCGTGAACAGCTGCTCGAAGCGACCACCGGCTACTCGCACCTGGGCGACTCGCGCGCCATCGACGCCCACGTAGCCAACCTGCGCAAGAAGCTCGAGGACGATCCGGCCGATCCGAAGCGTCTCCTCACCGTGCGCGGAGTCGGGTACCGGCTTCAGGCGGTCTGAGCCGTGGCTTTGCGATGGAAGCTCCTCGTGTCGCACCTCGCGGTGCTCATCGTCGGCCTGCTCGTCGCATCCCTCTCGTTCCGTGGGGTGGCGGTGCGGGCGACCTCGTCGCACATGGGCGGCATGATGGCGGGGATGATGCCCGGGGTCTTCCGCGGCGTCCAAGCCGCGGTCTCGGCGGGGGTGCAGCAGGCGGTGCTCGTGGGTGTGGGAGTGGCCGGCGTGGTCGCCGTGGTCGCGAGCCTGGTGGTCGCCCTGTGGATCACGCGACCGCTGGGCCACATGGCCGACGTCGCCCGGCGGATCGCGAGCGGACAGTACGGCCAACGCGTGGTCTACGGGGCGGCGGACGAGATCGGCGAGTTCACCGGGGCCTTCAACGACATGGCGGCACGGCTCGAAGCCACTGAGAAGCTGCGGAGCGAATTGCTCGCCACCATCGCCCACGAACTGAGGACGCCCTTGACCAACATCGAGGGGTACATGGAAGGGCTGCTGGACGGCGTCGTCCGGCCTGAGCCCCAGACCTACGAGATGGTGCGCAAGGAGGCGGGCCGACTCTCGCGCCTCGTGGGCGATATTCAGCGGCTCTCTCGGCTGGAGGCGGGCGGCGAACGGCTGGAGCCGCGTCCGGTGGACGCAGCCGTCGCGGTGCGCGGTGCCCTCGAGATCATCCGGTCGCAGTTCGACCAGAAGAACCTGGTTCTGGTCGTCGACCTCACCGACCGGCTGGCCCCGGTCTGGGTGGACGGCGACAAGCTCCAGCAGGTGCTGCTCAATCTCCTGGCCAATGCGCATCGCTACACGCCCGAAGGTGGCTCGGTGTCGGTCCGCGTGCAGGATTCGGGTAGCGCGATCCGGTTCGCCGTGAGCGACACGGGCATCGGTATCCCGCCGGCCGATCTCCCCCACATCTTCGAACGCTTCTACCGCGTGGACAAGTCCCGCTCCAGCGCGGGCGGCGGGGCGGGCATCGGTCTGGCCGTGGTGAGGAGCCTGATCGAGCAGTCCGCTGGGACCATCGGCGCCGAGAGCGTTCCCGGTGAGGGAACGACCGTGTGGTTCACGTTGCCGAAGGCCGCAGCCGGCATCGCGGGCGGCCCATAGGCCCACCGCCACCTGGGGCCGGGGACCGTCTCCTTGCACGCGGCCCTCGTAGGGGGCATCATGTTCCGGCGGTCGATGATCGGAGTGTGCGGCCGCGATCCACTGTCGCTGCTCAGGAGGAGATCGTCGTGTCGTGTGCGGAACTGCCTGCGCCGAGCCTCGGAGAACTTGCACAGCGCATCGCTGCATTGGAGGAGGAACTCGACGATGTGGTGGCCGAACGTTCTCTCATGTTGCGGGGCACCAACGTCCACATCGGCGGGAAGAGGGCGCAGCAGATGAAGGAGGAGTACGAGCGGGACGAAGCCCGTCTGCGGGCCGAACTCCATGGTTTGCGGGCGCGCCTTGGTGCGGGTCTGACGGGGGAACCCGCGTGAGTCGCCCGGCTCGCGCGGCGGGCCCAAGGTGACGGTTCTCGTCCTCAGCGGGCTCATCCTGCTGGGGGGCGTCTGCGCCGGTCTGATCGGCTCGTTGAGCGGCCTGGGCGGTGGGGTGGTCATCGTTCCGCTGCTCACCCTGGTCTTCGGAGTGGACATCCGCTACGCGATCGGAGCGTCGCTCGTGTCGGTGATCGCCACGTCATCGGGGGCGGCGGCCGCCTACGTACGCGAAGGGTTCACGAACGTGCGCGCGGGCATGTTCCTCGAGGTGGCCACCACGGCGGGCGCGCTGTCGGCGGCGGCGATCGCCGGCCTGGTCCCGGCCACGGCGATCGCGGTCATCTTCGGCCTCGTCCTCGTGTCCACCGTGTTCGTGTCGCTCCGCGGCGCGGAGGTGGTGCCCGAGGAGGAGCATGCCGATCGTCTGGCGACTCGGCTACGGCTCAACGGCAGCTATCCCGAGCGTCCGGGGCGGATCACCCGCTACTTCGTCCAGCACGTTCCCGGTGGGTTCAGCCTCATGTTCTTGGCGGGTGTGCTCTCGGGTCTTCTGGGCATCGGCTCAGGCGCCCTCAAGGTCGTGGCCATGGACATGGTCATGCGCATGCCCCTCAAGGTGTCCACCACCACGAGCAACTTCATGATCGGGGTGACCGCGGCGGCCAGTGCGGGCGTCTACCTGCACCGGGGATACATCGATCCGGGCCTGGCCATGCCGGTGATGCTGGGTGTGCTCGTCGGCTCGCTGGTCGGCGCGCGCATCCTGCCCCGCGTGCACACGCGGTACCTGCGCATCATCTTCGAGGTCGTGGTCTTCGTCCTGGGGGTGGAGATGATCTTCAACGGCTTGACCGGGAGGATCGGGGGATGAAGGGCGGGGAGGAGAGAGAGCAGGAGAGGCTCCTGCAGGATCAGGCCATGGAGAATGCCGTGGGCATCTTGCTTCGCACGGGGGTGCTCGTGGCGGGGGCGATCACCTTCCTCGGCGGGATGCTCTACCTGGCCCGTCATGGGGGAGAGCACTTCTCTTATGAGATCTTTCGCGGCGAACCTGCCGACCTGCGGAGTCCGCGGGGGATTCTGGCCGGACTCCCCTCGCTCCAGGCGCGGTCACTCATTCAGTTCGGGCTGCTGGTCCTCATCGCGACGCCGGTCCTGCGCGTCTTGCTGTCGGTCGCCGCGTTCGCCAGGGAACGGGATCTCCTCTACGTGGGCATCACCATCATCGTGCTCACGATCCTCGCCTTGAGCCTCTTTGGCGTGGTGCCGTAGACGACCGGTGTGGGCAATCGAGTACTACTTGAGGTAGTATTCGCCGCCCTGGCTTCGGGCATCGTGAGAGGAGTGATCCGCATGCCGTACCATCCCATCGAGATGTTCCACCTCGGTCCTCTCCACTGGCGTGTCTGGGGCACCATGGTGGGCCTCGGCATCCTCGCGGGTGCCTGGCTCACGGTCCGACTCGCGCGGAAGCGGGGCATGCCCGCCGACGACTTGTGGACACTGGCCCTGATCGTGATGGCCGCCGGCATCGTGGGTGGCCGCGTTTCCTGGGCCTTGCAGCCCTCCCTTCTGAGCGAGACCGTCAGCCACCCCTGGCGCATGTTCGAGGTGTGGCAGGGAGGCCTCGCCCTGGTCGGCGGACTCCTCTTCGCCACGGTGGCCGGTGTCTGGTACGCGCGGCGTGTCCGGCTTCCCATCCTCCCCACCGCCGACCTCATCGCGCCCGGCCTCGGTCTGGGGATCGCCATCGGGCGGGTCGGCTGCTTCCTCACCGGGCTGCATCCCGGCCGTCCGACCTCCCTGCCGTGGGGGATAGAGTACCTGGGGGCGGTGAGACACCCGATCCCCCTCTACGAGTCGGTCGTCGGTCTGGGTCTCCTCGCCGCGGGCCTGGTGCTCCTGCGTCGGCGCCTACCTCCGGGTGTCGTCGCGACCTGCGTCGGCATGGGTTACCTGGTCGCTCGGTCGCTGCTCGACCTTCTGCGGTCCCCCGTCGGCGTGCCCGGGGCGGACCCCCGTTTCGTGGGTGGTCTCACCCTGACCCAGGCCCTCTCTCTGGTGCTGGTCCCACTGCTGGGGCTCTTGCTGGTGTTTCTCATGCGGCGACCGAGGAGTCGGGCCGTTTTGGTCTGACCTGAGGCGAGATGTGCGGGAGAGCACCCGGGAGGGATCCCGCGGAGCCGACCCGAGACGGTATCGGACAGCGGCCTCATCGGCCGGAGCGTAGGAGAGGCGAATGGATCGTGCGATGTATCAGGCCATCAACGGATTGGCCGGACACAACAGGCCCGTCGACGACCTCTTCATCGCCCTCGCCCGATTCGGACCGTACGTCTTCGTGGCCGTGTTCGCGGTGCTCTGGTTCTGGCCGGGCAGTCGGGCGGAACGTGAACGCCGCCAGGTCGCGGGGTTCCTGGCGGCGGTCAGCGTGCTCGTCGCTCTCGGGGTGAATCAGTTGATCAGCCACTGGTGGTACAGGCCGCGCCCCTTCGTCGGACACCCGGCCACCCTTCTCCTACCGGGAGCGCGGGACGCATCGTTCCCCAGCGACCACGCCGCTTTCGCCTTCGCGGCGGCCGTCACGCTGCTCCTGTACTCGCGACGTCTGGGTCTGTTCGCGCTCCTCTTCGCCTTCCTGGTGGCTTTTGCGCGCGTGTATGCGGGCGAGCACTACGTGACGGATGTGCTCGGGGGAGCCATCGTGGGCACGGTCGTGGCCCTGGCGGTGTGGTCGCTTCGGCGGTACGCGGTCCTCTTCCTCGCCCCGCTCCTGCGGGTGGCCAGGCGGTTGCGCCTGGCCTGAGCAGGCGGCCCGCCTCTCTGCCCGGACCGACCGAGGACGACAGGATCGGTCGTGGCGCCTCCTACGTTCGGCCTCCGCCCCCCGGGGCGCGGAGGCCGCGGGGATCGTACCGGAACCAGACGTAGCTGCCGTGGTCTTTTCTCCGCCGGAGGTCGAATACCGTGTCCGCCGCCTCACGGACGAGTCGCTGCTGGCTGACGAGGATCACCTGACGCTCCAGGGCGACGGTGCGGAGCAGGGAGGTGAGACGGCGCACCATGGCTTCGTCGAGAGCCGGCTCGACCTCGTCGAGCACGAGTGCGGGCGAGGGAATCTCGAGGAAAAGAGCGAGGGGCAAGGCAAAGACCGAGGGTTGCGAGCTGGCTCCCGGACAGCGCGGTCGGGGGCACCTGCTGCCTGTGGGGAAAGCGGACCCACAGTCTCACCCGCCAGTTGCCCGCGGCTTCGTCTCGATCGACGGGGAGTGCATCCTCGCCGCCGGGGACGAGCGTCGAGAAGAAGCGGCCGAAACGATTCTCGACGCGCGCGTGGAGTTCGAGGAAACGGGCGTGCCCAGACTCGGATCCCCCCGCGGCGCCCGCCCGCAGAGAACGGTTGGGCAACCCATCGTCGAGCGCGCGGACCACGCGCTCGAAGAGTCGTCGGTCCGCGGCGGGGACGCGTCCTTGCAGCAGCGCGGACAGCATCTCTCCCGGGGCGAGTCGGCCATGACCTGAGGGGGCGATGTGGCTCTTCAGGGCGGTCGTGAACAGGTGGGCCCGCTCCTCCGAGTGAAGCCGGAGCAGCCGACCGACTTCCCCTCGGCGGATGACCGCGCTCAGGCGGATTCCCGCACCGTTCCGGCGTGAAGCACCCGTTCTGACGGGCTCGCCGTCGATGGCCCAGCCGTCGTCCGCCTCGGCGATCGGACGGCGGAAGCTCTTGAAGCCCTCGAGCCGCAGCGCCTCGAGGGAGTAGCTCATACCCCCACCTGGCTTTCCGAGGTCGCCGGTAGGGCGGCGGCGGTGGCCTAAAGGGATGGGGCCTTAGCCGTGCGGTCGAGCCAGTTGCCCCGCACCCGGCCGGAGACTACGAGCCGCCTCGTCCTCGGTTCATAGCGGAAGTGCAGGCGGGCCGCGCCGCCGCCAAGGTGATCGAAGCCGGAGACGACGTCGCCGACCTCCTTTGTCCGTCGTTGATGACTGATGACCACTACCTGGCGCCTGTCAGCCGGAACAGTCCGCCCCGTCGTCGAGAACGAGGTAGACAACGGCCTTTCGCTTCGGCGCGCGCTCGGGCACCGCGCCCGCCGGCCGATGGAACAGAAGCCCCTGCTGGGCAGTCGAGCGCTGGGAACCGGGACGAAAGACAAGATCCTGGGGCAGCCGATCCGAAGCCGCTCATCGTCGTCTTCACCGAGTCCCCACAGGAGCGCTTCGGACAGGCTGCTCTTGCCGGTCCCGTTCCCCCCCCACGAGCACCGTGACCCCGGGAGCGAACTCCAGGAGGTTCCGGTCGCGCAAGCTCTTGAAACCGGCGACGACCAGGTAGCGAAGATGGCTTACGGCGACCTCTTCCCGGGTTCATCCCCGGACTGCAGATGCGCCGCACTCGTTGTCTACGACCCAGTCGCATCTGACACGGGCGCGACCACACTCTGGGGTGCCCGTATCTCCGCGCCCGCAAGCGCGATCCGGGCTGCCACGCCGAAGGCCACGAGGCCGATGCCCCAGATGAGCAGGTAGCTTCGGAAGCTTTGGGCCTCGACCACACGCCCGGCCAGGGTCGTGCCCAGAGCACCGCCACCCATGAAGGCAAAGGCGACCAGGCTCATGGCCACACCACGATGCTGGGCGGCGAGTTCGGTCGCGATGGTGAGCACGCTCGAGTGGGCCAGCATGAAGGCCGCGCCCAGGGCGAAGATGGCGACCACGCTAATCGGCAGGTTCACCACCTGCGAGAGGGTCAGGGCCGCGCCACCACCAAGCAACAGCGCGAGTCCGATCAGGTTCACCAGGCCGACACGTCCGGCGATGCGGCCGGCCAGACGGCCGAAGACGACCGACGCCACGCCGAAGGCGGTCAGCGAGAGTCCGACGCCCAGGGGGCCGAGTCCGTGCCGATTGGCCAGGAGCGCCCCCAGGTAGCTGAAGAGACCGAGGATCAGGATGCCCTCCCCCAGCGCGACCAGGTAGATGCGGAGGCTCCGCCAGTGGCCCAAGAGGTGCCCGTAGGGGGCGAAGAACGACCCGCGACGCGCGATCGGTGCCGACGGCAGACCATTCGCGCTGCGCACCAGCACGCCTGCCACCACGAGCGCGACGACACCGTAAGAGATGAACACCCAGCGCCAGCCCGCGACCGCAGCGATGGTGCCGCCGACCGCCATGCTGAGCCCCTGGCCGAGAAAGGAGATCCCCATGAATGTGCCGATCGCCCGTTGGCGTTGCTGCATGGGAACCACGTCGCCGATGAGCGCCAGCGAGACGGGCATCGTCGAGGCGGCGAAGATGCCCGTGGCGGCTCGCACCACAACGAGACCTGTCAGGGAGGCCATGACCCCGCCCAGCGCGGTGACGACTCCGAACACAGCCAGGGTGACGGTGATCGTCCGCAGCTTGCCGAAGCGATCGGCGATGGGACCGAAGGCGAGTTGGAAGAGGCCGAAGGGGAGCATGTAGGCCGCGATAAGCACTCCCACGGCGGCCACCTCGCTCCCCATCGTCTTCGCGATCGACGGCAGGAGCGGCGAAACCACCCAGTTGTCGGCCATGACGATGAAGCCCGCGAGGCCCAAAACCAGCACGAGGGGAGCCCAGGGCTCTCGGCCTCGTGGCGTGTCGGTGGCCATCAGTCCCTCCATGATTCGACGATATTCGAACTTATGAGCCAGCATACCCCGTGGAGTATCGGACTGCAAGGTCCCGGCTGTGTGTGAGGTCACCTTCCCGAGCGGAACGCATCGGCGAGCGCCGGGGGGAGCCCGGCCGCGAGCACTCCCGCGACCGTCGTCTCGACGTCGTAGGGAACGCGGACGACCGTCACCTCTGGGTCGCCGTCGGTGGGCAGGTGGAGCAGCGTGTAGCCGGCCCGTGGATCCCCATCTTTGGGTCGGCCGGCGGAACCCGCGTTGACGAAGAGCACGTTCCCGTGCCGGCGGTGCCAGGGCACGTGGGTGTGGCCGAAGACGAGGACGTCCGCGTCTTCGAACGACGCCAGGCGCTCGTAGGTGCGCGGGTCCCGTTCCTCCGCCAGGTACTCGTTTATGCGCCTGGGGCTCCCG
>JAJZQZ010000143.1 GCA_021802965.1 Actinomycetes bacterium
CGAAGAAGGTGGCCTTGGTCGCCTGCATGCGCAAGCTCCTCACGATCCTCAACGCCATGGTGCGCGAGAACCGTCCTTTCGATGTCAGTCTGCATCATGCTTGACAACACACCACGGTTACTAGTCTCGCGCGTTCCCAGCGCACCCCCGCCGCGAGAAGTCATATTTCAACAGCCTGCTAGACCTGGGTCGGGAAGGAAGTGCGGATGGCGAGTCCCGATTACCTCATCACGACCATGGCCGGCCGTCGCCAGAAGGGCTGGTCCCTCTTGGCGGGCCTCGCCGCCGGCTTCGCCGCGCTCATGGCCTACCTGTTGCTCAGCGGTACCGTCTCCGGACGGGATCGCACCGGCGGGGTCCTCGTGGCTGTGGGGTTCGTGCTTGTCTTCGTCTATTCCTTCCGCCGCGCCACGCGCTTCCGCATCGCGCGAGAAGCGGACGAGCAGGCAGGCAGTCTGAGGCTCGAGGGCCGGCGGTGGGGGCTGGTGCTTCGTCCAGAGGAAGTAAGACGGATAGTGCGATTGCGCACCGACCCGTACAGCTTCGGGTTCTGGGCGACGAGACCTTCCCGCTCGTGGCGCCGCTGGTTTTCCGTGGAGCTCTCCGGCGCGGGGGGACGGAGATACCTCTTCTGCCGCGTCGACGCGGAGGAGTTCCTGGAGCGACTGCGGGCGGCAAGCTTCGCGGTGGAGCGCGAGGGCGCGGGGGACGGTTCGGATACTCCCGGCGGGTGAGCTACCTGCCGCCGGCCACGACGGGCTGGTGCACCTCCACTTCGGCGAGACCCGGCCCCAGACTTCCGGGCTCCGCCAAGAACACCTCTCGCATCGCCCCTGAGGGAAGGTAGGGACGCTCCTTGACCCACTCCCGCAGCCGAGTGTAGGCGGTCGCGGCTGTGTCCAGGGGACCTCGGTAGAAGACCACCGCGGCCAGGCCACGCGGGAACTGGCGCACCTCCACGACGTCGCCGTCGCGCAGCAGCGCGGCCTCGGCGTGCGGATCCGGCAGGGACGGGGGCTCCAGCGCGTTCGCGGGCGGAACGGTCGGCGCGAACATCGGGGGAGGCACGTGCCCGGAGAGAGCGGCACGAGCCCTGTCCGCATCGGCGGCTGACACGGGCAGACAGAGGCTCACCCGGCCTTCAACGTGAGGTGACGCGGCGGGATCGCCGTAGAAGAGACATATGGGGGCGCCGCACGGGAGCACCTCTATCGCTGCCGTCCACGCCACAAGTCGGGCGTACGGAGCGGCGAGGTCGACGTAAGTCGCCCGGGTCGTGAGCATGACGGCTATGAAGCCGGGCACGTGCCGGAGCTCGACTGCGCCGAGCACTGTCTCCGGTGGCCTTTGCTCGTGACGCCCGCTCATGTCGCCCCCGTCTCTCGCCTCGTGTGGCTCAGGCTACCGCCAAGGCGGCTCCGTATGGTACCGCGCCGCCCCGCCGCCCTGCCACCTTGATCGTGGCTGCTGACGACGTTCCCAGGCGACTGTGGGTGGCCCACATCGCACTGGGCTGTGGATGGGGCACGCTTCGTGCGACCAAGGTCGTATTCCCTGAACGGCAGATCAGCATCTAGCCTCGACTCAGCTCGAGGGCGAAGCAGCCAGGTGCGGACAGGGAGGCGACCATGACGACGACATCGGTGCAGAAGGGCAGACTGGGCGAAGATGCGGCCGCGGAGTATCTCCAGCATCGCGGCTGGACGGTGGTCGCCCGGAACCAGCGGACGCCCGTGGGCGAGCTCGACCTGGTTTGCGAGGACGGGGGGACTCTGGTGGTGGTCGAGGTCAAGGCTCGGTCGAGCTCGGCCTTCGGGGAGGCGATCGAGAGCGTGGGGCCGAGGAAGGAGCGGCGGCTCCGTGCCGCGACCGGATGGTGGCTGGCCGAGCAGGGCGGGCGCTGGAGACCCGTGAGGTTCGACGTGGTGGTCGTCGAGCTGCAATCAGACGGGACCCTCCACTGTCTGATCCACATGCGCGACGTGCTCGGGTACTGACGGTGGGGGTCGCCTGGTTGTGGGGGTTCGCGCTCGAGGGGACCACGGCCGTGCCCGTCCGCGTCGAGGCTCACGTCCGGCCCGGGTTGCCGGGCATGACGATAGTGGGTCTGCCGGGGGTCGCCGTGCGCGAGGCCCGCGAGCGGGTGCGCTCAGGCGCGGGCAGCAGCGGGATGCCTCTGCCGGCCCGGCGGATGACCGTCAACCTGTCGCCGGGCGACCTGCGCAAGGAGGGACCGGGTCTTGACCTTCCGGTGGCGCTGGCGGTCCTGGCGGCCTCGGACCACCTGCCCGCCTCGGCCCTGGCGGGGGTGGCGGCCCACGGAGAGGTCGCCCTCGACGGTGTGATCCGCCCGGTGCGCGGCGTGCTGTCGGTCGCCGAGGCCGCAGGCTCCATGGGTGTCCGCATGCTCTTCATCCCCTTGACCGCGCTGCCGGAGGCCGCCGAAGTCGGGGGGACCGAGGTCGTGGGGGTCCGGTCACTCGCGGAGGCGGTCGTAGCGGTCAGAGACAGCGGGGTCCGAGAGCGGCTCGGGCGGCGGGGCAGGATCTGGATGCTGCGACGTGCAAGGACGAAGCCTTGCGCTACAGCCGACGCCGCCGGCCCTGACCTGTGCGAGGTGGCGGGTCACGGCCACGTGAAGCGTGCCTTGGAGGTGGCGGCCGTCGGAGGCCACCACCTCCTGATGGTGGGCTCCCCGGGCTCAGGCAAGACCATGCTCGCACGCAGGGTGCCGACGATACTCCCGCCGTTGACGCGAGGTGAGGCTCTCGAGGTGACCCGGGTGTGGAGCGTGGCGGGGCTGCGTTCACCCGACGCGGGCCTGATGGCCGACCGGCCGTTCAGAGCTCCTCATCACAGTGCTTCCCGGGTCGCGCTCGTGGGAGGCGGGCCCGTACCCAGGCCGGGCGAAGTGAGTCTGGCCCACCACGGCGTCTTGTTCCTCGACGAGCTACCGGAGTTCTCGCGCGACTCCGTCGAAGCCCTGCGCCAGCCCTTGGAGGAAAGCGTGGTGCACATCAGTCGTCGAAGCGGTATGTGTACCTTTCCCGCCCGGTGCACCCTCGTGGCCGCCATGAACCCGTGCCCGTGCGGCTTCCTGGGACACCCGGACCGCCCATGTCGCTGTACCGCCGAGTCACAAGCGCGGTACCGGCACGTGCTGAGCGGCCCCCTTGTGGATCGGATAGACCTGACCGTCGAAGTCCCACCTCTCACCTCGTCCGCACTCGACGAGTCCACGGGCGGAGAGCCCTCCGGGGTGGTCCAGGCGCGGGTCGTGGCGGCGCGAAAGTTCCGGGCGGGCCGGGAGGACTGGTGGATGCAGGCCACGGCGGGGTCATCGGGCGGGGGCAACGCGCATCCGGCTGCTCTCGAGAAGCGGTGGCGGCTCAGCGCCGAAGGCAGGCGTCTGCTGCGTGAGGCTCTCGTGCGGCACTCGTTGGGAGGACGCGGGTACGTCCGTGTGCTCTCGGTGGCGCGGACCCTGGCCGACATCGACGCCTACGACACGATCCGCTCGGCTCACGTGGCCGAGGCCCTGGCATTCCGCGTGTCGGGGGCAGAGCGGTGGAGCTTGTGAGAGCGTCGAACACGCGTGCCCGTTGAGAGCCGACGCCGACATGCGGGCGGCCCTTGCCTTGGCCTGGGTGAGCGCCGACGGATCTCGAAGGCCTCTCGAGTTGCTCAAGGATCACGATCCCCTCTCCATCTGGCGGGCACGAGAGGATACGCTGGCCGAGTGGGCGGCACGGGACGACCTCGACGGGCGCACCGACTGGATCGGATCGTTCTGTCGACGGCGCCGGCACTTCGACGCGCGCGAAGCGGTCGGCCGCCTGCGGGGAGCGGGCGCGCACTTCGTCGCCTGGGGGACTGAGAGCTACCCCCCGGGACTCTCTCAGTTGAAGCAGCCCCCGGCAGGCCTTTTCGTTCGTGGTGATCTCGATCTGTGGGAGGCGATCCTGACGATGGCCAGGGTCGCGATCGTCGGCACCCGCAGACCCACGCCGTACGCGTTGGCCGTGTCTCGGGCGCTGAGCGAGGGCTTCGCCGCCGCCGGGGTCGTCACGGTAAGTGGCATGGCCTATGGCGTCGACGAGAAGGTGCACGAAGGTACCTTGGTCGCTCGTGGCCTCACCGTCGCGATCCTGGGCTGCGGAGCGGACCTGGTCTACCCTCGTCGGCACGCCGACCTCAGGGACCGCATCGCGGCCAGTGGAGCCGTGATCAGCGAGCTGCCACCTGGGACGCGGGCCGCAAAGTGGACGTTTCCGCAGCGTAACCGGCTTCTCGCCGCCCTGGGGGACGCATTGGTCGTGGTCCAGGCGGGGGAGAGGAGCGGCGCCCTCAGCACGGCAGGACACGCGCTCGAGCTGGGACGAGAGGTCTTCGTGGTGCCGGGTTCTATGCTCGGCGACGCGCATCTGGGTGGTCATCGGCTCCTCAGAGACGGCGCCACGGTGTGTGTGAGTGTGGACGAGACGGTGCAGGATTTCTTCGATCTCACCAGAATCCTAAGACACGGCCGCGGCCCTGCTCGACGCACGTTGGGCGGGGCCACTCCTCCGCCCCTGATGCCGGAGGAGGCCCTCGTCTTCATGGCCCTCGCCGGGGGAGTCCGTAGCATCGACGACGTGGCCGCGAGTACCGGGCTGGGGGTGAGCGAGGCGGCCGGGGTGTTGACGTTGCTCGAGATGAGTGGCAGGGTCGTGCGCAAGGGACCGGGGCAGTTCGGACTCGGCCCATAGAGGGTGGAGGAAGACTGGAGCACTCGGAGCGGACATACCTCGGGGAAGCCGTCGTCGCGTACATCCGCTCCCTGCTCGCCGCCGGCTACAGCCCGAGCACGCTGGAGGCGGTGAGCGGCGATCTCTCTCAGTGCCTGGTCTCATTGGAGCGCCAGGGGGTCCGGGCCGTGGCGGAAGTCACCCCGACGCACGTCCGCTCGTACGCGGCCGGCCTGGTCGACGGGGGTCTCAGTTCGAGCGGCCGGCCTTATGCGCGATCGAGTATCGCGCGCAAGCTCTCGGTCGTCCGCCGCTTCTTCGAGTTCTGCGTCGACGAGGGCTGGGTCGGCCTCAGCCCGGCGACGGGCCTGCGCTCTCCGAAGCTCCCCAAGCGCCTGCCGGCCGTCCTCACACAGGAGCAGATGGTCGGGCTGCTCGAGGGGCCGGCGGAGTCCGGCCCGCTGGACGTTCGTGATAGGGCACTGTATGAGCTACTATACTCATGCGGTCTGAGGTGCCAGGAGGTCATCCGCCTGCGCGTCCACGACGTCGACCTGGATCGCCGAGAGGTGAGGGTGAGGGGAAAAGGGAGCAAGGAGCGGATCGTGCCCGTGGGCGAGCAGGCTGCCCGGGCCGTCGAGTCGTACCTCGAGGTCGCCCGTCCCGCGCTCGCCCGGAACGCCGATCCCGCGTACCACGAGACTCTGTTCCTGAGCCGGAGGGGTCGCGCCCTATCGCCCACCGACGTCCGCCGGCGCTTGGACCGGCGCATAGTCGCGATGGGGGCCCAGGCGGGCGTCTCGCCGCACACCCTGCGACACTCGTTCGCCACGCATCTGCTCGAAGGCGGGGCCGATCTCCGGTCGATACAGGAGCTGCTGGGCCACGCCTCTCTCACCACCACCCAGGTCTATACGCACGTGTCGGCTGCCCACCTGCGCGCAGTCTATCGCCGAGCGCACCCGAGGGCCTGACGATGTCCGTGCGCCAACGGCAGCAGGACCACGACGTCGACGACCTCTGGCGGCGATACAAGGAGCACGCCGACGACAAGGCGCGAGACGAGCTCATCCTCGCATATTCTCCTTTGGTCAAGTACGTGGCGGGCCGCATGGGGACGGGGCTGCCCGCCCACATCGAGGAAGCCGACCTGATCTCCTACGGCCTCCTGGGCCTGATCGGCGCCCTGGAACGCTTCGACCCTTCGCGCAACATCCGTTTCGAGACCTACGCGATCTCACGAATAAAGGGCTCCATCATCGACGAGCTGCGGGCTCTCGACTGGGTGCCCAGGTCTGTGCGCAGCTGGGCCCGCCAGGTCGAACGCGCGGTCACGAAGCTCGAGAACGAGCTGCGCCGGGCCCCGACCGACGAGGAGATCGCCGGCGAGCTGGGGGTCACCACCAACGAGTTCCAAGATATCCTCACACAGATCAGCACGGCCTCGATCGTGGCCCTCGACGAGTTTTGGACCCTCTCGGGATCGGGGGGCGACAAGGTCACCCTCATGGATACCATCGAGGACACCAGCGCTCCCGACCCCTCGCGCCAGTTCGACATCCAAGCGGTCAAGGAGATGCTGGCCGACGCCATCAAACGGCTTCCGGAGCGCGAGAAGATCGTGATCGGCCTCTACTATTACGAAGGCCTGACCCTGAAGGAGATCGGCGAGGTCCTCGGGGTGACCGAATCACGTGTGTCGCAGCTCCACACCAAGGCGATCCTTCGGCTGAAAGGCCGCATCAAGGAGGAGCTCGACCCGGGGAGCTTGGCTCGCTGACTCTCGGTCTCCCGGGCCGCATTCGGTCCGCCTGTGCTACACTACGCCGATTCGTTTCCTCTACCCTGGGGGATGACGCTCGCGGTGGTGCCGGTATTGCATCGGTTCCGCGGGAATCCTCGGGCGCAGCTCAACAACCGAACGCAAGGAGTACGTCATGCCTGCTGTTTCCATGAAGCAGCTGCTGGAGTCCGGGGTGCACTTCGGACACCAGACCCGCCGGTGGAACCCCAAGATGAAGCCCTTCATCTTCACCGAGCGCGGTGGGATCCACATCATCGACCTGCAGAAGACGACCAAGCTGCTGGACAAGACGTACGACTTCGTGCGCAACGTGTCCGAACGCGGCGGCAGCGTCCTGTTCGTCGGCACCAAGAAGCAGTGCCAGGACACGATCCGCGATGAGGCGGCGCGGGTGAACATGCCCTACGTGTCGCATCGCTGGCTGGGCGGTCTTCTGACCAACTTCACCACCATCCACGACCGCATCAACCGGATGCACGAGCTGCGGCGCCTGAAGGCCGACGGCTCCCTTGAGCTGCTCCCCACCAAAGAACGCATGAACATGGAAAGGGAGCTCGAGAAGCTCGAGCAGAACCTGGGCGGGGTCGGCATCATGGCCCGGCTGCCCGATGCGGTGTTCGTCATCGACCCGAAGCGTGAAGCCATCGCGACCAAAGAGGTCAATAAGCTGGGCATCCCGCTCATCGGTCTGGTCGACACCAACTGCGACCCCGACGAGGTCGACTACATCATCCCGGGCAACGACGACGCCATCCGGTCGTGCAGCTTGATCATCAAGACGCTGGCTCGGGCGATCGAAGAAGGTAGGCACCGCGTGAGCCCGGAGGCGTTCGAGGCGCCTGCCGCCGTGCAGAAGGCCCCGGCGGCGGCAACCGCTCCGACCCCCGCTCCTGAGGCGGAGGCAGCTCCGGCGCCTCCAGCAGCGGAGGCTCCGGCCGAGCCGGCGGCGGCCGACGAAGCCGTCGCGGCGGGCGAAGAGGCCCCTTCCGCGGAATAGGAAGCAAAGGCGGGCCCTTCGGACTCGGGCCAGCCCGAGGAGTGACCACACGCCCGGCTTGATGTCGCGGCGATAGGAAATCGAGGCGGGGCAGGTGTGCTGCCCCTTTGGAGGATATGTCATGGCAGTGAACGCGCAGCAGGTGAAGGAGCTCCGGGAGAAGACCGGCGCGGGCATGATGGACTGCAAGCGGGCTCTTCAAGAGACCGACGGAGACATGGAGGAGGGCATCAAGCTTCTCCGCAAGAAGGGCATGGCGTCGGCCGACAAGAAGGCGTCCCGCGCGGCCAACGAGGGCTTGGTCGACTCATACATCCACATGGGCGGCAAGATCGGCGTGATGGTCGAGGTCAATTGCGAGACCGACTTCGTGGCCCGCAACGAGGAGTTTCGCACCTTCGTGCACGACGTCGCGATGCACATCGCCGCTTCTTCGCCCCGCTGGGTGAGCCGCGATGAGGTGCCCGAAGACGTGGTCGCCAGTGAGATGGAGATCTACACCGAGCAGGCACGGGCGACAGGCAAACCCGACAACGTGCTGGCCAAGATCGCTGAAGGCAAGCTCAACAAGTGGTACGAAACGGTCATCCTTCTCGAACAGCACTTCGTCAAGGACCCTGACAAGACCATCGACGATCTCCGGCGGGAGCTGGTCGGCAAGATCGGCGAGAACGTCGAGGTGCGGCGATTCGTGCGCTTCCAGCTGGGCGAAGACCTGGGGGGCTGCTGAAGATCGACGCGTTGGCCGCCAACGCACCGGACGGCGCGGATCCTTCGTCATCCGTCGCGCCCGTGGCCTCCGGCCGCGGGCGCTCCCTGCGTCCTTGTCTCGCACTCGTCCATCGGGCCCTGGCGGCGAAACGCCGTTCTTCAGCAGCCTGCCGGCGTGGAGTTACCGGGGCGGCGCGATGCGCCGCCCTTTCTTTTTGCGTGTAGCGGTGTGACTCGAGGGAGGCGGCTACGTGGAAGGTGAGTCGGGCGTTCAGGGGGGGCGGAGGTCGGTGTACAAGCGGGTGTTGCTCAAGCTGAGCGGCGAAGCTCTCGTGGGCCAGGGCAACTACGGCATCGACCCGGAGGCCATGGGCGCCGTGGCCTCCGAGATCCGGGCGGCCGTCGCGCTCGGCCCGGAGCTCGCCATCGTGGTCGGGGCCGGCAACATCTTCAGGGGCGTCGCCGGCAGCGCCAAGGGCATGGATCGAGCCGGGGCGGACTACATGGGCATGCTGGCCACGGTCATCAACGCGATGGCGCTCCAGGACGCCCTTGAGAAGATGGGGGTGCACACCCGGGTCCTCTCGGCGATCGCGATGCAGGAGGTGGCCGAGCCGTACATCCGACGCCGGGCGATCCGCCATCTGGAAAAGGGACGGGTCGTGATCTTCGCGGCCGGCACCGGCAACCCGTACTTCACCACGGATACGGCCGCGGCTCTGAGGGCCTTGGAGATCGGGGCGGAGGCCATCCTGATGGCGAAGAAGAAGTACGACGGCGTGTACGACGACGACCCCGACACCAATCCTGCCGCGAAGTTGATCCCTCGTCTCACACAC
>JAJZQZ010000144.1 GCA_021802965.1 Actinomycetes bacterium
GGTTCAAGCGCGAGAGGCGCGAGGACTCCGAGCATCTGGGCAAGGAAGCCCTGCTGGAGATCTTCCGTAAGCACGGCCTGCCGGCCCAGAAGCTGATGGGCTCGGATACCCTGGGCCAAGTGTTGAAGGAGATGGGCTTCCAGAAGCGGGAGGACTTCTTCGTCAGCATCGGAGCGGGCAAGACGAGCCCCCAGCAGGTCCTGACGAAGGTGATGCAGAAGCTGAACCAGAACGTGGTCGAGGTCAAGCAGGACCTGCCGCCGGCGACCCCACCCCGCACCTCTCGCCAACCTTCGTCCGACGACCTGGGCATCGTGGTCGAGGGCATCGAAGACGTGGCTATCCGTATCCCGCAGTGCTGCCGGCCGGTGCCCGGCGACGATGTCGTGGGATACATCTCCCTCGGCAAGGGCATAACGATCCACCGCCGCGACTGCCCGAATGTGCGGGCGCTCGAGAAGAACCCCGAGCGTTTTACCCCCGTGGCCTGGAGCACCGAGGCCCGGGCGCCATTCCGGGTAGAGATCCAGATCGAGGCCTACGACCGCAGCCGGCTGCTCGAAGACATCTCGCGTACCTTGAGCGAGTGCGGAGTGAACATCATCGCGGCCCACATCCTCACGACCGACGACAACACGGTCCGCGACCGCTTCGTGTTCGAGGTCCCCGGGGTCGACTACCTGGAGACGGTCCTGCAGCGCATCCGGCGCATCGACACCGTCTACGACGCCTACCGGGTCACACCCCAATAGCCACGAAGGCGGCCGGCGCCGCACGGACTGGGAGCGGGTGGCGCGCGAAGGATCGGCAAACCCGGCTCAGAAGCGGCTCCGCCTATGAGCTACAATGAGTGCTCTTTGCCGGCGCCCCACGGAGAGGTTCATCCTGCCCATGAAGATCTTGTGCGTCCCTGTCGGCCCCCTGCAGGCCAACTGCTATCTGGTGAGTGACGAGCAAGGGCGCGCATTCGCCATAGACCCCGGGGGTGAGGCCGATCGCTTGGTCAAGACCGCCGAAGAGCGGTCCCTGACGATCAGCCATATCTTGCTGACTCACGGCCACGTCGACCACCTTGCCGGCGCCGCCGATCTGGCGAGGCTGACCGGGGCCGTGATCGGGTGCGCCGCCGAGACGGCGCCCCTCGTGCGCCGGCCTGAGTCGATGATGGCCATTCCGGGCTTCCAGAACCTGTCCGGCGCCGAACCCGACCTGATCCTCGCCGACGGGGACAGCGTGGACGTCGGCGAGATACACGTCGATGTCATCACCACCCCCGGTCATTCGCCGGGCGACGTGACATATCACGCCGAGGGGCACTTGTTCTGCGGCGACCTGCTCTTCTACCGGTCGGTGGGGCGCACCGATTTCCCCGGCGGCGACTTCGGGACACTGCTGAGCTCGGTCCAGAAGCTGGCCGATAGGTTCCCGGCGTCGACCGTCGTCTTGCCGGGGCACATGCAGGCGACGACACTGGGCGCCGAATTGCAGCTCAACCCCTTTCTCGGGGGGATGACAGGGCGTGGGTGAACGCATAACCGCCCCCAAGGGCACCTACGACATACTTCCCGCCGACCAGGCGGTCAGGCGCTGGGTGATCGGCGTCGCTTCCGAGGTCTTCAGGCGCTACGGGTACGGTCGCCTCGACACGCCCATGTTCGAGGAGACGAGGCTCTTCTCGCGGGGAGTGGGGGAGTCCACGGACATCGTCCGCAAGGAGATGTACACCTTCGAGGACTTGGGAGGCCGCAGCATGACCCTGCGGCCGGAAGGAACCGCTCCCGCCGCCCGCGCGTACGTGGAGCACGGGATGCACACACGGCCCCAACCTGTGAAACTCTGGTACCACTGGCCGATGTTCCGGTATGAGAGCCCCCAATCGGGACGCTACCGGCAGCACTACCAGCTGGGCATCGAGGCCTTCGGCTCTGAATCGCCTCTCATCGACGCCGAGGTCATCGGCGTGCTCGCCGCCCTGTACCGGGAGATCGGTCTGGCCCAGGTCGAGCTCCGCATCAACAGCATGGGCTGCCGTGAATGCCGTCCCGGCTACGTGGCCTCGCTGCGCGCGTTCCTCGAGGAGCACGCGGTCGAGCTCTGCCCCGAATGTTGGGAGCGCGCCCGCATCAACCCAATGCGCACGTTCGACTGCAAGGTGCGGGGGTGCCGGCTGGTGCTCGAGGGTGCTCCCCGCCTTACCGGTTCCCTCTGCCCGGCCTGCGCCGAGCACCACGACGTGGTTCGCCGACATCTCGTGATGCAGGATATCCCCTTCGTCGAAGATCATCGGCTCGTCAGAGGCATGGACTACTACACGCGCACGACGTTCGAATTCCAGTCGGCGGTGCTCGGTGCGCAGTCAGGGGTGGGCGGCGGCGGCCGCTACGACGACCTGGTCGAGACCATCGGCGGGCCGCCCACGCCCGGGGTGGGCTTCGGCACCGGAGTGGAACGCATCCTCCTCGCCCTCGAGCGTTCACGCAGCGATCTGCCTTCGGCTCAGCCGCCCTCGGTCTACCTCGTGGCCCTTGACGAGACCTCTCGGTCGGAGGTCTTCGCGCTTGCCCACGAGCTGCGCACCGCCGGGCTGGCGGTCGAGCTCGACCACATGGGGCGGAGCGTCAAGGGGCAGATGAAGCAGGCTTCTCGCAGCGGCGCGCCCTTCGCGGCCATATTGGGCGAGCAGGAGCGCGCGGACGCCGGCGTCACACTCAAGCGCATGTCTACCGGGGAGGAGCAGCAGGTCCCCCGTATCGAGGTTCTGGAGCGGATCGTTGAAGCCGGAGAGGATGAGCGATGACCTATAGGACCGAATGGTGCGGGGATGTGACTGGAGCCATGGTCGGACAGCGGGTCAAGGTGGCGGGATGGGTGCACAGGCGCCGGGACCACGGCGGCTTGGTGTTCATCGACGTCCGGGACCGCACCGGCGTGCTCCAGCTCGTCTTCGACCCCGATCGGGAGCCTGCCGCCCACGAGGCTGCCCACAGTCTGCGGGGCGAGTATGTGATCACCGCCGAAGGCGTCGTGCGGGCCCGGGACGAAGACCAGATCAATCCGAACATCCCCACCGGCACGGTGGAGCTTCCGGTCGACCATCTCGAGGTGCTGGCAAAGGCCAAAACGCCGCCCTTCTTCCCGGAGGATCGGCTCGACGTCGACGAGACCCTGCGCCTGCGCTACCGCTACATCGACCTGCGCCGGGCGAAGATGCAGCACAACCTGATGCTGCGCGACCGGGTGACGCGGGCAGTACGCGGCTATCTGAGCGAGCGCGAGTTCATCGAAGCCGAGACGCCCATCCTCACCAAGAGCACTCCGGAGGGCGCCCGCGACTTCCTCGTTCCCAGCCGCCTGAGGCCGGGGGACTTCTATGCCCTGCCCCAGTCGCCGCAGCTCTTCAAGCAGCTACTCATGATGTCCGGGTTCGAACGGTACTACCAGATCGCCCGAGCCTTCCGCGACGAGGACCTGAGGGCCGACCGGCAGCCCGAGCACACACAGATCGACATGGAGATGAGCTTCGTCGAAGAAGAGGACATCGAGGACCTTGTAGAGGGCATGATGGTCCACATCTTCCACGAGACGCTCGATGTGGATCTGCCCCGCCCCTTCCCACGCATGACCTTCGACGAAGCCATGCAGCGGTACGGCAGCGACAAGCCCGACCTGCGCTTCGGGATGGAGATCGTCGACGTGTCCGACCTGGTCGCGTCGTCGGGCTTCAAGGTGTTCGCCGAGGCCGTGGCTCAGGGGGGAGCGGTGCGCGGGCTGCGCGTCGAGGGAGCCGGCCACTTCTCACGCAAGGATCTTGACGATCTAGCCAAGGAAGCGGCGGTGTTCGGCGCCAAAGGGGTGGCGCCCATCTGGATCGAGTCTGAGGGTGTCCGTTCTCCGATCAGCAAGTTCCTGGGCGACGACGTCCAAGCCGCCGTCGTGGAGCGGATGGGAGGCGTGCCGGGCGACCTGCTGGTGTTCGTGGCCGATCGCGTCTCGATCGTGGCTGCCTCTCTTGGAGCGTTACGCCTTCACCTCGCGGAGCGCATGGACGTACGGCGCGAAGGATGGGAGTTCGTCTGGATCGTCGACCCGCCCATGTTCGAATACGACGAGCGGGAACGCCGACTCAAGGCACAGCATCACCCCTTCACGAAGCCGCGGGTCTCGAGCCCCGCTGATCTCGCTCAGAAGCCCACGGAGCTGGGCACGTACGCGTACGACCTTGTGCTGAACGGGGTCGAATTGGGCAGCGGGTCCATCCGTATCGCCGATCCTGAGCTGCAGGAGGCGGTCTTCCAGGCCCTCGGGCTTTCCGAGGACGATATCCGGGCCAAGTTCGGCTTCCTGGTCGAAGCGATGGACTACGGAGTGCCCCCGCATGGGGGCATGGCCCTGGGATTGGATCGGACGGTCATGCTGATGGCCGGGGAATCTTCGATCCGGGATGTGATCGCATTCCCGAAGACCGCGAGCGGCTCGTGCCCGCTCACCGACGCTCCGTCGAACGTGGCGGACGAGCAGCTGAAGGAGCTGCATCTGCGAGTGGTGTGAGGAACCGCCGGACCGCTTCGAAGGGAGCGGCGTTTCGTTGTCGAAGGTAAGGTGTTGTGCTAACGTTGAGATGCTCGACCTTGTTTGTGATCTGTCTCAATCTTGAGCCAACACATTTCTCTCGGGAGGTCAGCTCTCTCAGTCGGCCGAGCCTTCGAGAGGCTGCCACCCACCTGCTTACGCAGGTTCAAGAGTCTGGCAGACACGGCAAGGTGGAGCATTTTTCGTGTGTGGAGGGCGCGTGATGAAGAGACGTGTGGGTTGGAACCGTAGTTGGACGATGTGCGCGGCTGTGGCCGCTGTAGCTGTTGCCTTGGCGGTCGCCGCGGCGGGATGCGGTGGGGGTGGCGGCGGATCCCCGTCTCCATCTACCACCGGAGCGCCCGTCGCCAAGAAGCCGACGGCCACCACGGTCCCGACGGCGGCATTCCACGGACTCGAGGGTACCGCCCTCAAGACTAACGAACTGACTCCCAGCGACGTGACCGAGGCGCTGGCTCAGCATCGGCCTTTGGCGATCTTGTTCTATGTCTCCGGCGGCCCGGACGATTCAGCGGTCCTGAAGGCGCTGCAGAACCTCCAGCCCAAGTACTCCGACGTCACGTTCCTGCTCTACGACTACAAAGATCCGGGCTCCTATGGATCGCTGGGGACCTCGCTCATGGTCAACTACCCGCCCCAGGTGGCCTTTATCGACACCCAAGGGGTCATACGGTCGGTTCTGGGAGGCTACGTCGACGAGGGCACGCTGAACCAAAAAGTGGTGAACATCCGTCAGGGTTGACATTCCCGCGGGCACTGCCGTTTCAGGAGGGCCGGCCCGAGGGTCGGCCTTTTGCCTTGGAAGGACCCCCGATATCGTCATGAGCGATCTCCTGCACGACCCGTCGCTGCCGCACGTACAGCCCGCGACGCTCGCCCATTATGGCGCCCGGATCATCGAACACGTCACTCACCCGCGGCGCCCCGGCCGTCTGGCGGCGCCTCACGGCACGGGGACGACGGGCAGCCCCGAGTGCGGCGATCAAGTGCGCATCGATGTCCTCGTCGCCGACGGCACCATCGCCGAGGCGGCCTTCGAGGCCTACGGGTGCCCGGCCACGATCGCGGGGGGATCAGAAGTGATCTCGCGGATAGTGGGAAGGCCCCTCCTCGCGGCCGCGGGCCTGGGCGAGGACGAATTGGCCCGCTCTCTGGGACTCTCCGCCGAGAAGCGTGCCTGCTCCAACCTGGCCGCGGACGCATTGCACGGGGCGCTCGAGCAGGTGGCAGGGGGCGTCGCGCCCCTTCGTCGCGCCTCCGACCCAGGGGACGCCGAAGGAGTGCTGGTCGCCATGAGCGGGGGAGTGGACAGCTCTGTGGCCGCTCTGTCCCTTGTCAGGGAAGGACGTCAGGTGGTGGGCGTGACCTTTCGCTTCTGGAGCGACCCGGTGTGCGGAGTGGGGGGCGGCTGCTGCTCTCCCGAGAGTATTCTGACCGCGCGGAGAGTGGCTCATCGCCTCGGCATCCCCCACCTGACAATCGATCTCTCGCACCCCTTCTACCGGGAGGTCGTCGAGTATTTCGTCGGGGAGTATGGAGAGGGGCGAACCCCCAACCCCTGCGTGCGCTGCAACGGACGCCTGCGGTTCGCCGAATTGGCTCGGCTGGCCGACCGATTGGGCCTCGGGTGGATCGCAACAGGCCACTATGCCTCGATGCAGGGATATCCTCCCCGGTTGAGGCGTGGCGATGATCCCTCGAAGGACCAAGCGTACGTCCTGGCTGCAGTTCCGCCGAGCCTGCTGCGGCGGGCCCGGTTCCCCCTTGCCGAGATGGACAAGGAGACCGTTCGGCGACTTGCCGCCAAGGCAGGCCTGGAATCCCACGACGCCGAGGAGAGTCAAGACATCTGCTTCATCCCCGATGGGGACCACGGCCGCTTCCTGCGCGAGCGTCTCGGCGTACGGGCTGGAGCAGTGGTAGACGCTGCCGGGCGCACACTGGGTCGGCACCCAGGCACCTACAACTTCACCGTGGGACAACGCAAGGGCCTCGGCATCTCGGATACCGAACCTCTTTACGTCACCGCCATCGATCCTCGAGGTGGCGTCGTGACGGTGGGACGGCGCGGAGACCTCGCCGTCGATACGGTTCGAGTACGGGACGTGGTGGTACATACGGACAGGATGCCTTCCGAAGGGCGGGTCCAGCTGCGTTCCTCCGGTCGGGCGGTCGAGACGGCCGTGGAGACCCGGGATGGAGGGCTCGTGCTGCACATGAGAGAGACGGTCGAAGGCGTGGCGCCCGGCCAGACCGCCGTGCTGTTCGATGCCGATGGAACGGTACTCGCGGGGGGCACCATAGTCTCCGCCGCGAAGGGGGCCAAGGGGCCTGTGGTATAGTAAAACTTGTGCCGTCCGACGCCGAGACGCACCGACGTGCAGCTCAACGTAGGGCAAGGAGAGCGACATGCAGTGGGATGGGGACACCTTCATGAAGATCGCCATCGGAGTCTTCTTCCTGGCGTTCGGAGCAGGCCTCACCTATGCCTTCGTGCGCCTGGCGAACATGTTGCGCGAACTGACGGGGATGGTCCATGACGTCAACGGCGAATTCGTCCCCATCCTCAACCGTCTCCAGACCACCGTCGACGAGGTGAACTCCGAGCTTGGCAAGATCGACGATCTGACCGGTTCGGTCGTGACGGTCGCAGGCACCATCGGAACCACTACGAGCGTTCTTCAAAGCGCTATCAGCTCTCCGGTGAAGAAGGTGGCCGGATTCTCCGCCGGTGTGGGAGAGGGTCTCTCTTCCTTCCTCTCCGGCAAACGGAAGGAGCAGTGATGGGCAAGTTCGGCACGTTCCTCGTCTTGACGACGGGGCTCGTCGTGGGCGGGGCGACGGCTTTGGCCTACAAGATATCCACCGAGACGGGCAAGACCTTCGTCGAAGCAGCCACGGAGGTACCCGCCGAGGCCAACCGCTACTGGGACGAGATCCGGTCACGGGCGATCGAGGCCGTCAAATCGGGGCGCGTCGCCGCGCAGGCGAAAGAAGAAGAGATCCAGCAGCGTCTCGACGGTCAGACCTGACCGTGTGTGCCTCCAACATCTGAGGAGGTGGCGGTGACCGACACCGTGAGCCTCGAGGTCACCCGAGAAGCTGAACCCTTGTCGCTCGTCCACATGGTTCTCGGCGGGGTGGCGTCGCGTCGCGACATCTCGTTCGACGCGCTGGACGACCTGCAGCTGGCCGTGGACAACATCCTGGCCGAGGACGTGCCTGCTCGGGGGCCGCTCCAAATGATCGTGACTGTCTCCGACACCTCCGTCGACATCCGCCTGCAGCCCCTGCACAACGCCACGCTGCGCAGCACCCTCATCGACGGCAAGGTGCCGTCCGGCGCTGAAGAACGGTGCATCGACGTCTGCCTTCTTCTGCGTTCCCTGGTCGACCGGTTCTCAGTGACGCCTCTTGACGACGATGCCTTTGGTGTAGACATCTCCAAACGACTGGGTGTGTGAGGGCCGGAGATGGCGTCAGAACCTTCGCAAGGAGGTCATGCGAGCGTATACGGGGAACGCCTTTCCCAAGTGGCCGAGAAGGAGCTGCTGCGGCGGGTCCACGACGAGGCCGACCAGGCGGCGCGGGAGGAGCTCATCACCCGCTACCTGCCTCTCGTCCGCAGTCTCGCCCGACGCTTCTCGTCGCGAGGTCAGGCGGTGGAGGACCTGGTGCAGGTGGGTTCGATCGGTCTGATCAAAGCCATAGACCGTTTCGATACCAGTCGGGGAGTCGAGCTCTCCACCTACGCCACCCCGACCATCCTCGGCGAGATCAAGCGCTACTTCCGAGACAAGGGGTGGGCGGTCAAGGTGCCGCGGGCCCTGCAGGACCTCAACATCCGCCTCAACAAGGTCATCGAGCAGCTGACGGTCGAACTCAACCGGTCGCCGACGATCGCCGAGCTCGCCGAAGAGTGTGAGGCGACCGAGGAAGAGGTGCTCGAGGCGTTCGAGAGCGGCCGCGCCTACAACTCCCTGTCGATCTATTCGAGCGGCACCTCCGAGGACGAGGACGCCCTCGAGCTGCTCGACTACCTCGGCACCGATGAGGGTGAGTACGAACTCGTCGAGCAAAGGCGGTTCCTCGCGCCGGCGATGGACCTTCTCGACGATCGTGAGCGGCTCATCCTGCATCTGCGTTTCTTCGAGGGCATGACGCAGACTCAGATCGCCGCGCGGGTGGGCATCTCTCAGATGCACGTCTCGCGCCTCATTCGCAAGTCGATCGAGGTCATGAGGCAGCACATGGTCGAGCAGGGGAGCCTGCCGACCGACTCTTCCGGTGACTGAGCCTGTGGCCCCAGCCCCTTCCGCCGTCCACGTCCGAGTGCACGAGAGGTCCCCTGCGTGAAGACCCATGAGCTCCGCAAGCTGTTCCTCGACTACTTTGTCGAGCAAGGCCACCTGCTGCAACCGAGCGCCTCTTTGGTACCGTACCGGGACCCGTCGGTGCTGCTGACCACCGCGGGTA
>JAJZQZ010000145.1 GCA_021802965.1 Actinomycetes bacterium
CTGTTCCGGAGGCGTCTTGTCCAGGGTGGCCTTTATCGCGTCGACGATCGCGGCCACCGGCTCGGCGATGGCGTCGCGGACCTCTTCGGACGAGATCACGAGTGTCTTCGGCAGGCCGGTCACGAGGTCGCGCCCGCGGATCTCGGCCTGCTCCTCTTCCTCGAGAGGATAGGCGGAGCCGATCTCGAGCTTGAGCTCCTCGGCTGTCTGGCTGCCGATCATGAGCTTGTACTCCTTCTTGACGTAGGCGATGATCGCCTCGTCGAGCTCGTCCCCCCCGATGCGTATCGATTGGGCGGTGACGATGCCCCCCAGCGAGATGACGGCCACCTCGCTGGTGCCCCCGCCGATGTCCACGATCATGCTGCCCGTCGGCTCGCTCACCGGCAATCCGGCGCCGATCGCGGCGGCCATCGGCTCCTCGATGAGGTAGGCCGCCCGGGCTCCGGCGGTGATGGTTGCCTCCTCGACCGCCCTCCGCTCGACCCCGGTGACCCCCGAGGGCACGCACACCACGACCCGGGGGTGAGCCCAGCGGTTCTGGTGCACCTTCTGGATGAAGTGGCGGAGCATCTGCTCGGTCACGTCGAAATCGGCGATGACGCCGTCCTTGAGAGGACGGATCGCCGTGATGGTACCGGGGGTACGCCCCAGCATGCGCTTCGCCTCGGCACCGACCGCGTGGACCTCGCCCGATCGCGAGTCGATCGCCACCACGGACGGCTCCGAGAGCAGGATGCCGCGGCCCCTGACATAGACCAACGTGTTCGCTGTACCGAGATCGACGGCCATGTCGCGGCCGCCAAAGCCGGTTATGAAGCTGAGAAAACCGATCGCCGCACCTCCCGCCCGCTCGTCGTCGCAAGCTGATCGGTCGCCTTCACGACCGGGGGATTATACCTGCTGCGCCTCAAAACACCACGCGGCCGCCGCGACCCGCTACAACCAGCACGCGCGCAGGAGGTCGAAGCCCAGTTCACGGAAGAGACGCGCGAGCAGTCCGACGGGCAGACCCACCACGTTGGCGTACTCACCCTCGATGCCCTCGACGAACAGCGAGGCGATGCCTTGGATGGCGTAGGCGCCCGCCTTGCCCTCCCATTCCCCGGCGGCGAGGTAGGCGTCAAGGTCGGCCTCCTCGAGCGACCGGAACGTCACTCGGGTGGTGGCGCTACCGACCGCGGACCGCTCGAGACCCCGAAGAAGCGCGACCCCGGAGATCACCTCATGCGACCGCCCCGACAGAAGCTTGAGCATACGCCGAGCGTCGGCGACGTCCCCAGGCTTTCCCAAGACCTCACCGGCGACGACCACCACTGTGTCGGTCCCCAGCACGAAGGGCGAGGCCGAGGGCGGATGAGACACCAGAGCCTCACGCGCCTTCGCGAGGGCGTTCGCCTCGGCCATGCGGGCCGGCTCGCGGCCCACGGTCGCCTCTTCGGCCGCGGAACCGACCACCCTGTGGGGAATGCCGAGGGCCGAGAGAAGCTCTCGCCGCCGCGGGGACTGCGACGCGAGCAACAACTCGAAGTCGGACGGAAAGCGGCGCGGCGTCATCGGCACGACCTTAGAGGCCGCCTTGTCGCGGCGGCCCTCGCGTCCTCGCGCGTCCGGATCAGGCGGACACCAACTCGCCGGGAGCGAAGTAGAGCGATATCTCGCGCTTCGCGCTCTCGACCCCGTCGGAGCCATGAACGACGTTCTCGCCGATGTCCAGCGCGAAGTCCCCACGGATCGTGCCCGGCATAGCGTCGACGGGATCGGTCGCACCCATCATGTCCCGCACGACTTTGACGGCAGAGGGGCCCTCCACCACCATGGCGACGATGGGCCCCGAGGTTATGAAGGAGACCAGGTCCGCGAAGAACCCCTTGCCGACGTGCTCCTCGTAATGACGCTCGGCCAGCGCGCGATCGACCACCAGCATCTTCATGCCCCGCAGGCGCAGCCCGCGCCGCTCGAACCGGCCGACGACCTCGCCGACAAGGCCCCGCTCCACGCCGTTCGGTTTGACCAGCACCAGTGTCCGCTCCATCCGACCCTCCTTACATGATCGCGGCGGCCGGAGCCGCCGTCGAGTGACTAGTACGTCCTTGCTGCGACCGGCCTACGCGTGCCCACCCATGAGCTCGGTGGCCTCGCCCACCGGGTAGCCCGAAGCCCGCGAGGGAAGGATGTCGGCGGCGCAGTACGGACAGGTCCTCCACGAGAACTCCACCGCTTTGCCGCACGACGGGCAGGCCGTCCGCAGGCTCTTGCGGCACTTGGGGCAGACGAGGTAGTCCTCCCGCACGGGCTCCTTGCAGTTGGGGCACGATCGAGCTATCCGCAACTCGGCCTCCATCGCCCGCATCTCGAGCTCACGCTCGCGCACGTCGGCGAGGTACTCGGGAGGGCGCAGGATCGCGTAGACCAGGGTGCCGATGAAGGGGAAGACGAGCGAGGTCGCGACCGCCACAGCGATGATCAACGCGTCCTCGATGCGCTTGCGGGCATCTTTGAGCGTCCAGAACACCAGCGCCACCCACAGGACCGCGACGGCGAAGATGATCAGGTACCAGACCAGTGCCCAACCGTTCCAGTCGATGATGTCCTGGACAGTCTGGAAGGCGTTCTCCACAAACCCCCCTAGATGATCGCTCTACCGACCATGTACCCGACGGCAAAGAATACCACGACGATAATCATCAGTACGATGACCATGAACAGCAGCACGGCCCGAGCCTCTCGCCCCTCGCCCGAGCTCATCTCCCGGTCAATCCCTTCCCAGCGCCCGCTTGAGATCCGCTATGAGGTACAGGGAACCGGTCACCAGCACCACCTGGTTGGACGTGGCCAGCCTGTAAGCGCTCATGAGCGCCGACCGAGGGTCGGGATCGATGAACACCTCAGGCGCGTTCTCCAGCGCTTGGACAAGCGCAGCGAGCGCTTCGGCGCTCTGTGACCGGGGATTGCTGTTCTGCGTGACCAGCAGGATGTCGCAGCGCGGAGCCAGGTCACGGAGCATCTCCTCCGCCCCCTTGTCCCGCAGGATGGACACCACCCCGATGAGGCGGCGGCGATCGAGGATCCGGTCGAGGGACCGGACCATCTCAGCCATGCCCGACGGGTTGTGGGCCCCATCCAGTATGCACAGGGGGTGTGTGCTGATGACCTCGAGGCGGCCGGGGACCTGCGTCGAGAGGAGGCCCCTGCGCAGAGCCTCGGGGTCCAGGGCCCGCGCGAGGAACAGCTCGGCGGCCCCCACGGCGACGGCCGCATTGCTCCGCTGGTAGGTGCCGAGGACCGACAGATGCAGGGTGGAGTAGTAGTCCTCGACGCCGAAGATGTCGAAACCCTCCTGGCCCAGGTCGGCGAGCAACGAGACGTCTTCGCCCAGCACGCGCATCACTGCTCCGCGTTCGTCGCAGATCGCCTTGAGCCGGGCCATGACAGGCTCGTCCAGCGTTCCCGCCATGACCTTCCCCCCCGCAGGGATGACGGCCGCCTTCTCCTCGAGGATGGCAAGGGTGGTCTCTCCCAGGAGCTCGGTGTGCTCGAGACCGATGGTGGTGACCACCTGTACCTCGGACTGGATGATGCTCGTGGCGTCCCAGCGACCGCCAAGGCCCGCCTCCATCACGGCCACGTCGCAACCTTGCTCCTTGAAGTGCAGGAAGGCGACCGCGGTCAGCACCTCGAACTGGGTCAGGGTCTCGCCCTGCGGCAGGGAAGCCTCCACGGCGGTCACCACCGGCATGATGCGGGCGACGAGCCCGTAGAACTCCTCGTCGCTGGTGGGCACGCCGTCGATCATCTGCCGCTCGGCCAGGCTGACCAGGTGTGGGGACACGTAGGTTCCCACCTTCAAGCCGTGCTCTTTCAGGATGCTGGAGATGAACCGGGTGGTCGACGACTTGCCGTTGGTGCCCACCACGTGCACCGTGCGATAGGCGAGCTGAGGATCGCCCAGGGCCGCGGCGAGCGCGCGCACCCGATCGAGTCCCAGACGCATGCCCAGCATCTCCAGGCTGCTGATATATGCCCGCGCCTCCTCCAGGGTGGGGATGGCGACGTTGCCGTCTCCGTTGTTGCGCCTCACGCCAGATCCTCTCCCAGCCGCTCCCGGTACAGGCGGGCCACGTCGGCGAGGACGGCCTGGGCCCCGAGCAAACGCTCGCGCTCCTGCTCGACGACTTCCACCGGCGCCTTCGCCACGAAGCTCTCCTTGGAAAGCTTGGCCTCCGCCCGCGCGACCTCGGCCCGAGCCTTCTCCGCCTTGGCGAGCAGCCGCGCGCGCTCCTTCTCGACGTCGACCACGCCCGCGAGGTCGAGGAGCGCCGTGACACCCGGGCCCTCGATGGTCGCGAACCGTCCCGGCGGCGCCTCGTCTCGATCGGCCACCACTCCGGCCACCTCGCAGCCCGCCAGCAGAGCCACCGCCCGAGATTCCCCGGTCAGAGCGGCGGCCCGCGCCGGCTCGGGCGCTACGAGCCACACCGTCCCCTTGACGTCGCGGGGCAACTCGAGCTCGTCGCGGGCGGAGCGGAGTCCGCCGACGATGGCCATGAACGCTTCCATCGCCGCTTCGGCCTGCGGATCGGTCCATGCGGGGTCGCCCTCGGGGAACCGGCTGTTCAACAGGTCGCCCTCGCCTTCGACCGCTCCGCCGAGGCTCCGAAGGTGGTGATGGATCTCCTCGCTCACGAAGGGCATGATCGGGTGAAGTAGCCCCATGACACCTTCGAAAAGGACCAATAGCGTGCCGCTGACCCGCAGGCGTTCGGCTTCGTCATCGCTGTAGAGCCGGGGCTTTGTGACCTCGAGGTACCAGTCGCAGATCTCGTTCCAGACGAACCGGTAGAGCGTGCGAGCCGCTTCGGCGAAGTCGTATCCCTCGTAGAGCGCGGCGAGCTCGCCGCAGACCGCGGTGAAGCGCGAGAAGATCCACCGGTCGGCCGGCCCGGCCAGGTCGACCTCGGCGCGGGCCCCGGGGTGCGCTCCCTGCAGCACCAGGCGCGAGGCGTTCCACACCTTGTTGGCGAAGTTGCGACCCATCTCGATGCGCTCGGCGCTGAAACGGACGTCCTGCACCGAGCTCATGTACATCAGACCGAAGCGGGTGGCATCAGCGCCATACGCCTCGATCAGCTCGAGAGGATCGACGCCCGTGCCGAGGCTCTTGCTCATGCGCCGCCCGTCGGCCGCCAGGATGGTGGGGTGCACGATGACGTCACGGAAGGGCACGTCGCCCCTGTACTCCAGGCCCATCATCACCATCCGCGCCACCCACAGGAAGATGATGTCGCGGGCGGTGGAGAGCACGGCCGTGGGGTAGAAGTACTCGAGCTCCGGCGTCTCCCGAGGCCAGCCCAGGGTCGCGAACGGCCACAAGGCCGAGCTGAACCAGGTGTCGAGCACGTCCTCGTCCTGCCTGACCGCACCCCCGCACTCGGGACACGACTGCGGTGCCTCGAGGGCCACCACCACCTTCTCGCAGTCGTCGCAGTACCACACCGGCAGCCGGTGTCCCCACCAGAGCTGACGGCTGACGCACCAGGGCCGCAGGCCGCGCATCCAATCCAGGTAGACTCCGCCCCACCGCTCGGGCACGAACCGCACCCGGCCGTCCTCGACGCACTCGATCGCGGGAGCGGCGAGCCGCTTCATGTCCATGAACCACTGAAGCGAAAGAAGGGGCTCGATCACCGTACCGCAGCGGTAGCAGGTGCCCACCGAGTGCCGGTACTCGTCGGCCCGCAGGAACAGGCCGGCCTCCTTCAACCGCGCCACCAACGCCTCGCGCGCCTCCTCAGCCGGCAGGCCCGCGAACTCCCCAGCCTCGGCGCTCATCCGCCCGTCGGGATCGATGACCGAAAGGGCGGGCAGCTTGTGCCGTTGGCCGATCTCCCAGTCGTTGGGGTCATGCCCGGGCGTGATCTTGAGGGCGCCCGTCCCGAACTCGGGGTCGACGTGCTCGTCGGCGATGATGGGCACCTCGCGCCCCGTGAGGGGAACGACCGCCCGGCCGCCCACAAGCTGGGCGTAGCGGGGGTCCCCCGGGTTCACGGCGACAGCCGTGTCGGCCAGGATTGTCTCAGGGCGCGTGGTGGCCACGGTCAAGCCCGTCTCCCGCCCCACGACCGGATAGGTGACGTAATAGAGCTTGTCGGTCCGGTCGACGTGCTCCACCTCGAGATCGGAGATGGCGGAGCCGCACCGGGGGCACCAGTTGACCAGGTAGACATCCCGGTAGATATCGCCCTTCTCGTAGAGGTCGACGAAGACCCGGGCTACCGCCTCCTGGTAGAGCGGATCCATCGTGAAGCGCTCGCGCTCGTAGTCGCAGGCACACCCGAGCTTCTTCAGCTGGTGGATGATGGTCGACCCGTATGCCTCCTTCCAGGCCCACACCCGCTGTTCGAAGGCGGAGCGGCCCAGATCCTCCTTGCGCAGGCCTTCGCCCGCCAACTGCCCCTCGACCTTGTTCTGAGTCGCGATGCCCGCGTGGTCGGTGCCCACGAGCCACATCGTGTTCGCGCCCCGCATGCGCTGATAGCGGATGAGCGCGTCCTGGATCGTGCCGTTGAGGGCGTGCCCCATGTGCAGCGACCCGGTGACGTTGGGCGGCGGGATCGCGATGGAGTAGACCCGCCTCCCCGGCTGCACCTCTGCGTGGAAGGCGGAACCGTCCAGCCACGCCTTCATCAGCCGCTCCTCGACCTCGTGGGGCGCGTAGCGGGCGGCCATGCTCACATCGGCCACGCGGACTCCTCTCTCACGCCGCTTCGACGTCGGCGGGGGCCGGTGCGAAGACATGCGCCAGCACCTCGGGGAACTCAGTCACGTATACGATCTCCAGATCCCGGGTCAACTCCCGGGGAAGCTCGCGTATCTGCGGCTTCACGTCCTCGGGCAGCACCACGGTGGTCACCCCTTCGCGCAACGCGGCCAGCAGCTTCTCCTTGAGCCCCCCGACGGCCAAGATCTGGCCGGTGAGGGTGATCTCGCCCGACAACGCCACCCGGGGAAGCAACGGCAGCTGCAGGAGCGCGGACAAGACTGAAACGGCCACGGCGACCCCGGCGGAGGGGCCCTCTTTGGGCACGGCGCCCTCGGGAAGGTGGATACGCACCTCGACCGCCGACAAGAGCTCGTGGTCCGTCGGACCCGGCGGCTCAGCCTCGTCCCTCATGGGGAGCGTCCCGACCGCCGTGCCTTCGATCACCATGCCGGGTTCCCCCGGACCCTCCATGGGCGGAGGTTCCGATGGACTGTAGTGCTCGAGCAGGTACGCCCTGCCCGGGCTGACGTCCCACAGCAGGCCCAGCCGGTCGTCGCGGGCGATGGCGGTCTTCAGATAGCCCCACGCGGCGGTCACGCTCTCCTGCATGACCTCGCCCAATTGTCCCGTGATGTGGAAGTCTCCTTTGCCCGGAGCGACAACCGTCTCGATGCGGAGGATGTCACCTCCGGCGCCCGTGTAGGCCAAACCTGTGCTGACCCCGACCAGAGGCCGGTCCTCGATGCGCGCCTTCAGGAACGGGGGAGCGCCCAGCCAGCGCTCCAAGCCCGCCACGCTCACCCGCCGGGGGAGCGGTTTGCCCTCGACCTTCAGCCGGGCGAGCTTCCGGTAGATCTTGCCCAGGTTGCGCGCGAGGTCGCGGACGCCCGCCTCGCGCGTGTAGTAGCGGATCAAAGCCTTCAGCGCAGCACTGGGGAAGACGTCGCCCAGCTCGGCCAGACCGTTCTCCTCGGCCAGCCGCGGCACCAGGTGTCGCCGGGCGATCTCCTCCTTCTCGCGCTCGGTGTAGCCGGGCAGGCGGATGACCTCGAGCCGGTCGTGGAGCGTCTCCGGGATGTCTTCCTCGTAGTTGGCCGTCGCCACGAACAGGACCTTCGACAGATCGTAGTCCAGCTCCAGGTAGGTGTCGCGGAAGGTCTGGTTCTGCACGGGGTCGAGCACTTCCATAAGGGCCGCCGCCGGATCCCCCCGCCAGTCGACCTCGATCTTGTCGAGCTCGTCGAGCAGGATCACCGGGTCGTCCACGCCCGCCCTCTTGAGGGCGTCGATTATCCGCCCGGGCATCGCCCCCACGTAGGTCTTGCGGTGTCCCCGTATCTCGGCTTCGTCGCGCACCCCGCCCAGGCTGATGCGCTGCAACGGCCGGTCGAGCCCTTTCGCTATGGCCAGGGCCACGGAGGTCTTGCCGACTCCCGGAGGACCGACCAGACAGAGGGTGGTGTTGGGAGGCGTCCCCTGACGCAGGCGCGCGACCGCCATGTACTCGAGGATGCGGTCCTTGACGTCCTCGAGGCCGTAGTGGGTCTCGTCGAGCACCTTCGCCACTGCGGCCACGTCGGGCAACTCGGCCCCGGACAGCTCCCCCCAGGGCAGCGCCAGAGCGTGGTCGAGGTAGGTCTTGAGCACCGCGACCTCGGCGGAGTACGGCGGCAGGTCGGCCAGACGCTTCACCTCTTTGGTCAGGGCCGCCGCAGCCGACTCGGGCAGCTTCTTCTGGGCGAGCAGCTTGACATACTGGCCCTGGTCGCCGTCCTCGTCGGCCTCCTCGCCGAGCTCGTCGCGCAGGACGCGCAGACGCTCCCGCAGGAAGGCTTTGCGCTGATGGCGCTCGAGGTTGTCGTGCACACGGTCTGAGATGTCCTGCTCTATGGCCAGGAACTCGTTCTCCTGAATGAGTATCTCGAGCAGCAGCAGCAGCCTCTTCTCGACGTCCTCGCCCTTCAGCAGCTCCTGCTTGCGGTCGGGGGCGATGGCCAGGTGAGCCGCCACCAGGTCGACCACGGTCTCCGGATCGGTGATCGCATCGAGAGCGGTCTCGGCCTCCTCGGGCAGCTGCGGGGATTCGCTCACGTAGAGCGCGAACTCCCGGCCCACCGATTCGATGAGGCCGCGTACGCGGGCCCGGTTGCGCGGACGTCGGGCTACGAGCGGGCGGTATCGCACCGTGAA
>JAJZQZ010000146.1 GCA_021802965.1 Actinomycetes bacterium
CTTCGCCGCCTTCAGGAAATCGTAATGCGGCTGCAGGATCGACGGGTCGGTCAGCGTCGAGTCGGCGATCATCTTGTCGAGAAGGCCCGTCTCCACCTTGGCGGTGTTGGGGTCGACGTACTGAGCGGCGTTGGAAGCGTCGAAGCGGGTGAACTTGAAGAGCAGCACCTTGGGCATCTCGGCCGCGGTCATCTTGCCCGAGGCCACCCGGTCGAGAAGCTCGACCTCGACTCCGCCCAGTCCGGAGGGATTGGTGTCGTAGGTCACCGTCTGGTAGCCGTTCTTGATAGCGTCGATCGCGTCAGGAGCACCGTTCATGCCTATGAGGATGATGCCCTTCTTGGAGCCTTCCTGCCAGATGTCCTTGCCCGCCGCCCGGATGGCCGCGGAGGCGCCCAGGGCGCTGGGGTCGTTGTAGCACCAGACCGCCTGCACGTCGGGGTACTTGGTGAGGAGACTCTGGACGATCGGCTGCGAGCCGCTCGACACGTCCTGCACGTTGTCCTGGCGCTCGAGCACCGTCAGGCCGGCAGCCTTGGCCGCCCGCTGCATGGCGTCAGTCGCGAACATGATGTAGGGGACCGGAGGCCCGCCGATGACGAGGATCTTGGCGCCCGGGATGCGCTCGGCGATGTACTTGGCCGAGTCTTCGGCCGCGTGGGTCGTCATCTTGTCTTCGGTGACGATCATGGTGTTGATGGCGTCACCGGGGCTGTTCTCGGTGATCACCGGGATGCCGGCGGCCTGAGCCCGCGTGTAGGCGGCGGTCGCAGCACCTTGGTCCAGCGTCCAAGAGATGAGGCCGTTCACCTTCATGGTGATGAACGTGTCGATGTCGGCGACCTGCTTGTCAGGGGACAGGTTGGCGTCGTTCGACTGGACTTTGTCACCGAGAGCCTTCGCCATCTGATCCGAACCATAGCTCATGGCAATGAGGAGCTGGTTGGATGCCACCGGGTTGGAGCGCCCGAAGGTGTACCCGCCCGCGGGTGCGCTCGTGGTCGCAGGCGCGGTGCTCTCCGTGGGAGCGACGGTGGTGTCGGAACTGACTGGCGCGGCGGTTGTGGTGGTGGTGCCACCCCCACAACCGGCCAACGCTGTCATGACGACCATCGCGGCCAAGAGAATGACTACCAAGATGCCCAACGTACGTTTGTGTTGCATATTCCCCCCTGTTCCCTCGCTGTAGATTCCCGGCGGTCCCGGTCTGGCAGCGCCACACGGCGTCCGTCCGTCGGCGAGGATCGCCTGCCTGCGTGGGTCGCCGGTCGCAAAACGATGCCTCCAGCCCCCCAAGACCAGCATGCGTACTGTAGTCAGCTACCCCACGCCCGTAAACTACCCGTTAGAGTAGTTGACCGCCGCCTCGCGCAGCCGCCTATCGGCGACGCGGACTCGCCCACAGTAGAGGTACCCTCCACACCCTGTCAACAGGTTTGTAGTCCAATCTACAGGTTTGTAGTATCCGAAAGCGATGGATGGTCCCGCGATCGGCCAGAAGAAAGTCGGTAGCCGCTCCGGCCACAGCAGTGGCCAGGAGCGGCTACCGGTCAACACGCACGGTCAGGCGGTTCTCAGATCTACTTCAGGGTCTTGACGTACGCGAAGTAGTCGTCCAAGACGGCCGGATCGGTCGCACTTGGGTCGTTGAGCATCTTGTCGAGCAGTCCGGCGTCGTACGAGGCGTTATTGGGATCGACCCACTTGTCCAAGTTGGTCGCGTCGATACGAGTCGATTTGAACATCAGCACCTTGGGCATGTCGGCGACCGCCATCTTGCCGGAGGCGACCCGATCGAGGAGTTCAACCTCGACTTGGCCCCACTGATTCGGCGTGGTGTCGTAGGTAGCCGTCTGATAGCCGTTCTTGATGGCGTCGATCGCGTCAGGGGCACCGTTCATGCCGATGATGATGACGCCCGACTTGTCCCCGCCCTCGTTCCAGACCTTCTTGCCGGCAGCGCGAACGGCGGCCGAGGCACCCAGGGCGCTGGGGTCGTTGTAGCACCATATGGCCTGCGTATCCGGGTACTTGGTGAGGAGGTCCTGCACGACCTGCTGGGCCCCACTCGCTACGTCGATGAGGTTGTCCTGGCGCTCGAGAAAGGTGAGGCCGGCCTTCTTGCCCTCGTCGATCATGTTCTGCGAGGTGTAGCGGATGTAGTTGGTGGTCTGAGACCCGATGACCAGGAACTTGGCTCCCGGGATGCGCTCGGCGATGTACTTGGCGGCGTCGATCTGGCTGTTGCGGGTCATCTTGTCTTCGGTGACCGTCCACGTGTTGACCGACTGGCCGGGGCTGTTCTCGCTGACCACCGGGATGCCGGCGGCCTGAGCCCGCGCATACGCGGCGGTAGCGGCGCCTTCGTCCAGCGTCCAGGAGATGATGCCCTTCACCTTCATGGTGACGAAGCTGTCGATGTCCGCCACCTGCTTGTCGGGCGACAGGTTGGCGTCGTTCTGCTGGACCTTGTCGCCCAGAGCGTCGGCGGCGACATTCTGCCCCTTGTTGATGGCGATGATGTACTGGTTCGAAGCCACCGGGCTGGAGTACCCGAATTGGAAGCCGTTCTGGCCTGTCGCTTCAGAGGTCGTGGGCTCCGCGCCGGCGGTCGTCGTCGGGCCGGCCGTGGTGCCGGTGTCGGCGGGAGGTGCGGCGGTGGTCGTGGTGGTGCCACCGCAGCCCACCAAAGCGGACGTCACCGCGATGAGCGCGATGAGAAACAGTACTGCGAAGATGCCGGACGAGCGTTTCTTAGACATAGTTCCCCCTGGTTTTCGTGTTCGATGGCTGTGCCTTCGCCTGACTTCGAGAGCCCCCTTTCAGTCGTGCTCCACCATGCTCCCGATTGTCTGCGCCGCCGAAAGCAGACGGCGCGCGGTTGCCTCGACCGCTTCTCTGGGCAGACCGGACGCAAAAGCCGCGACCCACAGCAAGGCGATGACTCGGGATCTCCACCGGACGGGCACCGCTATCGCTCGGGCGCCCGGGATGTATTCCTCGTCGTCGTGCGCGTACCCCGCCTCTCGGGCGATGTCGACTCCCACCATGTAGGCGGCCGCGTCGGCCGGCGACCGCTCGGAGAAACGCGGTATCCGATGACCGTCCAAGTAGCGTCGCGCCTCGAAGGGATCCATGGCCGCGAGCACCACGCGTCCGAAGGCAGGAGCCAATATCGGGAGTCGGATGCCGGGGTGAGATGAGATGCCCATGCCGCGGCCGCTCTCCGCCACGAGCTGCACGACCACCTTCCCTCCATCGGGGACGCCCAAGAACACGGTCTCGCCTATCTCTCGAGCGAGCTCGCGCACGAGCGGCTCCGCCGCCTCCCTGAGCTCCCTGTCGCTTGGACCGCGGCGGCCGAAAGCCAAAGCTCCCGGGCCGAGGATATAGCCAAAGCCGTCGGGCGACCTGCCGATCCACCCCACGGACTCGAGGGTGCCGAGCAGCCCATGGACAGTGCTCTTGCTGACCCCGAGGGCGCGCACGATCTCCATGAACGTCGGGGGCACCGAGCGTTCGGCGACGAACTCGAGGACCGCGACAGCGCGCACGACAGCGGGCGCTCTGTACCCAAAGCCGGTTTCCTCAGCGTGTTCTACATGATGAACTGACAACTGCATTCCTATGCGCTCTTGCGTCGGCGGCTTGCGTGTGTTTGACTTTATGCAGGCATTTATTCACTGTACACTGTCAAGTGCGATTCATTATAGTGAACTACCAGCACGAGGGCAATAGGGGCTGATGCGGTCATGAAGCTACTGCGCCTCACTGTGAACGGCGACCCGGTCGAGCTGGGCGTGCGCGACGAGGAGACACTCCTTCAGGTGCTGCGCGAGCGGCTGGGTCTGACCGGCACCAAGCAAGGATGCGACCTAGGCGACTGCGGCTCGTGCACCGTGCTGCTCGACGGCGAGCCGGTCCTGTCCTGCCTGGTGCTGGCCGCCACGGTGGAAGGGCGAAGCGTGGAGACGATCGAGGGCGTGGCCGGGGCAGACGGCCTCCATCCGGTGCAGGAGGCGTTCGACGAGGTCGGCGCTGTGCAGTGCGGCTTCTGCACTCCCGGCATGGTGCTGGCGTCGAAGGCCCTTCTGGAGAAAGATCCGCGTCCAAGCCGCTCCGAGATCCGCCGTGCCCTCTCCGGCAACCTGTGTCGCTGCACCGGGTATGTCAAGATCGTCGACGCGGTGGAGCGGGCCGGCAAAGCGTACCCGGCATGAAGCGTGAGCCCCGCAGATGGGTCGGCCGGCCTCTTCGCCGACTGGACGGCGCGACGAAGCTGCGTGGCGACGCCCTTTTCACGGACGACCTGCGCCTGCCGGGGATGCTGGTGGGCAAGATGCTGCGCTCGCCCCATGCCCACGCGCGCATCCTCTCCATAGATACGGCCAATGCCGAGGCGCTGGCCGGGGTGAAGGCCGTCGCGGTCGGCGAGGAGATGCCGGTCCGGTACGGCATCCTGCCCCGCGCCGAGGACGAGACCGCGCTGGCCGTGGGCAAGGTGCGCTATGTGGGGGAGCCCGTCGCCGCCGTAGCCGCGATCGACGAGGCCACCGCGCTCGCCGCCCTAGACCTCATCGACGTCCGGTACGACCCGCTGCCCGCGATCTTCGACCCGCGCGAGGCCATGACGCGCGAAGACGTCAAGATCCACGCCGAGACGAAGGTGGCCAACATCGAGCGCCAGGCCTCCCTCTTGTTCGGCGACGTGGAGGGTGGGTTCGCGGCGGCGGATCACGTGCGCGAGGACACCTTCTTCAAGGCGGCGGCCACACACGCGCCCATCGAGACACATGCGGCCCTAGCTCAGTACTCCGGGGGGAAGCTCACCCTCTGGTCGTCGACCCAGGTGCCGCACTACCTGCATCGGGCACTCGCCAAAGTCCTCGAGCTGCCAATGGAGCGCATACGGGTGATCAAGCCTTTCCTGGGCGGGGGGTTCGGCGGCAAAGGGGAGCCTTTCTCTCTGGAGTTCGTCGCTTCGCATCTGGCGCGCAAGACCGGGCGGCCCGTCAAGATCGTGCACACGCGGGAGGAGGTCTTCCTCTCGCACCGCGGCCGGCACCCCATGCACATGACGGTCAAGCTGGGCGTCAAGGCCGACGGCACCATCACGGCCCTGCACTTCCGCAACATCCTCGATGGCGGCTGCTACGGGTCGTACGGGCTCGTGACGCTCTACTACTCGGGCCAGCTCCTCACCTGCCCCTACGTGATCCCGGCGTACCGCTTCGACGGGTTCCGTGTGCATACGAACAAGCCTCCCTCGGGGGCTCAGCGCGGGCACGGGGGCGTCTCGCCCCGCTACGCCATCGACGTGCAGCTCGACCGCGTGGCCGAAGACCTGGGGATCGACCCCCTCGAGATCCGGCTTCGGAACGCCGTCCAGCCCGACTCGGTCACGGTGAACGACCTGCGCATCACCTCCTGCGCCTTCTCGGAGTGCCTCGAGCAGGTCGGCTCCGCCATATCCTGGAAGGAGCGCCGGGGTAAGCTGCCCCGTGGCCGGGGGGTCGGGATGGCCGGCGGCTGCTACCTGTCGGGTGCGGGCAAAGCCATCTATTTCAACCCCATGCCTCACTCCAGCGTGCGCATCACCGCCGACAGGGGCGGAGGCGTGACCGTGTTCAGCGGAGCGGCCGATATCGGTCAGGGCTCGGACACGATGCTGGCGGTGGTGGCGGCGGAGACACTGGGCATCGCCCCCTCGATGGTGACCGTCGTCTCGGCCGACACCGATACCACCCCTGTGGACCTGGGAACGTACTCCAGCCGCGTCACCTTCATGGCCGGCAACGCCTGCCTCGAGGCCGCGACTCAGCTTCGCGACGTACTGCTGGCGGCCGTAGCGGAGGAGCTGGAGGTGCACGTCGACACGCTGGAGATCCGTGACGGCGTCATCGACGGCCCCGGCATCGACGCGGACCCGCTCACCTTCGCCGACGCCATAGTGCTCGCCGAGAGCCGGGGCGGGCCCGTGAACGGCGTTGGCGGCTACACGCCCCCCGAGCTGGGCGGCTCGTATCGTGGGGCGGGCGTGGGCCCGAGCGCCGCGTACTCGTTCAGCGCCCATGCGGCCGAGGTCGAGGTGGACCTGGAGACCGGCCACGTCGAAGTCGTCCGTCTTATCGCCTCGCACGACCTCGGCGTCGCGCTCAACCCGCTGGCCGCCGAAGGTCAGGTGGAAGGCGGCGCGTCCATGGGACTGGGCGAGACTCTGATGGAGGACTACGAGGTCCTCGAAGGAGGGCAGCTCGCCTGCCCCAGCCTCCTCGAGTACCGCATACCCACCGCCGTCGATCTGCCCGACCTCGAGACCATCCTGGTCGAGAGCGTCGACCCCGAAGGCCCCTACGGCGCCAAGGAGTGCGGCGAAGGCAGCGTCCACCCCACCATCCCCGCCGTCGTCAACGCCGTCTACGACGCGGTGGGCGTATGGCTCCATGAGGTGCCCATCTCGCCGGAGACCATCCTCGCCCTCATGAAGAAAGACCAGACCCGCCGCGTAGCTCCTCGCGGAGCGACACGACCGTGATGCCGTTGCCCACATTCCGCCTGGAGCGCCCGGCGACGTTGGTCGAGGCCCTCCGCTGCCTGAGCGAGACCCCCGGCTCGCTGCCCGTCGCCGGAGGGACCGACCTGCTGGTCTCGATGAAGCACGGCCTGTTCGACCCCCCGGTCCTCGTGAACCTCTCGGGGATCGAGGAGCTGCGACGCACGAACCTCGCGCCAGGCAACGTCGAGCTGGGCGCGGGCGTGCGCCTCGCGACGCTGCGCGACGATCCCGAGCTGCGACGCGGCCACGCCGCGCTGGCCGAGGCGGCCGGCGTCGTCGCCAGCCCCCTTCTCCAGAACATGGGCACCTTGGGAGGCAACCTCTGCCTCGACACGCGCTGCCGCTATTACAACCAGAGCGCTTTCTGGCGGAACAGCCGCGGCTACTGCCTCAAGCGGGGCGGCACCATCTGCCAGGCGGCTCCCGCGGCGAAGCGCTGCTTCGCCGTCTCGTCCTGCGACACCGCGCCGGCGCTCACCGCCCTCGGGGCCCAGGTCCGCCTGGCCCGTTGGGAGGATGGCGCCCTCGGCCTCCGCGAGCTCCCGCTGGAGCAGTTCTATGTCGAGGACGGGATCGAGCGCGTGACGCTCCGGCCCGCGGAGCTCGTCTCCGCCGTGCTGCTCCCAGTGACTCCGGGTACCCGTTCCGGCTTCCGCAAGTATCGGGTGCGCGACTCGATCGATTACCCGTTGGCGTCGGTGGCCGCGGCTCTCAGGGTGGAGGATGGAGTCTTGCGCGGGGTGCGCGTCGCCGTCGGGGCGCTCGCGTCGGCGCCGCTTCTGGCCGTCGAGACCATGGCCCTCCTGGAGGGGCAGCCGCCCGACCCCGCTCTCCTAGCCGAGGCCGCCGAGCTGGTGACCAAAGGCAGCAAGCCGGTCAAGAACCAGGCGTCCAGCCCGACCTACCGGCGCCACATGGCCCGGGTTATGTGCCGACGCTTGCTGGCCGATCTCGTCGCGTAAGGCGGCCGCCGCCGGCAGACCGGCTCGTCGACCTGGTCGCATGGTCGCCTCAGCGGGCCAGCTCGCGCCCGAGTAGGTAGCCCGAGGCCGCGCTCAGACCGGCGCCCGGCCAGGTGGACTGCCCGATCATGTAGAGGTCCTTGACCGGGGTGCGATAGCGGGACCACCCGGGAAACGGCCGGAACATGAAGTGCTGGTCGATGTGGTGACTGCCCGAGACCGAATCTCCTCCCACGAGGTTGTGGTTGTCCCTCTCCAGGTCGGGCGGCGCCAGCACCGTCACCGCCAAGATACGCTCCTTGAAGCCGGGGGCGTACGCCTCGATCTTGTCGAGGACCCGCTCGCCATACGGCGCGCGCAGCTCTTCCCAGTCCCTTGAGGTCAGCTCCCCGGCCGCGTCGCCCTTGGGTATGGCGGGTAGAGCACGCACCTGCACCCACAGAGTCTCTTTGCCCTCCGGGGCTCGGGAAGGGTCCAGCCGGCTGGATTGGCCCACGATCAGCAGCGGGCTTTTCGGCAGGTAGCCGAGCAGAGACTCGTTGTAGGCGCGGCTGATGTCCTCGGAGTACGGAGCCACGTGCACGTAGGAGCAGTGCGAAAGGTGCTCTCCGGCCGCCCAAGGCACCGGGCCGTCCATGGCTACGTGCACCATCATCGTCGCCGCCCCGTATCGGAATCCCCGGACCTTCTTCATGAACGAGGCGGGAACGGCCGCCTCGGGGACCAAGGACCCGAACAATCGAGGCGGGGTAACGTTGGCGATCACCGCCCGGCCCGCGCTCACCGAGGTGCCGTCCGCCAGCACCACCCCCGCCGCCCTGCCTTCCTCCACCGCGATGGACTTCACGCCGTTGCCCAGGACGATCTGCCCCCCGAAGCCCTTCATCGTGGCGATCATGGCGTCCATCAGCTTTCCCACCCCACCCGTGGAGAACGCGAGGCCGTTCTGGTAGTCGAGCGGCACCTCGAGATAGGGAAAAGCCGCCCCGCCGGAGACGTCCGGTCCGTGATCCAGGTGGAACCCCCAGGGTGTGAACAGTGCCTTGACTTTGTCGGAGCGGAACCGCGCGTCGACGAAGTCCTGCGACGACGCCAGCAATATCTGGATTAGGTCCCAGAACTCCGCCCGGCCCAGCTTGCGGTAGACCGAATACGCGTGGCGGGCCAGCGCGAAGGAGGGCATGGGCAGCTTGTAGATCTTGAGGAGATGTCCACTGAAGCGACCGAACTCCTCGAGCATCCGGGTCCAAGCCTCTGCGTCGGCCGGGTCGTGGCGGGCAAGCTCGGCGGTCATCTTCTGGGGGTCCATATAGCCGCAGACCGCGTCGCCGTCGGGGAACACGCTGGCGTACGGCTGGTCGCCGGCCGAGATGCCGAACCCGTTGGCGAAGAGCTCCTCCTTGA
>JAJZQZ010000147.1 GCA_021802965.1 Actinomycetes bacterium
GTCGCGGCGCATGCCGACCCAGTAGGGCAAGAACACTGAAGCGCAGAGTATGATCGTCACCAGGCCGGCTGCTACGAACACGCGCTGCTCGCCCAAAGCCTGGCCCAAGGCGCCGCCGACAAGCAGCCCGACAGTCGAGGCCATCTGGCCGAAACCCGCCCTCAGCGCGATGATCCGCCCCTTGTCGGGCCGCGGTGGAATCTCCTGGAACAACGTCATAGAACCGACTATGACGCCCACGTTGGCCATCGCGGTACATGTCAGCAGGAGTACAGCCAACCAGAAAGTGCCTGCAAAACCAACGCCTATGTAACACACGGCCATGAACAGCATGGAGAGCGTGACGTAGAGGTTCCGGTCGCCGCGGTACGCGACGCGACTGGCAAGCACGCCTCCGAGCAGCCAACCGATGGAAGTCACTGTCTCCATCAGTGCGAAGCCGCCCGGCCCCCGCTTGAACACATCGAGCGCAAGCCCGTAGGCATTGGGTGTGCCGGTCATGACGACCAGCATGGGTACGCAGGCGAGCAGCAGGTTCGTGCGGAGCGACAATGCCTGCCATATGGTCGAGAGGACCCGGGGGGACTCGCGCATCAGCTGGGAGACCCGCGCCCCGCCCGCACGCGGAACGACCGCGGGAAGGCCGATGAGCAGCGCCGCCGAAATAAGGTAACTGGCAGCATCGAGCACGAACGTGGCGCCATACCCCACTCCGGCCACGAGGGCGCCGCCCAAGACGTAGCCGCCGAGCTGGGCTCCCTCGCCCGCGATGCTCAGGTACGAGTTGGCCTTCACAAGGCCGGCCTTCGGCACGATCTCCCCCACCACTTTGACCTGGCTCGGGTTGAATACCGAAGCGAAGATGCCGATCGCGGCCGCAACGACATAGACGAGACCGACAGACCGAGTGGCCGCCAGGGGCATCAGAAGCATGAGCCCCGCCCGAGCCAGATCGGCAACGACCATCAGCCGCTTGCCCTCGAACCGGTCGAGCAGGGCGCCACCCAGGAACGACATGAGCACGAGGGGGAGCGCCCCGGCCGCCAGGATACCCCCCATGTGCAGCACCGAGCCGGTGCGGTCGAAGACCATCACGGCCAGGGCCACGGTGGAGACCGAGGTCCCCAGACTGGAGAGCCCTTGAGCGCCAAGGATCCGGAGCAAGGACCGGTCGGCAAACACGTCTCAAGCACCTCCCGAGGGTGAGTCCCCCACGGCACGTGCCGGCGGCGGGAGCAAGCTGAGCATCAGGCTAGCACACCCGGATGCGCGATGGCATCGAGTGCAAGACGGACTCCTACGCGAAGTCGCCCAGGAAGCGCACCTTCTGGAACTGGAGATGGAAGTCCACATCCTCAGCCAACTGGTACTGGTCGGTCCCGCCTTCGAGCAGCGCGATGAAGGCATCGACAGCAACGGGATCGAACTGGCGCCCGCGCTCGTGCCTCAGCTCCTGGATCGCTTCCCCGGGAGAGCGCTTCGAGCTGTAGGGCCGGTTCGAGACCATCGCCGAGTAGCAGTCGCAGACGGCGACGACGCGGCTGATCAACGGGATCTCGTCACCCGAAAGCCCGAGCGGGTATCCCTTGCCGTCGTAGTGCTCGTGATGGTGAAGCACGATGTTCCCCAGCTCCTCGAAATCGGTCATGTTGCCCAGGATCTTCTGCCCGGCCGTGGTGTGCTGTTGCACGATCTCCCATTCCTCTTCGGCCAGCCTGCGCCTGCAGTTCAGGATCTCATCCGGCACGCTGATCTTCCCCAGGTCGTGCAGCAGACCCGAGAGGCGGGCCAGGCTCCTCTCACGTGCGCTCAGCCCGAGCCGCCGCGCCAGGTCGAACGACCATTGCGCCACCGCGGCCGAGTGCTGAGCGGTGTAATTATCTTTGAGGTCCAGGGCGGTGATCATACTGGCCGCCATCTGCAGCGAGAAGCGCTCCAGGCTTTGAGCCATCTCCTTCTGCCGGGCGTAGCTTCGGAACGCATACACCAAGCCCAAGACCGGCAGGAACGACAGGACGAAGACGCCTACACCCTGACTCTGAAAACTGTAGATGAGACCAAGGCTGAGGAGGAGGAAGAAGACGTGGAAAGGGAGATAGGGCTTGAAGGCCATGTCGAACCATTCCCGCGGTCCTACTTGACGCCGCAGCCACATGATTGGAATGAACAACCCATAGTTGAGGGCCTGATAGACGGTCGCAGCAATGACTCCACCCACGACCAGAGTCAGGCCCGAGTCGTCCGACTGCGCTTGAAACATCCAGAAGACAAGGCCGCAACAGCCACCGATGAGTGCGAAAGCGCTAGCGCTGAAGAGAGTTCGCCCGCCCTGGCCCCTCTTGTGCGTCCCCAGGACACCGCAGATTCCCACCACGGCTCCCGGAAGGGGGCCCAACAGGGCTGCGCTAAGAAAATCGGCCAGGAAGCCCGCGGAAATCTCGGTCGACTCGCCGACCTTCACCCTAAAACGATCTGCAAAGGCGGCGACACATACGAAGAAAAGAACTGCTGCCAACCCTAACCAGGAAACCTGCGGAAGCACACCCTTCCAATGTCCTTGAAGGTATACGAGGAAGAACAGAAAGACTGCAGCCAAAAACACGACAACGGCCACATACCACTGCCACAGGGCAACGCGGGCCAGCGAATAGCGCCCTTCGACAACAGACGAAGAACCCGGCGAGCCGGTGCCAATGCTCAAGCCACCCTCTTCCCTCACGGCAACCCACCTATTACCTTGAAGTAATCGGCAGCAGCCTCACTTCGCTTGAGCTGTCGAAGGGCATCTGTAGACGCGCAAGCGCTACCAACCGATAACGCGCATCCCGCTCTCCTCTCCCCCTCCGTCCGAAAGGCGCTCTACCTCCCCACGCCGCGACCGGCGTAGGACACATCGCCAAACAGACTATGGACTCCTCTCCCCCAACCGACGGATCCGTGCACGGGGGTCCCATCCACCCGCACACCCGCCACGCCTGACCAGGAGACCGGCCTCTCCATCCAAGAGCGCCGAAAAGCTTCACACTCCGTAGTCACGCGCCTTGCCAACCTACAACAACACACGTGGTAGTGTCAACATGTCGCCACGCGGCGAAGAGGGTAGACCCGCCCGCATGCGGACGGGTATCCTGGAGGAGAGCATGCCCCACGTGGTGGTGAACTGGAAAACCAGAAGCCGCAGAGGCGGGGAATCTACGAGCAACCAGACCGCGATCGGCAAGCTCCGACTGGTCCTGGCCATCCCACCCGAACTCGGAGATCCCACGTGCCCACAGCCGCACCAGACACATGTTCGCGCATCGTCGCCTTCTTGGCCCGGACCTACCGCGTCAATCCGCAGGCCGAAGTTCCGGCGATCGCCCTGGAACGGGAGCTCGGGGAGAGCCCCGCGGCTGTCCGCCGATGTATCGAGTCCCTCGCGAGCGAGGGACTCGTAGACGCCGATCTGTTCCCGGTGAATGTCTGGGTACGCCTGACCGATGAGGGCCTGGCTGTCGCCGGAGAGAACGACCGACCCGAAGAAGGAGGCCGTACGACATGAAGGGGACAAGCCGTCCTAACCGTGTTGCCGTCAACAGTCGTCTTTTCAGGCTGCTGGCGACGCTGTCCACGTTGGTGATTGTGGTCGCGGTCCCGGTAGTCCTCGGCGGATGCTCGGGTGGGTCGACGACGAGCTCCACCCCCTCGTCCGCCGCGCCGACCACCGCGGTCGGAACCCCGGCGACGTCGTCACCGTCGGGTTCCCCCGCGACCACCGGCGGGGCCGCAACGACGAGCGGTCCGGCTTCCACGGCGCAGGGATCCACAAAGCCGTACGAGGACAAGCAGTACAAGTACGGCTTCTCCTATCCAAAGAACTGGCGCCTCACCGAGGACGTATCGGTGGAAGGCAGCGCCGGCGGGAAGGCGGCCAAGACGGTCGGGGTCTTCGACCCTAAGGGAGACCGGAAGGGCGACACGCTGCAGAATGGCGTGGCCCTGTCCGTCTATAAGCTCAACACCGTGGTCGACGGGTCTCTGATGCCCGCCTTCAAGGAGGAGCTGGCCGGCGTGCTGCCCGAACTCGAGAGCCAGCTGACCGACGTGGTGGTCGTCGAGCCTCTCAGGGAGACGTCGATCAACGGCATCCCCGGCTTCGAGACGACATACACCTTCGCGGATGGAGACAAGACGCTTCGCTCGCGGATGCTCTTCCTGATCTCGGGCGACCTCGAGTATCAGATCACGGCGCAGACCGTGGACACGTCGTGGGACGAGACCCAGCCGCAGCTGAACATCATCCTCGGGTCGTTCTCGAAGCTGGAGTGAATCGTCCGAGCGCGGACGGAGCGCCAGTCGGCCGGTCGCGCCTATTCCCAGGTGATCAGCGCCAGCTCATGGGGGACCAAGACGCCCGGATGCGACGGGATGACCCGCACCGCGTAGCCCCGGGAGCCTGACGAGTCGCAGACGAGCGAAGCGGTATACACCTGCACCCCGTCTTCCGACCCGGTGTGCGTGAGTGCGGTGGCGTGTCCGCTCCCGATCTCTCCCTCGGCGTTGAGGCTGCCGCTGTACACTTGGACCGCGACGTCATCCGGGGTCAGGGCTCCGAGTCTCACACGAGCCTCGACGGCAAGCGTGCCTCCCACCGCGACGTCGGACTCACCCCCGTTGGTCACCGACACCACGGCGACGTCCTTCCAGGCCTGGCGCACCCGGCTCTTCCACGCCGCCAACTCCCGCGCCCGAGCGAAGTCGTCCGCACTCATGGCGCCGTAGTGCTGAGCCGCCGGTATGTAGAAACGCTCGGTGTACTCCCGCACCATCCGCGCGGCCGAGAAGGCCGGGCCGAGGTGACGTATGGAGGTCTTCATCATCTTGATCCATCCCCGAGGCAGGCCGTCGGCGCCGCGATCGAAGAACAGAGGGATCACTTCCTGCTCGAGGAGCGAATACAGCGATTGGGACTCGACGCGGTCCTGGTACTCGAGGTCGGTGTATTCCTCCCCAGAACCGATGGCCCATCCAGCCTCCGGTCGGTACCCCTCCACCCACCAGCCATCGAGGACCGAGAGGTTCAGACCTCCATTGCAGACCACCTTCATGCCGCTGGTGCCGCTCGCCTCCATCGGGCGCCGCGGAGTGTTGAGCCAGACGTCGGCTCCCCGAACCAGCGCCCGGGTCTTGCTCAGGTCGTAGTCCTCGATGAAGACAAGCCGATGCTGCACTCCTTCTTGGGCGGCGAAGTGGATGATCTGGCGGATGAGCTCCTTGCCCGCGTCGTCGCGCGGATGGGCCTTGCCGGAGAAGATCACCTGGACGGGGCGATGCTCGTCGAGAAGGATGGCCTTGATGCGGGCGACCTCCTGCAACAACAGGGTGGCCCGCTTGTAAGACGCGAACCGCCGGGCGAAGCCGATGGTCAGCGCGTCTGACGTCAGGGCTTCCTGAGCCGCCTGGATCTCGCGGCGTGAGGCCCGCCGCCGCTCGAGCTGAGCCACGAGCTGCTGACGAGTGTAGGTGACCAAGTGCTCGCGCTGGCGCACGTGCGCCCGCCACAGCTCCTCGTCGGGGATGTCGTCGACGCGGGCCCACACGTCCGGGTCCGACGGATCCTCCTGCCAGCGGGGGCCCAGGTAGCGGTCGAAGAGATGGGCCATCTCTCGAGAGGCCCAACCACGCACGTGGACCCCGTTGGTCACGGACTCGACCGGGACCTCGTCGAGAGGGAAGTCGGACCACGCTTCGTGCATCATCTTCGCGGTGACCCTGCGGTGCAGCCGGCTCACAGAGTTCCGGCGGGGTGACTGGCGCACGGCCAGGGCGGCGACGTTGAAGGGTTCGTCCGCGCTCTCTTCGCGGACCCGCCCCTGGCGCATCAGGTCTTCGACCGTGAGCCCTATCTCGGCCACGTAGGAAGCGAAGTACTTCTGCATGAGCTCTTTGGGGAACAGATCGAATCCGGCGGGGACCGGCGTGTGGGTGGTGAAGAGCGTGCCCGCACCCGCCGCCTGCCTGGCGGTGGGGTAGTCGAGCCCGTGGCCGGCCATGAGCATGCGCACCCGTTCGAGGGAGAGGAACGCCGAGTGACCCTCGTTCATGTGACAGACGGTGGGGGCGATGCCGAGCGCTTCTAGAGCGCGCATGCCCCCTATGCCGAGGACGATCTCCTGACGGATGCGGTTTTCGGGTCCTCCGCCGTACAGCTCATCGGTGACATCCTGGTCGCCGGGATCGTTCTGAGCCACATTGGTGTCGAGAAGGTACAGGGGGATACGTCCGACCTGTGCCAGCCACACCTGCACGGCGACTTGCCGGCCCGCCAGATCCACCGAGACCATGACGGGTCGACCGTCTCGCTCGGCGCGCCGGATGGGCAACCCGTCGAACTCGTTCACCGGATAACGTTCGAGCTGCCACCCGTCGCTGCTCAGATACTGGCTGAAGTACCCCTTCTGATAGAGGAGGCCGATCGCGACCAGGGGCAGACCGAAGCCGCTGGCGGCTTTGATGTGGTCGCCGGCGAGCACTCCGAGGCCGCCCGAGTAGATCGGGAGGCACTCCGCGACGCCGAACTCCATGCTGAAATAGGCCACCATCGCACCCGCCGCATCCGCGTGCTGGCGGCTGAACCAGCCTGGATCGGACATGTAATCCCGGAACTGCGAGCACACTCGGTCGATGTGGGCCAGGAAGGCTTCGTCCTCCGCGGCGCGATCGAGATGCTCCTGAGAGATCCTCTGCAGTAGGAGGGCGGGGTTGCCCCTCGTGCCGCGCCACAGGTCGGAGTCGAGCCTTCTGAAGAGCTCCATCGTGTCGTGATCCCACGTCCAGCGCAGGTTGTAGGCCAGCTCCAGGAGGCAGCCCAATCGTTCGGGTATCACGGGGTGGACCCGGTAGCGGTGAACCGTGTGCATGTCTCCTATCATACCAACCTCCTAGCAGGATCCGGCAGGCTGCTGAAGAGCGCCGTATCGGGGACCGGGCATGTTTGCCTGACCACGGGGCGGGAGAAAGTTTCATCGTATGCGCGGATGAATCTGCTCACGACCGACTCCTCCGCACGCGCACGGGGAGCGACGACATGAAGGAGCTCACATGGCCGAACCACTAGCTGTGGGGACGACGGCGCCCGAACTGACCCTCCCCTCCCACCTGGGAGAACCCGTCTCCCTCTCGAGCCTTCGAGGCGCGCAAGGCAAGAACGTGGTGGTGTTCTTCTATCCCCTCGACTGGACCCCCGTCTGAAGCAGCGAGCTCCCCGTCCTGCAGGCCTACGCCGGCCGGTTCGCGGAGCTCGACGCCCAGGTCCTGGGCATAAGCTGCGACTCTACTTTCTCACACGTGGCCTTCGCCCGAGACTGCGGGGGCATCGAGTTCCCCCTCCTCAGCGACTTCTGGCCCCATGGAACGGCATGTAAGGCCTTCGGGATCTTCAACGAAGAGGGCGGCTTCCCCTTCAGATCGGTGTTCGTTCTCGATCGCGTCGGGACGGTGCGCTGGGCGTACCACGCCGCCCTCGACGAGATGCGCGAGGTGACTCAGATCATCGCCGCTCTGGAGGTGATCCAGACGGCAGTCTGACAAGAGTCCGCCTGGCCCGGGTCGCATCGAGACGGCTCGGAGCGCAGCCGGGGCCCGGCGCTCTTGCGGCGCCGGGCCCCGTTCGTTGTCGGCCGCTCACCCCGGATGGAACAGCAGACCGTTATCGTCCTACCAGTACCCCTTGCCGCTCACCCGACAAGGTCAACACCACTTCTTGCACCGCCACATCGAGGCCCGCCACTTCCGCGGCCTGCCGCGTGAGCGCGGTCAGCCCGGAACAGCAGGGAACCTCCATCCGCAGGACTGTGACCGAACGCGGGCGGGCGGCCTGGAAGATCTCGGCCAGTTTCTCCATGTGCGCCTGAGCGTCGTCCAGCTTCGGGCACGCAAGCACCAGGCTGCGACCCTGTAGGAAATCCTCGTGGAACAGGCGGTACGCGACAGGCGCGCAGTCCGCCGTGATGAGCAGGTCGGCATCGCGCAGGAAAGGCGCCATGGGGTTGACCAGGGTCAACTGGACCGGCCAGTGCTGGAGAAGGCTCTCAGCGTCGCGAGAAGGCGGCGCGTCATCGGCCTCCGCCGTCTCAGGACGGCTGAACGACCGAGCGAGGGAGCCGGGACAGGCCACGCCCCCATGATGGTGGGTCGCCTCCGGCTCGGCCTGCACCCTCCCGATCTGTTCCAGCCTGCGCTCGACGGCCGCTTCATCGAACTCGTCCGCCTCGCGCTCTTCCACGATGAGCGCACCTTCGGGGCACTCCCCGATACATGCACCGAGCCCGTCACACAACATCTCGGCCACGACGCGGACCTTGCCGTCGCGGATCTCCAGCGCCCCTTCCGCGCACGACGGTACGCACAGTCCACACCCGGTGCAGAGCTCTTCGTCGATCCTGATTATCTGGCGCTTGGCCACGTCCGACCTCCCTGTCTCCACTTTTCACTGTCATGATAGTGTTATTGCGTACGCTCTGTCAAGGGACCGAGGCATTTGCGACTGTGCCGCGCCTGGTGCTAGGCTCGAGAAACAGGAAACTCACCGGGAGGCGGGATGGCCCTGAACACGCGCCAACGAATGCTGCTTCACCTCATCGTGCGTCGCTTCGACCGCGAGGCCAACGCGACCTACCTCGACCCGGTGATCTTGGAGGAAGAGCTCGACGCCGGCCTGCCGGAGCTGGCCGAGGATATCGACGTCCTGGAGGCAGAGGGCTACGTGGAGCGCTCCCAGATGGGGTCGGGAGAACCGGGCTCCGCCGCGGACTTGGGGGGCGAAGACTCCTGGGTGCTCACTCCCACCGACAAGGGCATCCTCGCCGCCATGGGTCTCGGCTAGGAGATGGGATGAGAGGGCCGGCCTCCCCCGGGGTACCGTACGGTCCCCAATGAACGG
>JAJZQZ010000148.1 GCA_021802965.1 Actinomycetes bacterium
GATTGCAGTCGTAGAGTCTCTCGTCCATGTGCAACGCCGCCAGCGGGACCTCGCTCGTTCCTACAAGATTCAGTGCATCTGATTCAATACGGTACACTTGTTGCATATCGGTGGGGAAGAAGCCGGTGCCGAACATGGCTTCGTCCCGGACCAGCACGGGGGGGACCACGGGCCGGAACCCTTTGGCGGCCAGTTTCTGGAGGGCGAACTGCACCAGGGCGAACTGCAGCAGCACCAGGTCTCCCTTCAGGTACGCGAACCGCGTGCCCGAGACCTTTCCGCCCCGTTCCATGTCGATCATGTCCAGCCGGCCGCCGAGTTCCAGGTGGTCCCGCGGCTCGAAGTCGAACGCCCGCGGCGTGCCCCGCTCGTAGAGCACCTGGGAATCGTCCTCGCCGCCGTCCGGAGCCGTCGGATCGGCCAGGTTGGGGAGCTGAAGCAGGTCGGTCTCGAGCTCGTCGTCGGCGACCTTGAGCTCGGCCTCGAGGACTTTGATCTCGTCGCCCACCCGCCGCATGGCTGCGATCTTCTCGGCGGCGTCGGCGCCTGCTTTCTTCGCCGCTGCTATCTCCTCGCTCACCGTGTTCCGCAGCTTGCGCTTCTCCTCCACCTGCACCACCAGCTCGCGCCGCCGCCGGTCGAGGTCGAGCAGACGGTCGAGGGCTCCTTCGGCCTGGTCGCCGCGCCGCCGGAGCTGCACCCGCATGGCCTCCGGATCGCTGCGGATCATCTTGATGTCGAGCATCCGAGCCCCTCTCTCCCTGGCGGTGCCGCGCCGCCCGTCTACGCCGACCTTCCCGGCTATTCTGGTGCGGGCGGTCGTGCGCTATCGTGTACCGCCGGAACGTAGAGGTTACCAGAGCTCGGGAGGGGGGCGGAAGGCCGCCTCCGTACGGGTCGAGCGCTGTCGTCGGAGGCGGGCGTGATGCGGAGGAGGAACCGTACGTGACCGGGGTCGTGCTCGTGGGCATAATCGTCGTTCTGGCGGTCGTTCTCGCGGTGCTGCTGCGGTCCATAGACTACGAGGGCCTGCGTGCGCACCCCGTGGGCATGGTCTCGATCGGGGGTCTCGCGGCGGCCGCGGGCATCGGTTTCGTCCTGGGACTCGGGTACGGCATCCTGTCCGCGAGCCGCGGTCCGGACCCGAAGTGGATGTGGGTAGGTCGCGGGCTCATCGACGGCCTGGTGATGGCCTGCGCGGCCACGTTGTATATCGGGTTCGTGCAGCGGCGGCAACGAGGCGGGTAGCCGCGGTGGACCAGCCCCCTTCTTCCGGCCTCCAAGCGACCCTCGACCGAGCGATCGACCGGGCGATCCTGTGGGCGATCCCCCGGAGTCTGCGCCCCAACCACCTGACCGCGCTCCGCTTCCTGCTTGCGCCGGTCGTTTACGTGCTGCTGGTCGCGGACCAGGGCGCGTGGGGGGCCGCGGTGCTCGTGCTGGGCCTCTGCACCGACTTCATCGACGGCGCCATGGCTCGGAGGCGCGATCAGATCACCAATCTCGGGATCGTGATCGACCCTCTCGCCGACAAGCTGATCGTTGCGGCCGCGCTCGTCGCGATCGGTCTGGACTACCTGGTGGTGTGGGTCATCCTGGGCCTGATCGTCGTGGAGGCTCTCGGGGTGGCCGCCGGCACGCTTGTCTGGGCGCGCACGGGCAAGGCGATCCCGGCCAACGTCTTCGGCAAGATCAAGATGGTGCTGCTGAGCGTCGGCCTCGTGTTGTTCTTGGTGGGCCGGCTGGCGGAGGCGGCCACCCCGACGAACGTGGCCGTGGTGATTCTCTGGGCGGGCATCGGGTTCGGGGTGGTCTCCGCCCTCACCCAGGTTCTGGACCGGCGCCGGGTCTCTTAGTAGTCGGTTAGAACGCGTCGGCCCGCTGAGGCGGTCGCCCCACCGGGTAGCTGCCGAGCACCTTCACCTCGAGCAGCTTGCACGTCAGGCAGCGCAGCGCGTCGGCCACCTGGGCTTGCGAGACCGTGCCTTCCATGTCGATGAAGAAGATGTAGTCGCCAAGGCCCCGTTTGGAAGGCCGGGATTCGATCTTAGTCAGGTTGATGTAGCGATGGGCGAACTCCTGCAGGATCAGCAGCAGGGCCCCCGGCTGGTCCTTCATGATGCGGCACACGACCGAGGTCTTATAGGGCTCGGCCAGGTCTTGGCGTTCGCGCAGGCGCGACAGGAAGATGAACCGCGTCTCGTTGTCGTCGTGGTCCTCGATGTCCTCGCACAGCACCACGCACCCGTACTCTTTCGCCGCCAGCACGGTTCCGATCGCGGCCCACGGCGCCTCCTGTGCGGCGACCCGCTCGACAGCCTTCGCCGTGGAGTTCGCGGCCTCCACCTCGACATCGGGAAGGTGGTCGCGGAGCCAGGTGCGGCACTGGGCGTTGGCGTGGGGGTGCGAGACGACCTTCTGGACATCCTCCAGCCGCACTCCCGGGCGCGCGATCAGGCGGTGCGTGATGGGCTGCCTGACCTCCCGGACTATCTGCAGGTTGTCGACCTCGTGGGCGAGGACGTCCACGGTCACCGAGACCGAGCCTTCGATGGAGTTCTCGATGGGCACGAGAGCGCAGTCGACCTCTCCCTTGCTGACGGCCTGCACCGTGTCGTAGATCGACGCGAACGGGATCAGCTCTCGCCGTGCACCGGCGATCGGATCGCTTGCCGGTTCGCCGCCTAGAGCCGCGATGAGCGCTTCCTCGGTGAAGGTGCCGCGGGGTCCGAGAAATCCGACAGTGTGGGCTGCGAGCATGAGGGGCTGGTCCAGCGTCGACGTCTGCCACGCGGCCAGGTCGATCCCCCGAGTGGCGCACGTGGCGGCTTCGTCCATCACGCCTCTCCCGCCTTGGTCGAGCCCGAGAGCCCGCGGTCGCCCTCGAAGTGGTCGTCGGGTTCATCTGGTCGGCCGGTCAGGTCGTCTTCGGCTTCCTCTTCGAGTTCGACGGGAGGCAGGGGCTCGAGCTTGGGCCAGCCCAAGGTCGAAGGGGGCGGGGTCAGATCGTCCAGAGGCGGCAGTCCCTGCCGCTGTCTCCGCCGGTTCTCCCTTTCCAGTGCGCGCAGGGCGGCCTGTGACTCGGGGCTGCCCGGCTCGGACTCGGGCTCGGGCACGACGAGGGGCTCCTCCTCTTTGCGGGCGTTTTCGAAACGGGGGCGGACGGTGAACGGCGCGTTGGCCCGCGCCTGATCGAACGCCTCGACCTCTTCGGGGGCCAGAGGGATGTCCGGTTGTCCGTCCTTGATGGTCTTCACGTACATCCGGGCGAAGTCACGGCTGACCACCGTGGTGATCACCATGCCGTTGTCCCGCGCGTCCAGGAAGGCCACCACCGTGCTCTGCCGTCCGCCGAGGTCGTGGTAGGCGTCGAAACGGACCATGCCGACGCGCGAGAGGCAGCCGTCTATGCGGACCTCGTGGTCCCGGGCCTCGACGTTGAGGTCCTCGACCGCCCGGCGCAGGTTCGAGACCTTCTCGTCGAGCGTGGCCACGTAGGAGACCACGTCGACGTCACCGCGGGACCCCAGCACCACGCGCTGGGCGCGCTGCACCGCGCGCACGCGACGCGAGCCCACGAAGAGGAGCGCGAGCGTCACGAGCGCGAGCGCGATGGCGACGATGGCGAGGACGGGGGCGATGTCTGTGAGCGTCATCAGAGGATGAAGATGAGGTGGGCCTCGAGCTTGTTGTTAGCCGTGTTCTTCTCCTCTTTGACCGGCCCTACGACCACCTTGAGCAGGGCTTTCTCCCCGTAGTCGGTCGGGTTGATGCCCGTGATGGTTACCTTCTTGACTTCCTTGGCCTTGAGCTCCGGGATCTTCACGCCGACGCTTTGGGGCTGGGTGGAGGTCGGAACCGTCAGCGAGACCTGCACCGTCACATCCTTCTCGACCACGTTGCCCTGGTTCTCGATCGTCACGACGAACTTGAGCTGGTCGGTCGACTGCAGGTTGTATGTGCCGTCGCGCTCGATGACCTTGTCGGCCGGTTGGGACCTCACCTCCTTGAGGGCGACGCCGTGCACGGTCTGCATGGTCTCGGAGCTGCGCAGAATGGCCAGGATCTCCTTGATCTTGGCCTTGGAGGAGAGGGTCGAGTCGGTGATGAACTTGGTGGACCCGACGTTGACCCCGGCTATTTGCCGCTCTTTGAGGACTTCGGTCGCCCGGGTCATGAAGAACCGGTCGTACATGACGTCGGAGAGCACCAGAAGCAGCATCGCGCGCGAGATGGTCTCGGACGACACCTCGGTGTCTTCGACCTCCAGAGCCTGCAGCAAAGCCGGCTTGAGATCGGTGAGGCCGCTGCTTCGCAGCTGCATCACCGCTACGAACCACTGCTGAGCTTCCTTCAGGTCGTTGGGTACGGTGAGCGACTTGGCCTCGGTGGTGAGCTTGTCGGCCGTCGCGATGTGCTGGTCGAGCTTGGTGGTGACGTCCTTGCGGGTGGCGTCGCCCGGCTCGAGCAGCAGCTGGCTCAGGTTGCGGCCGCTCTCGTCGGAACGCTTGAGGATGTCGGACACGTGGGTGATGTACGTGCTGTAGCTGGACACCTCTCGCTTGTGGAGCCAGCTGTTGATGAGCAGGCCTGCCAAGAGCACCACCACGATGACGACGGCGGCGAGGACGAGCAGCCGCACGAACGGGGCCGACGACTTGCGGCGTTCATCGCGCCGTTGCTCCTCACCGGCCAGCTCGGTGAATGTATCGTCGTCATCGATAAAGGCCATTCGGGACTCACCTTCATCCACGGACGCGCGCGGCGGCCGTCTCACGGTACCGGCCGGCGCTGACAGATGGAGGAGTTGGTGGGCGAGGGGGGACTTGAACCCCCATGAGCTTACACTCACTAGACCCTGAACCTAGCGCGTCTGCCAATTCCGCCACTCGCCCTCGTCGGCCGCGGGGCGTGCGCCTGAGCGCCCCCCGCTGGGTCGGCGGAAGTATAGCACGGCAACCTCGCAGGCTGCTGAAGGCTGAGGCTTTGCCGCCAGGGCTTCGGTCTTCAGCAGCCTCCTGGGCCGGTTATACTGGGTCACCATGGCAGAGGCTCCCCTCCTGTTCGACCGCTATCGCATCGTGCGGAAGCTGGGCAGCGGCGCGTTCGCCACTGTCTACCTCGCCGACGACGAGACCATGGGTCGGTCGGTCGCCATCAAGGTCATCGAGGATGTGGCGGACATCGACGGCCGGGCCCTTCGCGAAGTCCAGGCCGCCGCGAAGCTGGACCACCCCCACATAGTCACCGTGTACGAGGTGGCGCGCGAAAGCGACCGCACGCTCCTCTTCACCGAGTACGTCGAAGGCAGCACGTTGCGGGCGCTCTTCGCCCGTCGCCGCCTTCCGGACGCCGACCTGCTCGAGGCCGGCATACAGATCGCCCGCGCCCTGGAGCACGCCCACGGTCGCGGCGTGGTGCACCGTGACATCAAACCCGAGAACATCATGTTGATAGATGGAGACAGGGTCGATGTCCGGGTGATGGACTTCGGGGTGGCGCGGCTCGAGGACCTCACCTCGATCACCCTCGACGGCGACCTGGTCGGGACGCTCTCGTACATGGCCCCCGAGCAGCTCGAAGGCCGGCCGACCGATCGGACCGTCGACGTCTACGCCCTCGCGGTGACTCTCTACGAGGGCTTCTCGGGAGCCAACCCGCTGCGGGGCAAGGACCCCGCCACCGTCATCAGGGAGGCCGGCAAGGTGGAGTTCCCGCTCCTCGCGCGCTCGCGGCCGGACCTTCCCCCGGCGCTCGGCGAGGCGCTGCGGCGCGGGTTGGAGCGGAACCCCCAGCTGCGCCCCAGCTCGGTCGACTTTCGCCGGCTGCTCGAGCGGGTGGCCCGCGATCTTCCGGAACCCGTGGAGAAGGAGGGGGGGCGGGGGCGGCGGCGGCTCGCCGCCGCCGCCGCACGCTTCGGCGGCACCGAGAGGGCCGCCTTCGTGGGCCGGCACCTGGTCGCCGGGGCTCTCTCCCTCGCCGCCGCCGGCTATCTGCTGCCCCGGATCCCCTTCTACCCCGAGAGCTGGGTGGTGCCCCTCGCCGCGGTGGCGGCCTTCGTATCGCTCTTGTCGCCCGTGCTCGGCGGTATCCTGACCCTCGGGGTCCTGGCGCCGCCGGCATTCGGATACGGCCTGGGTTGGGGAGTGACGTACCTGGTCGCGGCGTCGCTGATATTCGGGCTGCCGGCCTGGCGCAGGCACGGGTGGGCCGCATTGTTGCCCGCCGCCATGCCCGCGTTGGCGGCCCTCGGCGTGGGTCTCGCCGTCCCCGTGGCGGCGGGTTTCTTGCTGCGGCGCTGGGGCCCTTTCAGCGCGTTCGCCGCAGGCTTGGCGCTCGCGGCTGCGGCGGGCTTTGAAGGCTGGTCGATGCTTCCCTACACGTTCTCCACGGGGGCGGGCCCAGCCCTCGAGGCTTCGCGCCACGCGGCCTCGCCCGGGGCGGCCGTCGAGGCCCTCGCGCGGTTCCTGGACTCCCGGCCCGAGCTCCTCCTGCAGGCTGTGCTCTTCGCGCTCCTCGCGGTGCCGCTGGCCCGCTTCTTGACCAAGAGCATGGTCCGGCGGCTATGGGTGGCCTGCACATATCTCGCCGTCGTGTACGCTGCCTTCGTCCTGGCGCCTCCGCTGGTCGTGGGAGTCGGCGTCGGCCTTGGCCGGTTCGCGCTCGCTTATGTGCCGTGCGTTATAATCGTCGTCTTGTCGGCCCTCCTGGTCCCTGTGGAGGGCCGGTCCCCGGCTGCGGAGGACTAGATGGGTCTCATGCGGAGGGTCGAGACGCGCCTCCAAGGCGGCTTCGAGCGTGTGTTCGGCAAAGGCTCGGGTTCGGGCATCCAGCCCGCCGAGATCGCCCGCAAGCTGGTCAAAGAGATGGAGGACCACAAGACGGACTCCTTCTCGCGCATCTACGCGCCCAATCGGTTCACCGTATACCTCCACCCTGAGGACCGGGCGATGTTCGCCGAGTACGAAGGTTCGCTCTCGGCGGAGTTCGAGACGCACGTCGGTCGGCACGCGCGGAGGGAGGGCTACAGCCTGGTGGGTCCGCCCCACGTGTCCATCACCTCCGACTCGGACCTTCGTCCCGGGCAGTTCGGTATCCTCGCGGAGATGATCGAGGGGCTCCCGGAATTCGCGCCGGCCGATCCTGTCTCGTGGCCCGGAGTCGCGACTCAGGTCTCTCCCGTCGCGTCCGCGTCTCCTACTCCTCCGCCCCCCATGCCTGCGCGCGCGTCGGCGTCGGCGGCGCCGTCGGCGGCGACCGCCGCGCCGGCCGGGCGATCCTCCGCCGGCGATACCCAGGGCATATCGCGGGAACAGGCCCAGCAGATGGGCCTCGCCCGTCAGACCGTGCTGTTGCGTCGCGGCCCGCAGATCCAGGAGTTCGACAAGAGCCGAGTGGTCCTCGGTCGCTCGCGTGACGCCGACTTTCGACTGGACGACCCCAACGTCTCGCGCCGACACGCCGTTCTCTACTGGGAGGACGGCGGGATGTTCGTGAAAGACCTGAGGAGTACCAATGGGACCCTCCTCAACGGTCGCCCGGTCACGTCCAGTCCCCTTCACGACGGCGACATCATCACCGTGGGTGCGTGCACGATAGTGGTCGAGACCGAGCCGTGATCGCGCCCCCGCAACGTCGCCGGGTCGAGGCGTCGCCCCCCGCGGCGCCCACACGCGCCCGAAGGTGGTGGGCATGCTGAGCCTCGCACTGCTGGTCGGCCGCCTGGCGTTCTTGGCGCTCCTCTATCTCTTCATCTTCATGGTGGTACGCTCCATGGGCAGGGATCTGAGATTCACGGCCGCGAGGGCGATGGAGGCGGGCACAGCGCCGATCGCCGGCGTCTGGGAGAAGGGGGTCTCCCCGCAGAACGGCGCCGTCCGTCGCGGAGACTGGGTCCTGGTCGTGGAGCGGAGCGCGTACGCGCGGGAGGGCGAGGCCTACGAGATCCCCTTGCACACAGTGCTGGTGGCCGGACGGGCCGGAGACAGCGACATCCGACTCCCTGACACCTTCGTCTCCGCCCGGCATGTCCGCTTCGAAGCTCGGCAGGACGGCCTCTTGGTAGAGGATATGGGCAGCACGAACGGAACCATGGTCAATGGCGACGAAATCGAGCGGCCCATGCTGACAGGCGCCGGTGACGTCGTGGCGGTGGGTGATACGGTCTTCCGAGTCGAGGCGCGGTGACTCCGCGCCCACATGTGATCCCGGGGAAGGTGGTGCCGTGCGGCTGATATCGGGGGCGGCGACCCACGTAGGACACGTCCGCAAGCAGAACGAGGATTCCTTCGTCGCCGGAGGGGGCATGTTCGCCGTCTGCGACGGCATGGGGGGCGCCCGGGCGGGTGAAGTGGCGTCCGAAGCCGCCTGTCAGGTCCTGATGACCGTGCCTCGTGACGGCGACGTCTCCGAAGGGCTCGACCGGGCCGTGCACGAGGCGAACGCCCGTATCTTCAAGCAGGCGAACGCCGAGGCCGCCCTCCGGGGGATGGGCACCACGATGACCGCTGCGATGGCCACTTCTGAGGGTCTGACGTTCGCGCACGTCGGCGACTCACGGGCCTACCTGCTGCGGAACGGGGAGTTCAAGCAGGTGACCGAGGATCATTCCCTCGTGGGCGAGATGGTCCGTCGCGGCCAGATAACCCGGGCGCAGGCCGCCGTCCATCCTCATCGCAGCGTCATAACGCGGGCCCTCGGCACCGACGAGAGCGTGGAGCCCGACCTCTTCGAGGTGCCTCTCGTACCCGGGGACCGCATGCTCCTGTGCACGGACGGGCTGAGCGGCATGGTCGGCGACGCGGAGCTCGGGCGCCTGCTCGGCGAAGGGGACCGACC
>JAJZQZ010000149.1 GCA_021802965.1 Actinomycetes bacterium
GGTCGACCTCGACGAAGCCTGGAACCACATCCTCGCGGCCGAAGGCAGCGACTGGTTCTGGTGGTTCGGGATCCACCAGCAAAGCGGCATCGACCACGTGTGGGACCTCGCCTTCCGGCGTCATCTCCAGGAGGCTTACCGTTGCGTCGGGGAGCGCCCGCCCGCGGAGCTGTCCTCACCCATCCTCACCGACGGGGCTCCCGCCGAAGCCACACCTCCGACAGCCCGCTTCACCCCGGTCGTCGATGGGCGGATCTCGTGGCCGGAAGAGTGGTCGGCCGCCGGATCGAGGCGGGCGCCCTTGGCGGGGGCCATGCAAACGTCGGAGGCTCCCGTCATCGAGGAGGTGCGCTTCGGTCGCGACGAGCACAACCTGTATCTGCTCCTCGATCCCGGACGCGCCGGATTCCCCACGGGTACGCGCTTCGCCGTGTACTTCGCCGCCCCCTCGCCGGCGCCAGACATCGCGGTGACGCTGAGCCACACGCGCTTTCACGACTCCACGCGGGCGGACCAGGACGTGGGCTTCGACCTGGCCTACGAGTTCGGCGTACGCCTCGAAGACGGGCAGGCGCGGACGGGGCTCGCGACCGTCTCCGGGGGCCAATGGGGGGACCCTCTCCCGCTCGGTGAAGCCGCTGCCGACGAGGTCGTCGAGCTCGCCTTGCCTCTGGTGCACCTGGGGGTGTCGGATCCTGTCTGTCTGGACTTCGTCGTCGCTGCCGCGACCGACGATCGACTGGTGCAGCTGCTCCCTCCGCGAGGATCGATCCACTTCGATCTGGCCGCGAGCGCCGACCGGCGACGGTCCACGGATCAGCCGTGAAATCTCCTCTAAAGGCTCGGTGTTAGAATCCATCCCCCATGGAACGATTCGAGGTCATAACCTTCTTGAGCGATTTCGGTTATCGCGGCGGCTACGCGGCCGCCTGCGAGGCCGTTCTCGCCTCGCTCTGCCCCCACGCACGCGTGATGCATCTGTCACACGAGGTCGGAGTGGGCGGACTGCGTGAGGCCGCGACCACGGTCGGCCGCGTCGCCCCCCTGATGCCGCCGGCGGTGCACCTGGCCGTCGTCGACCCAGACGTGGGCACGCAGCGTCGCCCCCTCGTAGTCCAAGCTACGCGGGGTGACCTGCTCGTGGGCCCCGACAACGGATTGCTTCCTCTGGCTGCCGCCGCACTAGGCGGCGTGGCGTCGGCCTGGCACCTCCTGCCCGAACGCGTGCGGACGCTCGCCGGACTCGCGCCCGATCGGATGTCGCACACGTTCCACGGCCGCGACCTCTTCGCGCCGGCCGCCGCACTGCTCGCCTGCGGCGCTCCGCTCGCTACTCTGGCCGAGCCTTTGCCTGCGGACACGCTCGTGAAGCTGGGTCCGCCGTTGCTGGAGGTGGGCTCGGGCGACGTGCGTGCGGAGGTGACCGAGGTCGATCGCTTCGGGAACGTCGCCCTCAGCGCGACGATCGCCGACCTTCCCGGCGAACCCCACAGCGTGGCCGTGGAGATCGAAGGCGGTCTCGATACCGAATGGATCGCGCGCGTGGTCCGCACGTTCGCCGAGCTCCAATCAGGAGAGCTGGGCCTCTACGAGGACTCGTGGGGGAGCGCCGCCCTCGCCTTGAACGAGGCGAGCGCGTCCGAGCTCCTCGGAGCCGCGACCGGCGCCGTCGTCCGTCTCCGCGCGCTCCACCCGCGCGGGCGAAGCTCATGACTCCTGGGTCCTCATCGGGCGGCGGGCGCCGTCCCACCGGCTCGGGCGAAGCCCGCGGCGCGAAGAAGCCCTCAGGACCGGGTGGTGCCCCCACCCCGCGGTCGGGCGGGCGGCCGGGCCGGCCCGCCGGTCCCAGCGGTTCGGGGCGCCCTGGTCGGCCACCGGCGGGCAAGGGTGAGACGCCGGCAGCGGCCGAGAAGACGACCGCCGTCGTGCCGAAACCCGAGCTCTCGTCCTACCGGCCGGATCTTGCCCGGGAGCTCGCCGCCCGGAACGAGACCTCCTTCCGCTACCGCCAGGTATACGAGCACCTGACCCATCACCGCGGGGTACCCTTCTCGGTAGCGACCAGCCTGCCCGGCGAGTTGCGTGAGGCCCTCGAAGCCCTGGGGCACTCGACGCTCGGCCTGCACTCGCGCGCCGACGACCCGGACGGGACGACCAAGCTCCTTCTGCGCGCGGTGTGCGACAAGGTGAGCCTCGAGACGGTCATCATGCGCTACCGGAAACGCGTCACCGTCTGCGTGTCGACGCAAGCGGGCTGCTCCCTAGGCTGCGCTTTCTGCGCCACGGGCTCTCTGGGCCTGAACCGCAGCCTCAGCGCCGCCGAGATCGTCGATCAGGTGCAGCACGCTTCCGTCCTCCTGGCCGAAGAGGGCCGCAAGGCGAGCAACGTGGTCTACATGGGCATGGGAGAACCGCTCCTCAACCTCGATGCCGTGCTGCTATCCCTCCGCCTGCTTCACGACCCGAAGGGCTGGGGGATGTCGGCGCGGTCGCTGTCGGTCTCGACCGTCGGGATCCCGAGCGGCATCCGCCGGATGGCCCGAGAGGAGCCTCAGGTCAACTTGGCGCTCTCCCTGCACGCCGCCGATGACGCGCTGCGCAGCAGCCTGATACCGGCCAACCGCCGCTATCCCCTGCGGGAGGTCATGCGCGCTTGCGAGGACCATTTCGCCCTCACCCGCCGGAAGCTGTTCGTGGAGTATCTGCTCTTGGAGGGCGTCAACGATTCCCCCAAGCAGGCCACGGCCCTAGCCGACCTGCTCAAGGGGCGGGTGGTGGCGGTCAACCTGATCCCTTGGAACCCGGGCTGGGGGGAGTTCCGCCCCTCATCACCGGAGGCCACCGACGCGTTCATGAACGCACTGAGGAGCCGGAACGTCGAGGTCAGCCAGCGGGAGAGCCGTGGAGCCTCCATCTCCGCCGCCTGCGGACAGCTGGTGGCGGGCACCAGGCCGAAGCGACCCGCCCGTCCTCAGGCTTCGCGGCCCGACGACGCACGACCGAGCGGCGGGGTGACAGGCAAACCGAAGGAGATCGTTCCGCCGGCGAAAAGCACCAAGAGGCGCCCGCCGCCGACCAGGGACGGGCGCTGACCCGCTGCTACGCGTCGTCCTCAGGCTCCGGATATCTCTCGGCCTGGTCCCTGCTCAGGCTACCCTCGCCCGGCTCGTTGCCCCGGATGCCACCATAGACCGAGCGGCATGTGGGCGAACCCTTCTTCGCTTCGAGCAGCACTTCAGACCCCTCCGCGCAGTGCTCCGACCGTTCGAGCGCGCGCAGGTAGTCACCCGGGGATAGCAGCGTGTCGCTCAGCGCCTGGCCGGGCGCGAGCCGGAGCTCGACGAGCCATGCGTCGCCATAGGGGTCGTCGTCGAAGAGCTCGGGATCGTCGACCACAGGGGTGTTGACCGCGACGACCTCGCCGGAGACGGGCGAGAGGACGTAACGGACCGCCTTGAAGGTCTCGAAGAAGACCAGGTCCTCGCCCTTCCCGATCTCGTCCCCGGGATCGACGAAGAACTCGGTTGACTCGATGCCGCCCATCAGAAGGACGCCCACCTTGGTGACCCCGATGCGGACGACGTCACCTCGGTCCATCACCCAGAGCTCCTCGTCGCCGTCGTACATGCGATCTTCTTCGATCTCCACCGTCTGCCCGTAGAAACCGCTGAGCGTGATCATCCCGATGCCTACCAGGCTAGGAGACCGTCGGCGCGGCGCTGGAAGGGTGCTCCCTCGACGCCAGTGCTCGAACGATCACATCCCGCAGCGCTTCCGGTTCCGGGATGCCCGAGAAGATCAGCCGGTTTTCGAGGAGGACGCTCGGCACCGGTAGGTGCTGCCCGGCGTCGCGACGAAGTTCCCGGTAGCGTTCGGCTCCTTGGGCTTCTTTCAACGTCACGACCTCGACGGTGACCTCTTCGTCTCCGAACTCCGCCGCCACCTCACGGGTGGCGTCGATAGCGAGGAGTCACGGGAGACAATGGCCACCCTCCGAAATGACCTGCAAGCGGACGGGAGACAGGCCGCGCGCTGCCAGAGTCATGGCTCTCCTCCTTCCGGCCACAGCTCGCACCAGGCACCAGCGAGCATCAGGCGCGTCTGGAGCTGACGATACCCGTAGGCCGGTTCGAGGAATCGCACAGATGCCCAATGCTCGTCCCACTCCATCCGGACGAGCTCCACCTCGGGCGTGGTCTCGAGAGCCCGGCGCACGGCCGGGCCGCAGGTGACTCAGCCGCGCAGGAGAAGCCGCACGACCGGGGGACGGGGACCGATCATCGAATCACCCCTGTTGCTGCTCGACGGATCGATGCCCATTCGCTCAGCACTCGAACTCGCCCAGCTCCTCGTACTCCCTGACCTCCTCCTCCAGCTTGCGCCGGAGCTCCGGGTCGCGCTCCAACTTGAACGCGCACATGCCGGCGCAGTGGAAGCATCCGACGTCGACCTCCTCGTAGCCGAGGGTGGCCTCGATGTCCAGGGACTCGTCGTGCAGACCCTCGGGATTCGGCCGCGCGGTCTGACGCTCGAAAGAGTACTCCGGATCCTCGAGCATGTTCCGGGCTATCACCGCCGCTTTCTCGGCAAGGTCCTTTGCGAGCTTCTGCCCCGAGACCTCGGGGAAGGGACGCCGGCGCCCGATGGCATGCTTGGTCTCCGAGCGCACTCGCGGTGTGAAGAGCCGAGCAGCCGGGCGGATGCCCACAAGGTTGAGAGCGTTCGACCCACACCGATGCCCACACCCGTCGAGCACGATGACTGGATAGGCCTGCACCCATTCGAGCTCGTCGGGCACGCCGGTGATCACCGGCGGGATGGAGACCAGCTCCACCTTGCCGGGCAGGAGATCCTCCGCGAGGAGGTAACCGGCAAGACGCGTCACTGAGGAGACCGGGTCTCCGATGCCCCCGCACGGGAAGATGGTGACCTTGGGGACGGTCATCGGGTCACCTTCGCGCCCAGGTCGCCCTCGGGCCTGTGGCCCACCTCAGCTTCGCCGCCGGTGTCGGGTTCGACGCCATGTTTGCCTGCGCGCTCCTCCGGCAGCGGCGGCATCGTGTGCGGCCGGTAGATCCCGGGCTCCAGCTGGACGAACTCCATGACGCCTTCCATATTGGGATTCGTCCGGAACCACTTGTCCGGCTGCATCTTCAGCGCCGGACGCTCGAACCGGTACGGGCTTCCCCGCTCCATCATCTCCCGGGCGATACCGGCCACCCGCTCGGCGACCACCCGGGCGAACTCCTGGGTGACGCCCGCCGGATACCGGCGACTGCCTTCGGAGAGGTCGAAGCCCTGGGCTTCGGCGTACTCAGGCAGCAGAAAACGCACGGCGGGCGTGATGCCCGCGAGGTACAGAAGATTGGTGCCGCAGCTCCACTCGCACCCGTCCAAGGCGAACGAGGGACTCTTCAGCACCATGAGCACGTCTTCCTCGACGCCCCGCAGAAAGGCCGGGGCACACGAGATGAGCGTCTTCTCGGGGAGGAGATCCTCCGCCACCATGTAGGTGGCCAGGCGGGCCACAGTCGCCCCCACCCGGGTGACACCGCCACAGGCATGCATGCAGATGCGCCGTACCGCCACGTCGTGCTCTCTTCTTCCGGGTTCCAGGAGGAGAGGCGGAGGGGGCGGCGGCTGCTGACGCAGCCGCCGCCCCGATGTCCCTCTTCAAGCGTACCGAGACGTTCTCCTAGTAGGTCGCCTCGTAATGCTCGAAGGCCTTCTGAAGTATCTGCTTCTGCTCATCGGTCTTGGCAGCCGCGATGAGGGACTCGTAGAGCTCATCGATCGTCGGGATGATGCTCTCGTACAAGCAGGCTTCGTTGATGCACAAGGTAGGAAGGACCTTGCCCTTTCGGGCCATGAACATCTGGATGCCCTCAGCGTTCTTGATCGACCACTCCTTGTACTCGATGAAGTCCTTCACTTCCGGAGGCAGCGTATTGAGTACATCGACCATGTACCCGCACGCCGGTCACTGAAGAGAGTCGAGCGTCAGGACCTCGACGAGGATCTTATCGTCTGCCATGCTGTGATCACCTCCCTCTAAGCCGTGACCGGGCTGCGCTTGGGCTGCACAGACGGGTAGGGGACTTGCGGATAGTGTGCGTAGTACGTTTCGTACCAGGTCTTGGCTTCGAGCACCTTGTCCACGTTCTCAACCGGAACGTCGTAGGGCATGTCTCAGCCAGGTGAGAAGGTATAGCCTATCTTACCGCCGGCGGCCAGACTGACAAGGGCGTCTTCCCGCGGATCGATGATCCCCAAGGAGAGAGCCAGGGTCAGCTTGAGATTGCCGCCGAACCCGCGGCCGTACTTGAGCGCGCAGTCGCGGACGTAGTTCATGTTGAGCTGCTCGTCCACGCACACGCAACTCGCGCCGGTGTACATCATGTTCTCGACGATCTTGGTGGCGTCGCCGCAGATGTACAGGGCGCTGGTCTTGCCGGACTTGTGGATGACGTCCAGGCCTTCCTGGCACGCCGGGATCACGAACTTGTCGTAGGTGTCCGGGCGCACCTGGCTGCCGACGGGCTCCACAAGGGCGACGATATCGCAGCCGATCTCCTCGGCGTAGATCCGCGCCGATTCAGCGCTGATCTTGCCTGCGAAGTCGATGATCTCCTTGGCCAACTCAGGCTTCTTCACCATGTCGGTGAAGATCTTCGCGCCGCGCAGGTGCGAAGCGAGCGTCAAGGGGCCGCAGACAAGGCCGATAAGGGCCACATCGCCCAGCTGCTCCTTGACCTTTTTGCCCGCGGCGATGATGGTCGGAAAACGACCGTCGGCGGCGCCCGGGATCTTCAGGTTGGCCTCGGCCAGGGTCTTGTCGGCGAGCGGGTGCTCGATGACCGTGGGCGGGTTGTCGTCGAACCACTTGGCCTTGATACCCATCGACATGGCTTCGACCGCCAGGTCGAAGATCAACGGGATCCCGTCGGCTTTGTAGCGTTCGGCGGCGTTGACCACGGCCTTCGCCAACAGATCCGAGTCCTGCAACACCTTCGTGGCCGTTTCGCCGATCAAGTACGCGGCGTGCACGCCGACGTACGGGACCCACGGCACGACTGGCGTATATCGTCCTTCGTAGGCGTCTATGACTGCCTGCTTACCCATCGTCCTCCCTTCGTATTCCAGAACACAGGGTGACTGCCGCACCTACCGAGTACGACGCACACCACCTCCTTCCATCCAAAGCGCCGGCCGCCCTCGGAGGCACAGCGCGCTCATCATTTTTCTTCGCGGGAGCAGGGTACCCCCGCGTCCGCACAGGAACGGGCACGCGCACACACAAGGGCGCAGCGCCCGCAGAACCAACGTCCGTTCACAGCAGCGTTCTTCGCGAGCATCTGGCGACACAGTTCGACGTCGACAAGGCGAGCCATTCCGTCGTCCCGACTCCATGGCCGGCCGCTGATAGCCCCGGCGGGGCATGCGTCGACACAGCTGTGGCACGAGCCGCAAGCGCTCTCGAGCACGGGTTCGGCGGCTTCGAGCGGCGCGTTCGTGACCAGAGTGGCGAAGGTGACATGGGGCCCGAACGTCGGGTGATTCAAGAGACCGTGCCGGCCCACCCATCCCACTCCGGCGCATGTGGCCGCGGCCTTGTGCGAGAAGCGCCTGGTCACAAGAGCCGTGAAAGGGGATTCCATGGGGTCGACATCGGGAGGACAGCAGAAGTACCGGTACCCGTGAGCACGCAGATACTCAGCCAAGCGTCGCAGTGCGGTATCCAGCACCGCTTGAGCATGCCTGTCCCGGTGGTCGCAGAGCGCACGTTCGACGTCCTCAGTAGGTGACCATCCGGGAAACTGCCGCAAGGAGCGGGCGGCGGGATGCACGACTCCTAGCGAGATCCCCAGCGGGAGGTGGTGGAAGTCGGGCGGCAATGCGGACCGCATGTCGCCGAAACCCACGATCTCCACCCCGGCGTCCCGGGCGATCCCCTCGATCTCGATGGCGAGCGCGCGACTCAACACCGGCCCCGCCTGATATCGCGGCCTCGTTCGCGCTCTCACGGCAGTGAGTGCTCCCTCTGTCATCCGCGCCCTTGAAAAGCCAGCATTCACACTACCCCGTTTTGTCGTCTGACAAGCTTACTATCTTGCTCATCGAAGCACGTCCTGCGACCCCGCCCTACATCTTCCGCAGCGCCCCCACCATCTTGATGGCTTCGGACACGGCGTTGGAGGCGTTCTCGGAGTAGCCGTCGGCCCCGAACATGTCGGCGATCTCGCCGGTGACGGGAGCGCCGCCGATCATGATCTTGACGTTGGGGTTCTTCTCCTTCAGCTTGATGATGGCCTTCTTCATGCCCATCATCGTGGTGGTCATCATGGCCGAGAGGGCGACGATGTCGGAGTTGGTGGAGATCTGCTTCTCCACGAACTCGTCGATGGGCACGTCGGCGCCGAGGTCGTGGACGGTGAAGCCGGCCACCTCGAACATCATCTTGACCAGGTTCTTGCCGATGTCGTGGACGTCGCCTTCGACGACCCCGATGACCACCTCGCCCTTGACGGCTTCGCGGCCGGCCATGTCCACCTTGGGCCTGAGGATGTCGAGACCAGCGTAGAGGGCGTCCGCGCACATGAGGACCTCGGGCACGAAGTACTCCTGGCTGTCGAAGAGCTCGCCCACCACCTCCATACCGGCGGCGAGACCGTCCATGATGCCCGTGTAGGCGTCGAAGCCCTCGTCGACCAGAGCCTGGGCCGCGGTGCTGACCCGGTCCTCGTCGTACTCGATGACGCCGTCCTTCATCTCGGTGAGCAGTTCTTGCATGCGCTCGTCAGA
>JAJZQZ010000150.1 GCA_021802965.1 Actinomycetes bacterium
CGCACCAGCGCACGCACCCCAGGCCCAGCTCAGGTCCGTTGCAGCCGGCGAGACGGACGAAAGTCATGGGCGTGCCTGTCCAGACGCCTTCGCCCTGCAGCGAATCGAAGACCTCGATGACGCGCATTTACGGGGTGACTTCCGCGTAGCTGGTCGGGGTCTCCCACAGGCGCACCCGGACAACGGGCAACCCCGACGAAGCAAGCACGCCGAACATCCAGGCAGCCATCGCCTCCGCGGTGGGGACGAAGTCGAGGACGTCGTTGAGGTACGAGTGGTCCAGAGGGTCGACCACGAGCCGCCGGATGTCGGCCCCCGCGTCGGCGAAGTCCATGACCATCCCGGTAGAAGGCCCAGACTCCTTGACCTGACCCTCGATGGTCACCTCGACCGTGTAGGTGTGGCCGTGGACGTTGCGGCACTTTCCCTCGTGCTGGGGCAGGCTGTGGGCGGCGCTGAAGGAGAGGATCTTCGTTATGGTGGTGCGCATCGGTCAGTCGCAGGCCGCGTAGGGCAGCGGATCGGTCGCTTCGGCTTCGGCGAAAGCCGCTCGACGCGCCTGGCACGTGTCACACACACCACACGCCGGAGCCAGGCCCCGGTAGCAGGAGTGCGTGAGCTCGTAGGGTACCCCATGGTCGAGGCCCCACCGGATGATGTCCGCTTTGGGCCACTGGACGAACGGGGCTGCGACACGCAGCCCGTGTTGCGTGCCTAGTCTGACGGCGTCGTCCGCCGCCGCCACGAACTCCGGCCGGCAGTCCGGGTAGCCCGTGTGGTCGTCGCGGTGCACCCCCAACCACAGGGTCGCGGGGCCGTTCACGTCGGCCAGGGACGCGAGGGAGGCCAGGAACAGCAGGTTGCGCGCGGGCACGTACGACGGGGCCACGCCCGTCGCCCGCGACAGGTCACGGCCCTCGGGGAGCGGACGGTCGGGATCGGTGAGAGCCGAACCCCGGATGGCCGGCAGCTCGACGACCTGCCGGGAAAGACCGTAGAAGGCGGCGACGCGGGCCGCAGCGTCGGCTTCGACCGCATGCTTCTGTCCGTACAGAAAGGTGACGGCCGTCACGGGGGCGCCTGGGTGCGCGTCGCGGACCCAGGCGCAGAGGGTCGTCGAATCCAGTCCGCCGCTCAGCAGCAGGTAGTGAGCCCGCACGCTCATTCGCCGGATGAGGCCGGGCGCTCGGCGGCGCGATCGCCGCGCGCACCGTGTTCGGCCGTGACGACCGTCTTGATGTTGCCCCGGACGTTGAAGTCGCCGGTGACCCTCATCCAGTGCGGATCGAGCAGAGCCACAAGGTCGTCGAGGATCTTGTTGGTCGCGGCCTCGTGCGATATCGCGACGTCACGGTAGGCGTTGATGTAGAGCTTGAGCGCCTTGAGCTCGACGATGCTGTCCTTGGGCTGGTAACGGATACGGATGGTAGCGAAGTCGGGGAAGCCGGACTGAGGACAGACGCAGGTGAACTCGGGCAGATCCATGCGCACGGCGTAGCGCCGGTGCGGAGCCGGGTTAGGCCAGGCGAGGAGCTCGTTGCGCTCGATGGCCAGGGTGCCGTATTTCTTCTCAGTGTCCACGCCAGATCCTCGGTCGGTCTCGCCGCGCCGGGTCGGCGCGGAGCGTCAGGCAACATCGGGAGAAAGGGTAGCATGACGGGCGGTGACCGGCTCGCTTCGGGATGTCGGCGACCTTGCCGGCCACCCGAGCCACCTCCTTAACGGCGGCGGCCCCGGGAGCCGAAGCTCCCGGGGCCGCCGGAACCTCAGAGTCCTGACGCCTTAGGCGCGGGACACGTTAGCGGCTTGGAGACCCTTGGGGCCCTGCACCACTTCGAAGTTCACGCGGTCGCCTTCAGCCAGGGTGCGGAAACCCTCGGAGTTGATCGCCGAGAAGTGGACGAAGACATCTTCACCCTCTTCGCGCTCGATGAACCCGTAGCCCTTGCTGTCGTTGAACCACTTGACCCTTCCAGACTCCATGTGTCGAACCTCCTGGTCCGTCTAGCGCCCGGGATCCTCCCCGGGCAGGCGGGCACCCCGCCCTCGTTTTAAAATCGGAAGTTCTGACACACAAAGGACCGCCTGATCATACTGCTCGGGCGGTCCCTGGGTACTTCAAGAACTCCGAACTACGCGGCCAGTTTCGCACGCTTAGGCTTCCACGTCAAGCACATGCGATACGCTAGATTAGCCCTGGCGATATCGGGGGTACGAACGCCTTTGGAGATGTTCGCGGGCCTCGTTTCGAGGGCATATGGAGGAGCGGTCGGATACCGCCGGACGGGAGAGGGCCACCATGGAAGCTGCCGGGCTGCACAGCATAATACTGGGGTATGACGGTTCTGAAGGCGCGACGGAGGCAGCCAAGCTCGCGGCCGACATCGCGCGCGCGAATTCGGCGCGGGTCGTCGTGGTGACGTGCTTTTCTCCCCTGCCCCGGATAGCCGCGCCCGGAGATGACGTCGTGCGCGAGATCCACGAATCGCGCGCGCTCGCCGACGAGATGGTGGAGCGCCTCGGCTCGTGGGGCGTCGAATCGGAGCCCGACGTGCTCGAGGGGCCCGCGGCCGAGGCGATCCTCAACGCGGCCAACGCCCACGAGGCCGACCTGATCGTCGTGGGGAGTCGGGGCCTGGGACAGTTCCGCGGGCTCCTGTTGGGCTCGGTCTCGGACCGGGTGGTCCGCTATGCGTCAGTCCCCGTGTTGGTGGCACGCTGAGCCCCCGGCGATCCATGGGAGTTAGGAGGCTGCTGAAAAGCATCGTTCCGGTGGCCGGGTCGCACTGGGAGACGCCATACGTCGGCCTCCGGCGACTCGTCGCGGCGCTCGTCGCGGTCTCCTTCGTCGTGCTGGCCGTCGCCGCCGAGGCCGACGCGGCGGCCCCAAGCATCCTGCGGCCCGCATCGCAGAGCGCGCAGGACATCCGTCATCTGTCCCTCTGGCTCCTCGTGATCTGCCTGCTGGTGTTCGTGGTCGTCGAGGGATTGCTGATCACGGTGATAGTCCTCTTCCGCCGCCGCCGGCGTGAAGAAGACGTGCGCCAAGTCTACGGCAACAGCAACCTGGAGTTCTTGTGGACCCTGATCCCCGCCATCTTGGTCATCATCATCTTCACCATGACCATCCGCTCCATGGGCGCCCTCCAGTTGCAGGGCGGGGAAGTGGCCGTCAAGGTGACGGGGCATCAATGGTGGTGGGAGTTCGAGTATCCCGACGGCAAGGTCAAGCTGGCGAACGAGGTGCACATCCCGGCGGGTCGGACGGTGAATATCAGCCTGGAGTCGGCCGATGTGATCCACAGCTTCTGGGTGCCTCAGCTGGGAGGCAAGACGGACATGCCTCCGGGGCACGTGAACCGAGCGACCTTCCTCGCCGCCACTCCTGGCGTATATCAAGGCGAATGTGCCGAGTTCTGCGGTCTGCAGCACGCGCACATGCGCTTCGACCTCGTCGTGGAGGACTCGGCCCGGTTCTCCGCGTGGCTCAGGCATCAAGGGGAACCCGCGGCCGAACCGGTATCTGACCAAGCGAAGCGGGGGCAACAGACATTCCTGTCGCAGCCCTGCCTCGGCTGTCACGCCATCCGGGGAACGACGGCCGCAGGCGCGACCGCCCCCGATCTCACTCATGTCGGCAGCAGGCGCAGCATCGGAGCGGGCACACTGCCGAACGACCCGCAAAGCCTCGAACGATGGATCCGCGACCCGCAGGCCGTCAAGCCCGGCGTACTCATGCCTGCGGTACCGATGACCGACGCGCAACGGGCCGACATCGTCGCCTACCTGGAAGGGCTCCAATGATCGCTTCCTGGGTCACGACCACCAACCACAAGCGGATCGGCCTTCTCTACATCTGCACCGCGCTCGTCTTCTTCGCCGTGGCCGCTTCGATGGCCATGCTGATGCGATCGCAACTCATGCGGCCCGAGAACGGCCTGCTCTCACCTCACCTGTACAACCAGATCTTCACCATGCACGGCACGACGATGGTCTTCTTGTTCGGCATGCCCATCCTTTCCGGGCTCGCCAACTACCTGGTGCCGCTCATGATCGGGGCCCGCGACATGGCGTTCCCCCGGCTGAATGCTTTCAGCTACTGGCTGTTCCTGTTCGGGGGCCTGCTGCTGTACAGCAGCTTCATCTTCGGCGGCGCTCCGGACACCGGCTGGTTCAGCTACGCCCCGCTCACCGAGCGCCTCTACTCCGCCCACAACGGGGTCGACTTCTGGATCCTCTCGCTGGTGATCCTGGGCATCTCGTCGATGGTGGGGGCCCTCAACGTCATCCTGACCACCCTGCGCCTGCGCGCGCCGGGCATGCGCCTGCGCATGGTCCCCATGTTCGTGTGGGCCAGCTTCACCAACGCGTTCCTCATCATGTTCGCGATCCCCAGCCTCACGGCCGGCGTGGCGATGCTCTATCTCGACCGCCACTACAACACTCACTTCTACGACGCGACCGGCGGAGGCGACCCGGTCGTGTGGCAACACTTGTTCTGGTTCTTCGGGCACCCCGAGGTCTACATCCTCATCCTGCCCGCCTTCGGCATACTGTCCGAGGTCGTGCCCGTGTTCTCGCGCAAGCCCCTGTTCGGGCGCACGGCGATGATGTGGATGATCCTGGCCATCAGCTTCATCGGGTTCACCGTGTGGGCCCACCATATGTTCGCCGTCGGCATGTCGGAGCCGATCAACGCCGTCTTCGCGGGCGCCACCATGCTGATCGCCATCCCCACCGGAGTGAAGATCTTCAACTGGCTGGCGACGATGTGGGGAGGTTCGCTCCGCTTCAAGACCCCCTTGTACTTCGCCTGCGGCTTCATCGGCCTATTCACGATCGGAGGCCTCACCGGCGTGACGTTGGCCGCGGTGCCCTTCGACTGGCAGGTGACCGACAGCTACTACGTCGTCGGCCATTTTCACAACGTCCTTTTCGGGGGGACCCTTTTCGGAGTGCTGGCCGGTGTCTTCTACTGGTATCCCAAGGTCACGGGCCGGCTCATGTCAGAGCGGCTCGGCAAGATCAATTTCTGGCTCCTCTTCTTCGGGTTCAACCTGACCTTCCTGCCCATGTACATACTCGGCCTGCTCGGAATGCCCCGCCGCATCTACACCTTCCAGACCGGCCAAGGCTGGGACACCCTCAACCTGATCTCGACGATCGGCGCCTACACCATCGCACTGGGCGTGATCACCTTGCTCTACAACCTGATCTCGAGCCTCACCCGCGGAGAGGTGGCCGGTGACGACCCCTGGGATGCCTGGACTCTCGAATGGTCGACCACCTCGCCCCCGCCCGCGCACAACTTCGACCGGCTGCCCTCTATCCGCAGCACCCGGCCCCTCTGGGACGTGAAGCACCCGGACAGGCCGGACCCGCCCTTCGAGCCCACGCCCGATGCAAGCGCGGTGGCCGTTCAGGCGGCCGGCGTCGCCGACGCGCCCGTGCCCGAAGGCTCCGCGTCGCTCGCCGCGCCTGCGGCCGTCGTGACAGGCGAACACGAGATCCCCCTCGAGTCCTCGCTGCCCATCGTGACGGCGGCCGGCCTGGTGCTGGTGGCCGCCGGCGGGCTGGGCAGCCCTCTCATCCCTGTGATCGCCCTTGTCTTCGTCGCCGGGGCCCTTGTCGCCTGGGCGTTCCAACCGTGGCACCAGGTGGTCGGCGTCACGGGTGCTCGCAGACCGGCTGCGGTGGTCGCCACGCTCATCTTCATCTTCTCCGAGGCCGTCTTCTTCGGGGCGCTCTTCTATACCTATCTGCACCTACGCATGCGCAGCCCTGCCTGGCCTCCCGAAGGCCTTCCGGCTCTCGATGCGCGCCTCCCCGCCATCAACACCCTGGTGCTCCTCACGAGCGGGGTCCTCGCGCACTGGGGCATGATTGGGTTGCGGAAAGGTCGCCGGGCACGATACCTCGCCGGCACGGTCATGGCGGCGCTGTTGGGCATGATCTTTCTCGCGGGTCAGGGGATCGAATGGTCGCGGGCCGGCTTCACCTTGAGCTCGGGGATCATGGGCAGCACCTTCTTCACCCTAACCGGCTTTCACGGGGCCCACGTGGCGGTGGGGATCGCAGCCCTTCTCCTCGGAGTGGCGCGCTCACGGCGCCGGGATCAGACCGCGGTGGCCCTCGGAGAATCAGCCACCTACTATTGGCACTTCGTGGACGGTGTCTGGTTGGTGCTGTTCACCCTGGTCTACCTGTTGCCCACCAAGACCGTGGGAGGCATGTAGGTGCGCGACACCGACCGAGCGGCGACTCTGAAGATAGCCGCTCTGCTGCTCGGAGCTTCGGTCATTGCGTACGTCGCGCATTACCTGATCTTCCGCGACCCCCACACCATCTTTCTCTACCTGGTCATGGACATAGCCTTCCTCCCCATCTCGGTGCTGGTCGTAGGGGTCATCATAGAGAGACTTCTGGCCCGCAGAGAACGGCGGAACCTGCGCAACAAGCTCAACATGGTGATAGGGGCCTTCTTCGCCGAGGTTGGCAACGGCCTTCTCGTGACACTCACGCCGGCCATGGGCACCGGCGACGCCCTCTTCGAGCACCTGGCCGTGCACGCCAGGTGGAAGCCGCATGACTTCTCTGCGGCCGCCGACTATGCCCGTGGCCTCGATTGCTCGATCGACCTGGCGAAGCTCGACCTGGTCGAGCTTCGCAGCCTCCTCGACGGCCACCGTGACTTCATGGTGCGGCTGCTCGAGAACCCCCTACTCCTCGAGCACACCCGTTTCACCGGCCTCCTGTGGGCCATTTTCCATCTCTGCGAAGAACTCGACCACCGCCCGCAGCTGCACGATCTCCCCGCGGCTGACATCGCCCACCTGACCGCCGACACCCGGAGAGTGTATGGCCAGCTCGCGGCCACGTGGGTGGAATATGCCGGTCACCTCAAGGACACCTACCCCTTCCTTTTCGCGCTGGTGGCCCGCACCCACCCCTTCCAAGAGAACCCTTCCGCGATCGTCACGACTCCCGCCTGACCTGAACTGTTCGTGCACCACACGCTCGGCTTGGTGGTCGTAGGACGTTTGTCTATGTGAACGGTGCGTCAGGTCTGCTCGCGCAGAACGGCCTCAGCCTCGATATGGATGGCGATATCGGGGCCGGCAGCGACCGGCCCCAGCTCCTTGAGGAGCTCCCAGCTGATGCCGAATTCAGCGCGGCGGATGTGGGCCGTGGCCGTGAACCCGGCTCGGGTCCGGCCGCTTGGGTCGACGATCGCACCAAGGAAGCTCAGCGCAAGTACAACCGGACGCTCGATGTCGCGCACGCTGAGCGTCCCAAGGATGGACCACTCTCCCCCGCCCGCGTGCTCGATCCGGGTGCTTCGATAGGTGAGGGTGGGGAATCGAGCGGCATCGAGAAAATGTTCGCCCTTCAGATCGTCGTCGCGTGCGGCGTTCATGGTGTCGATCGAGGCGGCGGAGACAACGGCCTCGATCTTCGCCTCGCCTACGGCCTCGCCCACCAGGATCGTCCCTCTCACGTCATTGAAGCGGCCTCCGACCGAGCCGACGATGAGGTGACGGGCCTTGAATCCGACGAAGGTGTGGACGGGATCGAAGTCGTAGGTTCCGGGGCCGAGAGCGGCTGTGCCGTTAGCGAAGCGCAGGTTGGAGGCGGCGGGAGCCGAGGAAGTCGTCATTCGCTCAATCCGAGCTGCCGCATGAAGGTGACCAGATCGTAGAAGAGGTTCTCCTCCACGATTTGATCGTTCTCCCACCTGGCGACGGTGCAGAAATCGACCTCGAAGGACTTGCCTGTGGGCGGGATCTCCTTGCCGTCGGGTCCCATCATCGGCCCGGTCATGGTGCCGGTGAAGTGCGCGACCGAGGCGGTCCAGTCCCCCCGAGCGATGAGCACCTTGTAGGGCCGGTTGTCGAGGTGCTGGTCCGGAAAGGCCTTGAAGAAGGCGAGTGCCTCCGCTTTGTGCGCCTCCACTCCGTTCGTCGGCGGCTGACCGGGCCAGCGGACGAGGGTGTCGGGCTTGTGCCGCTGCGCGAAGGTTTCCAGATCCTGCGCGTTCCAGGCATCGTCCAGTGTCTGCATCAGCTCCATGTTCCGCTCTTCGGTGCTCACGACAGCCTCCCAACATAGCCCATTCCTCTATCTACATTAGGTTCCCCTTATCAACCTAGTGCAAACTGTGGAAGACTACGCGGGTGCCTCCAAATCAGCGGCCCCCCATGGCACGTCCGGCGTTGCTCGCGGACATCGACGGACACACTCCTGATCGATCGCCCAAGGGGGACTAGCAACACCTGCCGCTGGGTACCACACATCCCAACTGTCCCACGCCCGGGAGGCACGACATGCGCTTCGTGAACGCCGCCAAATTGGACAAACCCGCCATGGTCACACTCGAAGCGGGTACGCACTACTGGTGTCGCTGCGGCAAGACGCAGACGCCGCCGTTCTGCGACGGCTCCCACGAGGGAAGCGAGATCACCCCGCTCGCCTTCGAGTCGGACGGCACGTCCCCCATCGCCATCTGCATGTGCGGTCTGTCGCAGAACGCACCTCGCTGCGACGGCTCACACAAGGACTATTAGATAGCGACTCCGCGACCGCGCGAGGAAGGCTGGACCCGGCCACCTGGTGGGGCTTCGCGAACGTGCGCGGTCCAGCTGGCGGTCCCGCACCACAAACACGCCTCCTTCCGGTGGTCGTCGGGGGCTGAAGGCCCCAGGGTCCGCCCTCATCGGGGACGAGTGATCCTGGATACGGCCAATGGCAATGTGTTCGAGGAAAGT
>JAJZQZ010000151.1 GCA_021802965.1 Actinomycetes bacterium
CGTCCGGGGTCTAGGCCCCCGCCTGGCCGTCAGCGGTGCAGTCGGCAGCCCCTTTCAGAGCCGGCGCGGCCGTCGACTTGGTGGATTTGCTCCCGAACAGCAAGAACTTGAAGGCCGTCAAAAGCACCGCCGGCTTGAGCGCGGCTTTGAAGATCTCGCGCAGGTCATCGGCCTCGACGAAGCCGCGTATCGTCCAGCTCACCGGGTCGGTCGTCTGAACGGTCATCAACAGCCGCATCGGCTGCGTGTCCCCATCCTTCGGATCCTCGAGGGTCGCCGGATACACGTTAGTGACTTCAAGCTTCGTGACGTTACATGTGAGCAGGGTGCGTCCCAACCCGGTTGACCTGATATACATGCCTTCTCCCTTCCTCTGTGGCCTGTCAATACTCGATGTCGATGATCGACTCCGCGAACGCTTCTTCGAGCGCAGTCAGGAACTCCGTGCCCTCTTTCACCCTTAGCCGGTCCACCGCGACGTGACACCGGGCCAGACAATCCAACAGAGGGCCAAGTTCTCGCCGGTAGATCGCATCAACCCTTTGGCCTGTTTCGATCGACGCAATTATCGATCGAGCGGCCGACAGCCCGCTGCTCAGCGCCGTCCCGATGCCCTCGCCGCTCACGGGGATCTTGAGAGCCGCGGCGTCGCCGACGAGAAGGACGTTGCCTCTCGCCGCGGTGAATCCGTCCGAAGCGAACCGTTCGTACAACGACAGAGGTCGACTGGCACAACCGTCGCGCCATAGCGGCTCCTGCGCGACGAATCCGTACCCCTCCAAGAAGCCGCCAACGACGCTCCCCAACTCCCTGAGCGCTCCTTCCACGGTGAAAACATCGCCCTTTGGGTTGATCCAGAAGTTCGGACGGTAGCGGCCCTGGGGGAGCACGATGACCGAGTGATCGCGCTCCATCCCCTCCTGCCACCTGAAGCATTCCCGTGAAGCGGTCGTGTATTTCAGCTTGATCTCGGGGAAGACGCGAGATCTCGTCACAGATGTAGGGCCGTCCGCGCCTATCACGAACCGGCTGGTCACTTCAACCTCTTCTGCCCCACGAAGGGCCGTGACCGTACAACCGTGTCCATTGACACTGACGTCACACACTCGAGTCGACTCCCAGAGTCGGGCGCCTTGCTCCACAGCTTGACCGACCATCCAGAAGTCAAGGTCTCTTCTCCACGTGATCGGTGTCTCGGCGACGATCTTCGCATCGCCGACACCTGGCACCAGCAACTTCACCCCGCGGAGCGTGTCCAGTAGCAAGTCTTCAGGGATGCTCCCGAACTCCTCGGCGACCAATTCCTGCGCCCGCCGACCGAACAGCATCCCCGAGCAGACCTTCTCCCGGGGCAGAGCCCTTCGCTCCAAGAGGACGGTGCTCAGGCCTGCCTCCGCGCACGTCTTGGCTGCGACCGCCCCTCCCGGGCCCGCGCCGACCACGGCCACGTCGAAGTGGTCGGCATGACGGCTCACGATACGGAACGGACCTCAATCCAGCGCCGGGAGCTGCCGCTGGATCGCGCTCTCACAGGCATATGCCGCCATCCGAGATCAGGACCTGGCCGGTCATGAAACTCGACGCATCAGATGCCAGATAGATCAACAGCCCCTTGAGTTCGCTTGATTCGCCTCGACGGGCCATAGGCGTGACCCGCGTGATAGCCTCTTCGTAGGTGCGGTGTTCGTCGCTTCCCCACGACGTCTCGCGCCAGCGAGCACTCAAGTTAGTCCCCATGTGCCACCCGGGGGCGACACAGTTCGCGCGCACGCCATCCGCGGCATACTGGACCGCGATCTCTTTGGTGAGTCGTATCACCCCGGCCTTTGAAACGCCGTATGGGAAGTTCGGCATGAGCGCGCCGACCTCCGGGAAAGGTCTGACCCCCAAGATCGACGCAATGTTTATGACGTTGCCCTTGCCTTCGCGCACCATCACCGGAAGACAGGCTCTGGTGCAAAGGAAGACCCCGCGTAGGTTGACCCCGATGGCTTCATCCCAATCTTCGATGGGAGTGTCAGCTATCCGCGCCGGCTTGACATTGATACCCGCGTTGTTCACGAGAACGCTGATGCGGCCGAATCGCGCGTCCGTCTCTTCGACCATCCGAGCCACGTCCGCCGGATCGTTGACGTTTCCCTTGATCGCAAGCGCTGTTCGGCCGTGACTCCTAACGAGTTCGGCTGTCGCTTCGGCGCCTTCGGCGTCCAGGTCCATCAGCGCGACGTCGGCCCCGGACTCGGCGAGTGTCTCGCAGAAGAGGCGACCCAACCCGCCGCCGCCCCCGGTAACAAGAGCGATCTTGCCCCCTAAGCCGAACATGTCCGGTGCTGATGTCACCGAGGGGGCCTGGAGGGCACAAAGAATGAACCCACCAGGTCGGCGAGCGGGTCAGGCTTCTCTGTCTTGTATTCCTGGGGTTGGACGCCCACAACCGACCTCGTCTGTAGCAGATAGACGTTCTCGGGGAATGGCCGCCCGGCGTCGATGGCCCACTCGACATCCTGCGGTTGCCCGAAATGATCCTCGAGCAGTTTGCTGAGCCGCACGATCTCGGCGACCTCGCTGTCCGAGAGGACGTACTCGCACCTTTTTTCGGCGGGTACCTCTTCTTCATGCACGCCGTTCCCGGAAGCCACGATCTGCAGCTTCTTCTCACCGAGCGTCTTCTCCAGAGTGCTGAGGCTCTTCTTGTCGACCACGTACAGATCGACGCTGACCTGGCCGCTCACGCAGCTCTCTCCGAGCCCCCAATTGGCCTCTATCACAGCCCGATCGAGGTCCCCATCCACCGGGTGCACAGTGAAGCAGACACCGGCGGACCGAGCGTCCACCATCTCCAAGACGCCCACGCCGATGTATGGGGAGTCCACGATCGGTTGCCCCTGCTGGACCCTGTGAGCGATGGTCCGAGAGTTGAACGTGCTGCCCCAGACTCTCTTCACCGCGTCGAGGACCTGCTCACGCCCTCTCATGTTGAGATAGGTCTCATACATGCCCGGATGACTGACGACACCCGCGGAGCGGACTGATACCGCAACCTCTTCGCCCCGGCGTGCGCACATCTCGTCGTACAGCTCGACGATCGATGACGACAGAACGGGGGGGAGATCCTTACCTTCGATGATGGCTCGGATCTCTCGGCTCAGCTCTGCCTGCGCCCGGCAATCCGTCGGCTCGCCGACCCGACGAACGAGTTCGGCGATCTCGTCCCGTGCCCCCGTCTCCTGCAGGGCCCATTCCTGAGCGCCGCGAGCGATCGCAAACCCATCTGGAACGGGCATGCCCAGCCTCGACATCTCGCCCAGGTTCGCGCATTTTCTGCCGAAGGTCCCGTTATCACCTTGCGCTATGTCGCTCAGCCAGTACACATGCTTCACGCTCATTCGAACCCCCCTGGATCCGCCATCACTGAGTCATTTGGAACATTCGCTCAGTCGTCGAGGAAGTAGACGGCACCCTGGGCACCGTCGATCCTGATGCGCTGTCCTGTCTTGATCTCTGATGTGCCTACGAACGTGTTGAGAATGCACGGGATGCCGTACTGCCGCGACACGACCGCCGCGTGGGAAAGCATGCCCCCCCGGTCGACGACCACCCCTTTGACGAGGGAGAACGCCGTCGTCCAGCCGATGGTGGTCGTGGGGCACACGAGAATCTCTCCCGGAAGGACCTCTCCGATCTGGTCGTCGGTGAACACCACCCGGGCGGGCCCTTCCGCGATCCCCGGAGCTCCGCCCACACCCAGCACGTCGGCTTTCAGCTCCGGACGCGGGGTGGGCAGCTCGCCCACTATGACCTGCAGAAGGATGGGATCACCGGAGCGCACCATGTAACCGAACGCCGCTTCAGGCGGATCGGCGGTGGTCAGAACCGGCGGGAAGCCCGCTTCGAGGTTCGCCGCGGCCATGGCCCTACGTTCATTCACAATGCCCTGCATGCGCCACTTCTCCGGCCAGTAGGAAGTCTTGCGAGTCTCGTCGAGCCAGAGCCAGTAGATGTCGTCCTTATCGTCGATCGTGCCCGCGGCAACAAAGCGCCTTCCGAGTTCCTCGAGGAACTTGCGCCTCAGAGCATCGGTCTGCATCTCGCAGTACAGATCATGCTCCTCGCTGAACACGTCGGCCGTCTGCGCACCCTTCAGCAGCATCTTGAACGTGTCGAGCTTGTCGGCCGGCACCCTCCCGGTGACCTCGGCGATCACGCTCTCCCTCTCCTCGGCGGCCTTCGTCTGGATGGGCACACGGTCTTCCAGCTTAAGGTAGTCCTGCACCTTGCGGATGGCGTACCGCGGGTCTTCCTGCCAACTCGGGCTCGAGGGGAACCAGCAACGTTCACACCGCCAGCCGTACTCAGCGAGGAAAGAGTCGAGCTCGTCCATCCACTTCCCACCAGAGCCGTTCGCGCCCAGTGAAGAGGCGATCTCGTGGGCGGGCAGCTTGAAGGTCGATTCGAGTCCGTACTCCGACACCTTCCGAGAGAGGTTCCAGAGTTCCCGCTCACACTGGAAACTCTTGTTGTCGAACCCGCGCACCATCGCAGCGAATTCGTGACCAGTAGGATCGATCCCGAGCTGCTTGCACATCTGGTGGAACAACATGAAGAACGAGAACGAAAGGTACATCCCCCAGAAGTGGATCTCGCACATGCGGAATCCGACCTGTCTCAGATCCTCGAGTTGGCGGCCGATTTCGGCGGAAGAGGCCGCCTTCTCGTCGAAGTCCTTGAACGGCCGGTACAGGTCGAGAAGCTCAGTCTTGTACTTCTCCCAGTAGGGGTGGAACTCGTCGGCGGCTGTGGCTAGGTTCTGCCTGAACTTCACTTCCCGCTCTTTGATCTCGGCCTCAGAATCGACCACGATCGGCGTGACGACGAATCTCTGCCCCTTGTAGTCCCGCCAGAGGACACCCTTGCAGCTGGGCAGAGAGACCTTCTCCGCCGCCCAGCAGAAACCATGGGTCACGACCTCGGCGGCCCAAGAGAAGGCGGTGTAGTCGGCAAGGCCGTCCGGCATGTGCATGCCATCGAGGAACCACGCTTCATGAAGCTCTAGGTCTATTTCCGGTAGGAACTCGAATGGTGACGCCTCGTATCTCACTGCGTACTCCTCCCCCTGTGAATGCTGATTGTGCCTCTCGGCCCCCCCAAGGCGCGAACGCCTAGTACTGCCGACCGGCCGTTTCCCAGACTTTCTCCAGTCCAAGATCACCGGCGATGGCCTTGTAACAGTTGTATCCCGGCAGCCCCCACGAGGATCCACCCGGATGTTGACTCTGTGCACAGCCGTACAGGTTCTTGATGTGCGTGCGGTACCCCGACCATTCCGGGATCGGTCGGAAACTGCCCATCTGAGGGGCGGTGTGCCCGTACCCAGACCACGCATCCCACGTGAAACGCTCGTGCAGATCGGGCCCCAGCAGCACGTAGGAATCGATCACATTGTCGGTCGTCATGTTCGGCGCGAAGCGTCGCCAGTCTTCAAGTAGGGCCTCGGGAATACGCTTCCGGATATCCCCCCACTCGCTCTTTGTGAAGAATCGGTCCTCGGCCAGGTAGTCCTCGACGAGACACAGGTGTTTCCCGGGGGGTGCGTAGCTGGGAACGAAGGCCGTATCGTGGGTCAGATGGTGGAAGAAGCGCGCGGGGAGGCCGTTTCGGTGGCAGTCACCCAGCTTGCGGAACCTCAAGTAGTCCGCGTCGAGCGGTGACAAGTAGCACCTTTGCGTGAGACAACCCGGGTATTCCTCCTCGACCGTGTACTTGGGCAGTTCGTGGAGGGCGAACGTGGCCCAGATAACGCCGTAGTTGTCGCCCCAGAGGTTCTTCACCCTGCGCTTCGTCATCTCGCTCGTCAGTTCGGGGGCGAGGAACCTGAATGTCAGCTGCTTCGGATCGGCCCCGTTGATCACCAGTTGCTTCGCTTCCACCCTGGTGCCGTCGGCCAACACGATGCCCTTGGCCGCTCCGTTCTCCACGATGATCTTGTCGACCTCGGAGTTCACGAAGAATTCGCCGCCCATCGAACTCAACGCCCTCTGCAGTGCGTGCGCGATCGTGTGCGTACCGCCGACGGCGATCGAGATCGGCAGACCTCCCGCCATGGAGCCCACCTGATGCAACGTCGACATCAGCCCCTGAACGACGTGCGGGTAGGACCCGGCATGCCCCTGGGCCAGCCGCATGAAGTAGACGCGCATGGCCTCGCTCTCGAAGAGATCGTAGGCGAGCTCCCCGATAGACATGTAGGGCCAGCGGGGGTCTATCGCCCCCGACGCCATGATCTCGTCCTCCATGGTCAGGGTTCCCGCCGGACGGGGAGGATTGTAGAGCCATTCCTCTATCTTCTCGCCGTAGCCTTGGCCCGCCCTTGAGGCCCACTTGGCGCAAGTTTCCGCGTCCTTCTCCGAGAACCGTGCGATGCTCTGAAGGTTCTTCTGGAAGTTCTCCTCCACGAACGACACCTTGCCGGTCTCCAGGTCCACATGGCGGGTGCCCCAGATCACCATGGCCTGACCATCGTCGAATATGCAGGATTGGCTAGGTTCAGGCATGACGAGTTGCAGCCCATACTCGCGAAGATTGAAGTCGTATAGGGCCGGACACACGAAGAACCGTATGAATGTGGCGCACGTGTTCATCAAGAACCCCGGAGCGGGAAGCTCGTCGCTGCAGAATTCACCTCCGATCTCGTTCCTCCGATCGAACACGCCCACCTTCATGCCATTGCGTGCCAAGTACAGAGCCGTTACAAGGGCGTTATGACCACCCCCGATGAAGACGGCATCGTATGTGTTGTCAGCCATGTCGCCTCTCCTTCGCAACCTCGTCCCGGCTCATCCCGACACGACTCACAGGACTCCCGCCTCTCGCGCGCGCACTATGTATTCCGGCTCCGACCACCACTTCTCGATGTTGAGTGCCTCGGCGATGGTGTTGGCCGCACAGTAGCCCGGCCCGTAAGTGGCCATACCACCGGAGTGACTGTTCGCACCGCAGATGAACAGGTTCTTGACCGGGGTCGAGTGGTCCCAACAGTACTCGTTCGGTCGCATGTAGCCCATCTGCAAGGGGTAGTAGGCGCCCTGCTTGATCGAACCGCGAACCATGTCGGGGAACTTGTTCTCGATGTCGAGGGGGCTCGTGAGGTACTTCTCGATGATGGTGTCGGCGTTGATGTTCGGGGCGTATTCGGACAGCTTGGCGATGGACCGCTGGGCGTGCTCCTGACGGACCCGGTACCACGCCTCAGCGCCTCCGTCACGCAACTCGTATGGCGCGAAGGAAGTGAGCAGACCGGTATGCTTGCCTGGTGGGGCCTGAGTTGGATCATGGACTGAGGGGAAACAGGCGGTGAACGCCGGCTTTCCGATCTCACCCCGCCTGACCGCTTCCCAGTGTTCGATCAGATCAGCTTCGGTGTCATAGCCTATGATGGAGATCATGGCGTCGTTGACGTCGGGGTTCTTGGCCGCCGCCGTGAACGAGGGCCTTTCGTGAAGGGCCAGGTGTGTGACGAAGAGGCTCCACTCCTCCCACTTGTACTGCTTCAAGCGCGTGACGAACTCCGGGTCCAGCTGCTCCTCACCGATGAACTTCAGGAAGGTCTGGTCGGGGTCGACAGAACTCACCACCGCCATGTTGGCTTCGATGATGTCGCCGTTGTCGAGTTCGACACCCTTTGCTTCCCCGTCCTCGACGATGATCCGCTTGACCCGGAAGCCACCCCAGATCATGCCCTTATTCTTCATGACGACCTTGCCGAGGAGGTGCGGTATGTGGTGGGACCCACTCTCGCACAACCTGAAATTCGAACCACGGTTGATCATGAGAGGAACGAGATAGCCAAGCCCCTCCAAGTCGTGTTCCAACCCCCACATGCAGGCTGTGTGGAGGAAGAGTGTCCGGACACGATCGTTCTCGAACAATGCATCGACCAGCTGCCTTGGTGTCTCCCCCGTCATCTCGTCCACGCGAGTCGTAAGGGGATGCGTGCACATCTTCGCCACCTGCTCCAGACTCGGCAGAGCATTCACGTAGGTGGCCGGAGCGAGGAACAGATCCATCGCCTCTTGTGTGAACTGGTAGTACTCGCGGTACGAGTCGGCGTCTTTCTTGGAGAACCTCGCTATCGACTCGCACGTTCTCTCGACGTCGCTATAGAGGCAGATCGATTCGCCGTCGGAGAACAGGCAGGCGAACTGGACCGGGGGATAGATGAACTTCAGGTCGAATGAGGTGCTGAGTTCGAGGTCTGGGAAGATCGGAGCGTACTCGGCCATCATGTGGTACACCGCGTGGGTGTTGTGCCAGAACCCCGGCCGGGTCACTTCTTCGGTGGCAAGCCCTCCCCCGATCTCGTACCGCTTCTCCGCGACGAACACCCTCAGGCCCGCCTTGGCCAAATAGGCGGCCGTCGTCAGGCCGTTCGGACCCGCACCGATAACCACGACATCATAGTTGAGTCTCGTCACTTCCGTCTGCTCCTTTCCCCCTCACTCCATGGCGTGCGCCAAAGCCAATCCCCCACATCCATCGTTGCACGCAATATCATCAATATTTCATCTTTTTGCCCATTCGCGCTAGATATGAGCACACTAGAACCTCCTGAGCACGTTGTCAAGAGCCTTTTGTTGCATGGCGATGCGATTGTGGCGCCTGACGATTGTGACGTGCCGAGGGCGAGGCGGCGGGATTCGCCGGCAGTACGCCGAACGAAAGGGCGGGTACTACGAGCGGG
>JAJZQZ010000152.1 GCA_021802965.1 Actinomycetes bacterium
ACGACCCCACGGACGTACGCAGCCGTCTGTTCGTGTGCCTCAAGCCCATCTACTGGCCCGCGGCCGGCTTCACCCCGTCCGCGGTGACTGTGTCCGACGCGGAACGATCGACGAGGTCCAGATAAGCGAACTTGAGGCCCGGCACCATGCCCAGACGCTGCGCCACCTCGCCCACGCGCTGGTGCGACTCGAGGGCGGAGACTTTGGCCTGAAGAGACGACCGTTCCGCCTCCAGCTGGTCCTTGCGCTCTTCGAGACGCGCGAACGCGTACTCGGTGCGGGCCGTCGCCATGTTGAGGGTCACGGGGGCAAGAAGCACGGCGCCTGCTAGGACGATGAGCGACGCGACTCGGAGGAAGCGAGGGCGCACGCCGACGACGGGTCCCACCGCGGCGATGCCCGCGTACTGCCGCGCGGGGGCCGCCGTACCTTTGGCGGGGACGGCCTTGCGGCTGCCTTTCGGGGACGACTGCGGGGCTGGGCTCACCCGCACGTGGTCGTCCACCGCGGACTGAGATCCTTGGCGGGCGGCCGTACGGGCGGCGCTGCGTTGGGCGGCTTCGGACCGCTGCTCGTCGTAGTGCCAGCGCGGATGCTGCCACGCTCGAGCCGTGGCGGCCATCAGAGCCTCCGAGCGGCGCGCAGCTTAGCGGAGCTCGAACGAGGGTTCGTCTCGAGCTCGCGCGCACCCGGCGTGATGGGTTTGCCCGTGATGATCTCCATGGTGGGCGCCTTGCCGCACACACAGATGGGGAAATCAGGCGGACAGGTACAGGGATGGGCCTGCGAAGCGAAGAACTCCTTGACGATGCGGTCTTCAAGCGAGTGAAAGCTGATCACGGCCAGTACTCCGCCGGGTTCCAGGAGGGCGAGCGCCAGGGGCAGGGCCAGGCGGAGGCTCTCCAACTCGTCGTTGACGGCGATGCGCAGAGCTTGAAAGACCCGCCGAGCCGGATTGCGCGAGCCGAAACGGGCCGGGGTGGGAATGGCCTCCTTGACCGTGTCGACCAACTCGGAGGTGCGCGAGTACGGCGCCCGCTCGCGACGGCGGACGACAGCTCGAGCGATGCGACGCGAATAGTGCTCCTCACCGTACTCCGAGAAGATCCGCCACAGTCGCTCTTCGGGCCACTCGTTGAGGATGTCGGCCGCGGTGAGTCCGCCCGTGGGATCCATGCGCATGTCGAGCGGCGCATCGTAACTGTACGAGAACCCACGCTCCTCGGTGTCGATCTGCATGCTGCTGACCCCGAGGTCCATGTAGACGTGAGTGAGGGTGAGACCCGTGCGGGCGAGCTGGGAAAGGGTGTCGGCGAAGTCACCCGGGTAGAAGCGCGCGGGACAGGAGAGCCGCGACCGGAGATCGTCGAAGTAGCGGATGGCGACCGGGTCGCGGTCGCAGCCGAGCAGGAGCCCCCCCGGACCGAGCCGCTCGCCCACCGCGGCCGCGTGACCACCGGCGCCGAACGTGCAGTCGGCCACCCGGCTATCCGGACCCGGGTCGAGCACGTCGAGTAGCTCGGATGTCAAGACGGGAATGTGGGCCATGGCCATCTCCAACTCGAATGCCAGGGGCTGGGTGCTAGGCATCCTCGACCTCCGCCAGACGGCGCCTCTCGGCGGCTTCCTTCATCCTGTTGCGAGCTTCTCTGTACGCCTGGTGCACGGCCGGATCCCACAGACGCAGGTGGTCGCGGTGGCCGGTGATCCGGACCTTGCCCTTGAGTCCCAGCTTCTGGATGAAGTCGGAGGGGATCGTCACCCGACCTTGGCTGTCGCGGGACACGATGAACATGTCCTCGTACAGGTCGCCTATCTGCTCGTCGGCCTCGCGGTCGCCCAGCTCGTCGAGTGAATCGAGGTAACGCTGGTCGTGTGCCGCCCACGAGAACGAGTCGTAGAGGCGGAGGAAGGGCTCACCATGCGCGCTCGGGACGAAATACGACTCCCCGACAAACAGGTCTCGAAAGGCAGCCGGGAGGGTGATCCTGCCTTTGTCATCCAGGGTGTGGTCTACGCGGCCGGTTAAGAAGGGCCTGTTCATGGAGCTTACCGTACCCCACTACGCCCCACTATGTCAATATTTCACTCCATTTTGTCCCACCGCAGTGGAACTTGCACCCCGAGACCGCTACATCACCCCATTGCCCCCCACAGAATGCCCTGCAGGCCCCATAGCACGTGTTCGTGCATATATGGTGAATGCAACGTGAATTGCGGCCATCGTCGTCACAGTCGTTTGAGGGGCGCGTAATCGACGAGAAGACGCTTCTGGTCGCCCGATTCAGGAAAGAAGACGCGCACAACGCCTCCGGCCTCCACTCCGAGGACCATCCCCTCGCCGAACTTGGCATGGAGCACCCGATCGCCCACGGCGAATTCCGCCTCCCCGGCGGTCGTTCCGTCCTTCTCGTCCCCATTGTCACGCTTCGCGGCAGCCGACGGTGGCAGCACGGAGGGCGCGAAGGGCCGATCGACGGGAGATCTGCCGTAGTAGGGGCGACCGGTCGAGGAGTCGCCCCCGGAGAGCCGGCGGCGCGCCCCCGAGGCCGTGGAGCCTCTCCGATCCATCAAATCGGCCGGCACCTCGGACAAGAAGCGGCTGGGCAGATTGTAGGCCCCGGCTCCGTAGAGGGCGCGGTTGCGGGCGTAGGAGAGATACACCCGGTCCATGGCCCGGGTGATGCCGACATAGCAGAGGCGACGCTCTTCCTCGAGGTTCTGCTCGTCGAGGGCCCGCGAGTGGGGAAAGACACCCTCCTCCATGCCCACGATGAACACCACACGGAACTCGAGACCCTTGGCGTTGTGCAGGGTCATCAAGGTCACCATCTGGTCGGTGTCGCGGAGCGCGTCGACGTCGGCGTACAGGCTCACCTCTTCGAGGAACTCGCGCAACGATCCTTCCGGGTTCTGGCGATCGTATTCCCGGGCCACGTTCAGGAACTCCTGCAGGTTCTCGATACGGCCTTCGGCCTCGAGGGTGCGCTCCTCCTCCAACAGGCCGAGAAGCCCGGCCTCCTCCATGACCAACCGGGCCTGCTCGGCGACGGTGACGGGTGACGCGGAGTCGGCCGACCGCTCTTCCCACCGATCGAACAGGCGGTCGAGGCTACCCAGGGCCTTGCGGGCGCCGGGCGCGAACCAGGCTTCGTTCTCGGCGGCCGCCGAAAGGGCTCTGCGCAAAGACACCGCGTCCGTGGCGGCAAGTTGCTGCAGCCGCCCCTGGGCCACGTCTCCCAGCCCACGCTTGGGTTGGTTGACTATGCGCTGAAAAGACAGGTCGTCTACCGGATTGACGATCACCCGCAGGTAGGCCAGGATGTCCTTGATCTCGGCGCGTTCGTAGAAGCGCGTCCCCCCCACCACCTGGTATCCGATGCCGTAACGTACCAGGATATCCTCGAGCACCCGTGATTGAGCGTTCACGCGATAGAAGACGGCGACGTCGTGGGGGCGGCAGCCCGAGCGGAGCAGGGTCTGTATCTCGCCGGCCACCAGCCGCGCCTCTTCGTGCTCGTCGCCGCACTCCAGCACGACTATGCGTTCCCCGGCGCCGCGATCGCTCCACAAGTGCTTGGGCTTCCGGCCCCTGTTGTGGGCCACAAGGGCGTTGGCCGCGTCGAGGATCGTGGTGCTCGAACGGTAATTCTGCTCTAGCTTCACCACGGTGGTTTCCCCGAAGTCCTTCTCGAACTCCAGGATGTTGCGGATGTCGGCCCCCCGCCAGGAGTACACCGACTGGTCGTCGTCGCCCACGACGGTGATGCGCTTGTGGTCTTCGGCCAGCAGCTTGACCAGGGTGTATTGAGCGTGATTGGTGTCCTGGTACTCGTCGACCAGGATGTGCCGGAAGGTGTCCCGGTAGTGCTGCAGGCGGTGAGGGAACAGCCGGAAGACGTCGACCATGCGCATGATCAGATCGTCGAAATCCATCGCGTTCAGGTCGTAGAGCTTCTGCTGGTACACCCGATACGCCTCGGCGGTCACCTCGAGATAGTTGAATCCGGTCGAGCCGGTGGACGCCGCCCACGAGCCTGCATCCTCACCTGAAAGGCCGCGGAAGTCGTCGACGTCGACCAGCCGGTTCTTCGCGTCGGATACGCGGGCATGCACCGCCCGGGGTGGGTAGCGCTTGGGGTCGTAGCCCAACTCCTCGAGGCTGCGCTTCATGAGCCGCACCTGGTCGTCCTGGTCGTAGATGGTGAAGCCGGACCGGTAACCCAGCAGCTCGGCCTCGCGTCGGAGCATGCGCGCACAGGCGGCGTGGAAGGTCGAGACCCACATCGTCTCCGCCACCGGCCCCACCAACTGCACGACCCGGCCCTTCATCTCCGCGGCGGCCTTGTTGGTGAAGGTTATGGCGAGGATCTCGTAGGGCCCTGCCTGCCGGCTCTCGATCAGGTGAGCGATGCGGTAGGTGAGCACCCGCGTCTTGCCCGAGCCGGCCCCCGCCAGGACCAGCAGGGGCCCCTCGGCGTGGAACACGGCGGCGGCCTGCGCCTCGTTCAAGACGTCGAGAGTGGGCTCACGCATGGGCATACCGCAATGGTACCAGCCCGGTGCGGGAGGGGTCCTAGATGCCGGCCCCCAGGTAGAATCCGGCCAGGTTCGAGAGCTCCTCGTCGAGGTTGGTGCGCTGCATCATGCGTTTGCGGTGCGGCGGGCAGACCTCTTCGAGCTCGTTCTCGATCTCCACCAACCGGCGGACCACGCACTTCATCGCCTCAGCCACAGGGTCGGGGAGGTGAGTGTAGTCGATGTCGGGGATGCCCACCTTGGTGCCGTCGGTGATCACCGGTCGTCCGGGATTGCCCACGACGGTGGTGTTGGCCGGGATAGTGTGGACGACCACGCTCCCGGCACCGATCTTGGCGTTGTCGCCGACGGTGATCGACCCCAGGACCTTGGCTCCCGTCCCGATGACCACGTTGTTGCCGATGGTCGGGTGACGCTTGCCCGTCTCCTTGCCCGTGCCGCCCAGGGTCACGCCCTGGTAGATGGTGACGTTGTCGCCGATCTCGGCGGTCTCTCCGATGACCACCCCCGAACCGTGGTCGATGAACAGGCCGCTGCCGATCTCGGCTCCGGGGTGGATCTCGACCTGGGTGAGAAAACGGCTCACCTGAGAGATGAGTCGTGGGGCCAGCGGGACGTCGCGCACCCAGAGGCCGTGCGCCACCCGGTGGAAGAGCAGGGCGTGAAGACCCGAATAGCAGGTGAGGATCTCGACCAACCCCCGAGCCGCGGGGTCGCGTTCGCGGATCACCTGAACGTCGCGGCTGAAGGCCTGGCGGAAACCCCGGCCCCCCGGCGTCAGGTAGAGGTATGCAGAGGCGGCGGCGGCCAGGACTAAGGCCCCCAGAGATCCGGATCGCTTGCCGTCATCGCGCATCGCTCTACGCTCCCACGCCGACGTCGTTAGATGTAGTACATGGACGCGCCACTCTGGGCCGTCTCGCGGTCTGCCAGGTCTTGTATCGTCACGCCCGCCAGGACCTCTTCCACGGCAACCTTCGCCTGTACCCACACGTCACCCACCGAGCAGATGGAACGGCGCTCGCATGCCTCGGAGGTGGTGCACAGGGCGGGCTCGATGGGGCCGTCCAGGATCTCCACCACATGAAGGACGGTCACCTGATCGGGCGGGCGCTGGAAGGTGAAGCCGCCGTTGACGCCGCGGTGCGACTGGAGCACTCCCGCGCGGCGCAGGGCGGCGAAGAGCTGCTCGAGAAACTGGGTGGGCACCTCGCGGGCATGGGCCAACGCCACCAAAGGCACGGGAGAGTCCCCCGTCCGCTGCGCCAACTCGACGAGGGCGCGCACCGCGTACTTGCTCTTGGCCGTGATGTTCATGCCGCCTCGCGAATACCTGATAAGTCCAGTAGGTCTTATAGGATTCTAGCATCGACAGCGGGAGCGTCAAAGGGCGGAGCTATTCGCGCGACCGACGCCGCCTACTGCCCGATGTATCGCGCGTACAGTCCCCGCGCCGCCACCGGGTCGTCGACGCCTCTGATGATCGCGCGGCCATCAGGGAAGACGGTCAGGGTCTTGCCCTCGACGTCGACCTCCACGAGAAAGTCGTTGCCCCGGGTCTCCCCCACCTGGGCCAGCCGAGCGCGCAGGCTGGCGAGGTCGAGTCGGGCGGGGACGCTCGGCGATACCTGCACCGACTCGCGGCCACAGAGGGTGGTTGCGGTGTACTCGGTGCGGGCCTCCAAAAAGGGGAACCGGCGCTTTCCGCAGGCCGGGCACTCGGGGTCACGGGCGACGGGGACCGTCTCGAAGCGCAGGTCCCACAGGTCGACCGTGAGCAGGCCGCGATTGCGCGCGGCCGGATCGACCAGCAGCTTGAGGACCTCGTTCGCCTCCACGCTGCCGACCACAGCCACGACTGTGCTAAGGACTCCTGCGGTGTCGCACGTGGGAGCGGAACCGGGGGGCGGCATCTCCGCGAAGAGACAACGCAGGCAGGGACCTTCGCCGGGAACGACGGTCAAGGTCATGCCGCTCGCTCCGATGACCCCTCCGTACACCCAGGGGATCCCGCGGCTGACGGCCAGATCGTTGAGCAGGTAGCGGGTGGCGAAGTTGTCGGTGCCGTCGACGAGGACGTCGAGGCCTTCCGCGAACTGCACGATCGAGAAGGGGTTCACGTCGGCCACCACCGGATCGACGGTGACCTCGCTGTTGGCGGCCCGCAGGTGAGCGGCCGCCGCGATGGCTTTGGGCAGGCGGGCGACGACGTCGTCCTCCGTGTACAGCATCTGCCGCTGCAGGTTGTTCATCTCGAGGAAATCCCGGTCGACCAGCCGCAGATAGCCGACCCCCGCGCGCACGAGGTGCCCCGCTATCACCGAGCCGAGCGCCCCGCATCCCACCAGGCCCACCCGGGCCGTCGCGAGCTTCTTCTGGCCCTCCTCACCGAAGGGGCCGAACAGCATCTGCCGGTGATAGCGCGACTGCTTGAAGGAGTCCATCGGCTACGCGCCTCCGGAGGAGAGTGACTCGGCCGTCAGGTCCTTGCCCACCACCACGACCACGCGGCCCGGAGGCAGGCTCTCCTGCTTGACCACGATGCCCATCTTGAGCACGCCCCGCACACGGTCGGCCTGCGCCACGGCGTCCGCCGCGGCGTAGATGCGGGTCACCTCGACGTCGGGGAACTCGTCCGCGTTCTTTACTGGGAGCATCTCGAAGCCCAGCGGCGCCACAGCTTCGGCCGCCTTTTCGGCGACCCCCACCGCGCCGGAACCGTTCTGCACCTCCACCGAGATGCCGCCTCCGGCGGAAGGCGTGCCCAAGAGGCGGGCGAGTGCGGGGGCATCCGGCTCATAGTAGGAGAAATCGGCGCCCGCCACAGCCTTTCCCGGCAGTGCAGCCACGACCCCCTGTTGGGAGCCGAGTGCACGCAACGAGGCCTTGACCCCATCCGAGGCGCCCGTCACGGCAAGAGAGTCGAGCGCCGCGCCCCCAGAGGGCGTGGACGATGCCGCTGCCAGGGCCGAAAGCCCGCGCGCTACCGTGTCGGCCGCCTGCCGCGGATCGCCGGCGAGCGCCTCGGGCCACGTGCCGGGCGCGGCCGCCTGCACGAGCGCGGCCCGAAGGTCACTCCACCTCAGGGCGCCCGCCCCCTCCGGCAGGCGGCCGACCAGCTTCGCGATGCTGTCCAGACCCCGAGCCTCCTCGGCCCCCTGGAGAAGGGGCTCCAACGGGGCGAACCCCGACGGCCCCTGCACCAGGGTCTCGCTCGGGATCCCCAGGACGATCTTCGGGTCGCCCGTGGGAGCCACGACACCGACGACCCGACTCGCTCCCGCATCGGCGACCTGGACCGCGTAGACGCCGGCTGCCGGGCCCGCGATCGTGGTGGTGGTCGAATCGACGACCGCGGGAGGCTGAGCGTCCTCCCGGGTCAGGAAGAAGATCGAGACCGAGGCGGCGACCAGGAGGACCCCGAGCACGAGGGCGATGCGCCTGAGCAACCTGCCGCGACGACGTGAGCGCTCCGCTTCCAGCCGCCGCCGCCTGTAGCCGCCGGGCTTGGTATCGACACTCGAGCGGGGGCCGCGCCTCGAACGGCGGACGGAGACATCATCCTTTGGAGCTCCCTCGCGACCAGACGTGGCGTCACCCGCCTTTCCGGCCTGCCGAGTAGGTGCCCCACTTGTCGACGAGCTCCGCGATCCCGGGCGGCACCAGGTAGCGGCATCCCCGCCCCTCCGCCAACCGGGCGCGGATCATGCTGGACGACACCGCGAGCGCGGGGATCTCCATCACATGCACCCGCTCGCGGTTGGCAAGGTGATCGAGAACGTCGGACAGTCGGCTCAAGTCGTAGCCAGGCCGGGTGGCCGCGATGATGGTGGCGAGCTCGAGCACCCGCTCGGGTTCCTTCCACGTGAGGATGTCCAAGACCGCATCGGCCCCGGTGACGAAGAACAGTTCGGTGGCGGGGTCCAGCAGGGAGCGCAGGTACGCGAGCGTGTCGACCGTGTAGTCGACGCCCGGCGCCTCCATCTCGTGGCGCGAGACCCAGAAGTGCGGATGCTCAGCGGTGGCCACGCTGACCATGAGGAAGCGCAGCTCCGGCGACGCCACCTGGCGCACCTTGTGCGGCGGGGTCCCGGTGGGAACGAAGAGGACCTCATCCAAGATCGGA
>JAJZQZ010000153.1 GCA_021802965.1 Actinomycetes bacterium
CCTCTAAGTACAGGGGGAAGGCGATAGCAACATTGAACCGCCAAGACCGCGGTCGACCAGGCCTTCTCCCGGCGAAAGGTATCCCCTCGCACACGCCGGAACCTTGCCAATATTCTCGGTGAGGAGTTCTGTGAGGTATGTATTCCGACGGTCGAGTCGAGGAGCCGACTCGAGCTGACTCATCATCCAACCAGGCTCTCGCGAATCGTGAACACTGGTGTCGGGCCTGCTCGCTGTCCAAGCCGCAAGACTAGGTGCTGTTGGCGTCCGCGACACGGCCCGGGGAAGGACCCCACAACAGCTGGTCCATTGTGCGGTCCTCTCTATCTCTTGCGTTGAGGGTCTACATGGGCCACGAAGAACTCTACGATCTCGCGCGTGGACGTCCCAGGGGTGAAAACGGCGCTCACTCCGCGCCGAAGAAGTTCATCTCCGTCCTCCTCCGAAATCGTGCCTCCGGCGAGCACAAGCACGTCGCTCGCCCCCGCTTCGGCGAGAAGTTCGACGACCCTTGGAACCAACGTCAGATGGGCACCAGAAAGTATCGACAATCCGACGGCATCCGCATCTTCTTCCACCGCTATCGCAACGATCTGCTGCAGTGTCTGATGCAAACCAGTGTAGATGACCTCCATTCCCGCGTCCCGGAGCGCCCTCGATATGACCTTCGCCCCGCGGTCGTGACCGTCGAGACCCGGCTTTGCCATGACAACCCGAATCCTCTGCATCGCTTCTCGCATCACTCCCTAACCCGACAGGCCGTCAGGCGTTCGCCGGCTGTGTGCCATTAGAAATGCATGGCCTCCCGGGCCTTGAACTCGCCCATCTCTTGACGCAACACACCGATGACCTCGCCAAGGGTGGCGTAGGCACGCAAAGCATCCTTCATGGGATAGAGCAGGTTGTCGCGGGTGCGGGCGGCGGCGCGGAGGGCAGCCAGGGCCGTCTCCACGACGGCGGAGTCCCTCTCCGCCCGCAGCGCCGCGAGCCGTTCTTCCTGCTGCTGCTGCATCTTCGGGTCGACGCGCAGCAGGTTCATCTTGGGCTTCTCGCCCGAAGTGAAGCGGTTGACCCCCACGATGACCTTCTCGTCACGCTCCACCGCCATCTGATAGGCGTAGGCGGCGTCCTCGATCTCCCGCTGCATGTAGCCCTGCTCGATGGCTCGCACCGAGCCACCCAACTGCTCCACGTGACCCATCAACTCCAGAGCCTTTGCCTCCAGCTCGTCGGTGAGCTTTTCCACCACGAACGAGCCCGCGAAGGGGTCGACCGTGTCTACCAAGCCTGTCTCGCAGGCGATGATCTGCTGCGTGCGCAGCGCGACCGTGACCGATTCGTCCGAGGGAAGAGCCAGCGCTTCGTCGAAGGAGTTGGTGTGTAGCGATTGCGTGCCCCCCATCACCGCCGCCAGGGCCTGCAGCGCCACGCGGACGATGTTGTTGTGAGGCTGCTGAGCGGTGAGCGTGCAGCCGGCAGTCTGGGTATGGAAGCGCAGCATCTGGCTCTTGGGGTCGACGGCTCCGAAGCGGTTCCGCATGATGCGGGCCCACATGCGCCGGGCCGCCCGATACTTGGCCACTTCCTCCAAGAAGTGGTTGTGGGCGTTAAAGAAGAAGGAGAGCTGGGGCGCGAACTCGTCCACCGCCAAGCCCGCGTCGACCGCCGCCTGGACGTAGGCGATGCCGTTTGCCAGCGTGAAAGCCAGTTCCTGCGCCGCCGTCGAGCCCGCCTCCCGGATGTGATAGCCGGAGATGGAGATGGTGTTCCAGCGGGGCAGCTCGGCCTGACAGTACTTGAAGATGTCGGTGATCAGACGCATCGAGGGCGCCGGAGGGAAGATGAACGTGCCCCGAGCCACATATTCCTTGAGCACGTCGTTCTGGATGGTGCCGCGGAGCTGCCGGGTGTCGGCGCCCTGCTGCTCGGCCACCAATTCGTACATGAGCAGCAAGATGGCGGCCGGCGCGTTGATGGTCATGGAGGTCGAGACTTTGTCCAGGGGGATGCCCGCGAAGAGCGTCTCCATGCCGCGCAGCGAGTCGATGGCCACTCCGACTTTGCCCACTTCGCCCTCGGCCAGGGGATGGTCGGAGTCATAGCCCATCTGGGTGGGCAGGTCGAAGGCCACCGAGAGACCGGTCTGGCCGCGCTCGAGCAGGTATCGATAGCGGCGGTTGGACTCCTCGGCCGAGGCAAAACCGGCGTACTGCCGCATGGTCCAGGGCCGACTGCGATACATGCCGGGATAGACCCCGCGTGTGAAAGGGAAGTCCCCGGGAACGCCGAGGTCACCCTGCCAGTCTTTCCGATCTAGATCATCCCACCCGTAGAGGGCGTCTATCTCTATACCGGAATCAGTGAAGTGCGAGACCCTCTCCTGCCACGCTCTTGCACCTACACTACCAGCGTTCACTCCACCACCACCAGCTTGTCCCCCGTCGCGACGACCTGCCCCGCGACGACCTCGAGTTCCACCACCATGCCGTCGACCGGGGAGCGTAGCTGGTTCTCCATCTTCATGGCCTCGAGCACCAACAGGGGGTCCCCGGCCTTGACCGCGAAACCCGGCTCCGCAAACACCCGCACCACCCGCCCGGGCATAGGCGCCTGAACGACCTGTCTGCCGGTGAGTAGGCGGCCGCCGGCACTGAAGGCGGCCCGCACCCGGCGGTTGCGGGCCGCCACCCGGTAGTGTTCCCCTCCGATCAGGAGAGTGTAGACATCCCGGTCACGGGAGAAGTGCACTTCATAGCAGTCCCCGTCGACGATGAGCGAGCACACTGATTCCTCCACGATGCGGGCGTCCACCGTCACGGAGCGGCCGTCGATTGTCACCGCGTAGAGACCGCCCCCCAGGGGGGCTACGTCAGCTATTCGTTCGTCGCCGCCACGTGTCAGCACGTACTGAGGCATCGCCCCTCCCTATCCCCGGCGCTCGACGACCGCACTGCGTCCGGCCTTTCGCCAGGCGACGGAGCCGCCCCCGCTTTGGTCTCCCGGCGCCCCCACCGTGCGCAGAGCCGCCGTCTCCTCCTCGATATGTGCCAATACAGCGGCGGCGACCAGGGCGCGGTCGGCGTCGGGGCGGGCGGGCTCCCGGTCGACGGTAAGAAAGCGATCGTCGATGAAGGTGGTGTCGAACTCGCCCGCCAGGAAGTCAGGGTGACGCAGCACCCGCTGGTGGAAGGGGATGTTAGTCTTGATCCCCTCCACCACGTATTCGGAGAGGGCCCGGCGCATGCGGCCGATGGCCTCATCCCGATCCCGGCCCCAGGCCGAGAGCTTCGAGAGCAGCGGATCGTAATACAGCGGCACCTCGAAGCCTTCGTACACCCCGACATCGTCGCGGATGCCGGGGCCCCCCGGCGCCCGCAAGACGGTGATGCGACCTGGGGAAGGCATGAAGTCCCGGTCGGGGTCCTCCGCGTAGATGCGGCACTCGATCGCCGCGCCCGAGAGCCGCAGATCGTTCTGGGTGAACGGCAGACGCTCCCCTGCCGCCACCTGCAGCTGCATCTTCACCAGATCGACTCCGGTGACGAGCTCGGTGACGGCGTGCTCAACCTGCAGACGGGTGTTCATTTCGAGAAAGTAGAAGCGTTCGTCTTCGTCGACCAGGAACTCGACAGTGCCCGCGCCGGCGTAGTGGACACTCCGGGCCGCCTTTACTGCGGCCTCGCCCATCGCCTCGCGAGTGGCCGCCCTGATGAAGGGCGAGGGGGCTTCCTCGATCACCTTCTGGTGGCGGCGCTGGATGGAGCACTCCCGCTCGAAGAGGTGCACTGTGTTGCCGTGATGGTCGGCCAGCACCTGGATCTCCACGTGGCGTGGCTTGGTGACGTAGCTCTCGGCGTAGACAGTGCCGTCGCCGAAGGCCGACGTGGCAAGCGCCCTGGTGGCAGTCAGAGCCTCGAGCAGCTCTTCCGGACGCTCCACCACTTGCATGCCCTTCCCCCCACCTCCGGCCGAGGGCTTCAACATCACGGGATAGCCGATCCCGGCAACGGCTGTCGCAGCCGCGTCACCCTCTGTAAGAGGCGCCGTGCCGGGCACTGTGGGCACCCCGGCCGCCGCCATGGCGATGCGGGCCACCACCTTGTCCCCCATGGATTCCATGGCCTCCGGTGACGGACCGATAAAGGTAAGCCCGGCTTCAGCGCACATGCGCGCGAAGCGGTAGTTCTCGGAGAGGAACCCGTACCCCGGGTGGATGGCCTCCGCGCCCGACTTCCTCGCCACCTCGAGGATCTTCTCCGCCACCAGGTAGCTCTCCACCGAGGGAGCGGGGCCGATGCTGTAGGCCTCGTCCGCGTAGCGCACGTGCAGCGCCGTGCGATCGGCATCGGAGTAGACCACCACCACGGGGATGTCGAGCTCCCGGCAGGCACGGATGATCCTGACCGTTATCTCCCCCCGGTTGGCCACCAGGACCTTCTTGAACATGCGCGCGGGCCTCCTGCGGTTCGATGCGTCGGCGATGGACGGTGGATCGGGGCGCCGCCTACAGCGGGATGTTGCCGTGCTTCTTCGACGGGTTCGTGTCCCTCTTGTCCTTCAGCATCTCGAGAGCCGTGAAGATCTTCTGCCGCGTGCGCCTGGGCAGGATCACCTCGTCTACGTAGCCCAGACCGGCCGCCGAGTACGGGTTTGCGAACCGCTCGCGATACTCGTCGGCGAGACGACCCCGCTCGGCTTCGGCGTCGGCCGCCGCGTTGATCTCCTTGCGGAAGATGATGTTGACCGCCCCTTCGGGGCCCATGACGGCGATCTCCGCCCACGGGTACGCGAAGTTCATGTCGCCCCGTATGTGCTTGGAACTCATGACGTCGTACGCGCCGCCGTAGGCCTTGCGGGTGATCAACGTGATCTTGGGCACAGTGGCCTCGCAGAAGGCGTAGAGCAGCTTCGAGCCCTGGCGGATGATGCCCCCGAGCTCCTGGTCCACACCGGGCAGGAAGCCGGGAACGTCCACGAAGGTAAGAATGGGGATGTTGAAACAGTCGCAGAAACGCACGAAGCGGGCGGCCTTTACCGAGGCGTCGATGTCGAGAACACCGGCCAGCACCATGGGCTGGTTGGCCACGATGCCCACACTCCGTCCGCCCACGCGCCCGAAGCCGACGACGATGTTCTGCGCGTAGTGCTCCTGAACTTCCAAGAGAACGCCGTGGTCGAGGATGGGCCGGATGACGTCCCGCATGTCGTACGGCTGGTTGGGGTTCAGCGGGATGAGGGTGTCGAGTTCCTTCGCTTCGCGCAGCGGATCGTCGTCGGTCGCGCCGAGGGGCGGATCCTCCAGGTTGTTTTGGGGCACGTAGGTGAGGAGTTCGCGGATCAAGAGCAGGCACTCCTCTTCGGAGTCGGCGGCGAAATGGGAGACACCGCTCTTCGTCGAATGGGTCAGGGCACCACCGAGTTCCTCCTTGGTCACCTCCTCGTGAGTGACCGCCCGGATGACATCTGGCCCCGTTACGAACAGGGAGCTCGTGTTCTTCACCATGAGGATGAAGTCGGTCATGGCGGGTGAGTAGACCGCGCCTCCGGCACACGGCCCCATGATGGCCGAGATCTGGGGGATCACGCCCGATACCAGTACGTTCCTGAGGAAGATGTCGGCGTAGCCCGCCAGACTCATCACTCCCTCCTGGATACGGGCGCCGCCCGAGTCGTTCAACCCGATCATGGGGGCACCGTTCTTCTGAGCCAGATCCATGACCTTGCACACCTTCTGCGCGTAGGCCTCCCCCAACGAGCCCCCGAACACGGTGAAGTCCTGCGAGAAGGCGAAGGTGAGGCGCCCGTTTATGCGGCCGAAGCCGGTGACCACCCCGTCTCCCGGAACCAACCGTTCACCCATGCCGAAATCGTGGCACCGGTGGGTGACGAAGCGGTCGAGTTCGGTGAAGGTGCCTTCGTCCATCAGCAGCGCAAGCCGCTCCCGGGCGGTCATCTTACCCGCCTGGTGCTGCTTGTCGAGGCGCTCCTGGCCTTCGCCCAGGAGCGCCTCCTCCGTGCGCCGCTCGAGCGCGGCGATGGGATCGTGGCGGGTCCGCAGTGTTCCCTTCGTCATGTCCGAGGACATTTCGTTGATCCTCCTAGGGCCGCTGGTCGTCAATTCTTGAAGCGCGCCCGGACGGAGCAGTCGTCACCGCGCCAGCGCCTCCGCGACCAGCTCCGCTACCCGAGTGGGGTCGATGGCCACCGGGATGCCCGCGGCCTCCAAAGCGGCCTTCTTGGCCTGCGCGGTACCCGAGGCACCCGAGATGATCGCGCCCGCATGGCCCATCTGCTTCCCCGGGGGCGCCGTGAAGCCAGCGATGTACGCCACCAAGGGCTTCGTCATCTGCGCTTTGACATACGCCGCCGCCCGCTCCTCTTCATCGCCGCCGATCTCTCCGACGAGAACGACAGCCTGAGTCTCAGGATCGGCCTCAAAACGGGCGAGGACGTCCAGGAAAGGCAACCCCACGATAGGGTCGCCGCCGATGCCGACGGCGGTCGACTGGCCCAGGCCGCGCTGGGTCAGCTCGTAGGCGATCTGGTAGGTGAGAGTTCCCGAGCGGCTGACGAGGCCCACGTTGCCGGGTCGGAACACCTGGGGCGGGATGATGCCGACGTTCGCCTTGCCCGGAGAAATCACCCCGGGGCAGTTGGGTCCGATCATGGTCGTGCCCGCGCGCGCAAGGAGGTGGAACAAGCGGAGCATGTCGTGGACAGGGATACCCTCGGTGATGGTGATGATGAGAGCAATGCCGGCGTCGATAGCTTCAGAGATGGAATCGGCCGCCGCCGGAGCCGGCACGAAGACAAGGGAGGTATTGGCCCCAGTCGCATCGACCGCGGCGGCAACCGAGTCAAAGACGGGAACACCGTCGACCGCCTGGCCTCCTTTGCCCGGCGTCACGCCAGCTACTACCTCGGTGCCGTAGGCACGATTGCGCGCCGCGTGGAATGAGCCTTCCCGCCCGGTCAGCCCCTGGACGAGGACGCGGGTGGAACTATCGACCAAGATGGCCACCTCAGGCCCCCGTAGCCGCAGCTAGGTCGACCGCCCGGTGCGCGGCCTCCGGCATCGTGGTCGCCACATAGATGTTCGGCACCCCCGCTGCGGCCAGCATGGCGCGCCCCTCATGCTCGTTCGTGCCATCGAGGCGTACGACAATCGGCAGAGCGATTCCCATCTGGCCCACCGCCGCGAGCACGCCTCGGGCCACCTCGTCACAGCGGGTGATGCCGCCGAAGATGTTGAAAAGGATGGAGCGCACCTTGGGATCGGCCGTGATGACCTCGAGGGCGGCGACGATCTCTTCCGCCTTCGCCCCACCGCCCACGTCCAAGAAGTTGGCGGGCCTGCCGCCTGCGTTCGCCACCACATCGAGTGTGCTCATGACAAGGCCCGCGCCGTTCCCGAGCACCCCCACCTCGCCATCGAGCTTGACGTAAGTCAAGCTCCGGTCAAAGGCCATCTGCTCGTGGGGATCTGCGCTATGGACGTCGCGCATCGCGGCAATGTCCGGGTGGCGGAAGAGGCTGTTGTTGTCCACTGACACCTTGGCATCCAACACGAGAAGTCCACCGTCCTCTGCCACCACGAGCGGGTTCACCTCGCACAAAGTGGCCTCGGACTCCGTGAAAATGCGGTAGAGGCGGGCAAAGACGTCGCCGAGCGGCTGGGCGAGCTCGCCCAAGCCGGCGTCGAAGGCCAGCCGTCGGGCGTGGAAGTCGCTCCAACCGAACAGCGGGTCGACCCCAACGCACGCCATCGCCCGAGGATCCATAAGGGCGATCTTCTCCACCTCCATGCCCCCCATGGCTGACAACATGGCCAGTGTCTGCTTGCCCCCGCGGTCCAGGACCACGGCTGCGTATAGCTCCCGAGCAATCGGCGTCGCCTCTTCGACCAGCACCTGGTGCACCATGTACCCACGGATGTCCATGCCCAGGATAGCCGCGGCTTCCTGGCGCGCTGCCTGCGGCCCATCCGCGACCTTGACGCCGCCGGCCTTGCCCCGGCCGCCGGTCAGCACTTGCGCCTTGACTACCACCCGACCTCCGCCGAGTTCGGCGGCCGCCCGCTCGGCGTCTTCGGGAGTATGGGCTATGCGCCCACCGGGCACACGCAGGCCCACGCGCTGGAACAGCTCCTTGCCCTGGTATTCATGCAGATCCATACTGTCACTCCCCCCTCATGGGCTATCGCCGAGGGGTCGTTTGACATGTGAGAGCAAGTCGCGCAGATGCCGATGTTGAGAGAGGCACGTTATCGGTTGGACGGCACAACTGGGGTCATGCCTAGGCTGGACCCCCGCTCGGCTGAACCCGCTCGATCATCTCTACCTTCGTCCGTCCGGGAGTGGCAAACGTGCCCGCCGGGACGAGAGTCACTTCCGGACGGAAGACCAAACTATCGCGAAGGCTGTTCTCTATGTCGTTCCTGAGCCCCGGCAGCCGGTTCGCAGGTAGACCTTGCGCGTACTCGAAGGTCGAGTTCGCGAACAGGTAGTCGATCTGTCCGGCGAGCTTCCGGTCCTCCAGGGCACGAACCTCCGAAGCCGATGCCCCCTCGATGTCGTTCCAGAATGGTCTCTCAGCCATTGGCCCTCGT
>JAJZQZ010000154.1 GCA_021802965.1 Actinomycetes bacterium
GTGCCGCGGCCTTCTCCGGCGAGTAGTCGGCCAGGCTGTCGAGGAGGGCCTGAAAGGCGGTGAGGCATTCGACCCGCGTGCCGCCGAGGTCGAGCTCGTAACGGCCGGTGACGGTGGGATCGGCAGCGTCCGACGACGCGACCGGGCGCGACAAGGCCCCGTCCCAGACGACGTAGGCGTCGGCCGTCGGGGCGGCGGCGCCCAGCTCCCCCGCCCGTACGAAGGCCCCGGTGTCCGAGCGCACGAGGAACGGCCCCACGGTGTGGTCCCGCAGGTAGCGCTCGTCGTGGCGGGACTGCCCGACGATCTCGTGCAACATGCCCAGAATCAGGGCGGCGTCGGTGCCGGGCCGGATGGGGATCCACCAATCGGCCTTGGCCGCCGTGCGGCTGAAGCGCGGGTCGACCACCACCAGTTCCGCCCCGGCCTCCTTGGCGTCGAGGACGAAGTGCATGTCGTTGAGGGCGGTCTCGGCGTAGTTACAGCCGAAGAGCAGGATGAGCTTGGAGCCCATCAGGTCGGTCCACTCGTGCGCGTCCTGATGGACCCCCGTGGTGGTCAGAAAACCCATGTTGGCGGCGAGGTCGCCCATGATGCCCAGGTTGGAGAAAAGCGTTCCCCCGAAGGAACCCGCGATCCGGGCGCTCAGCATCATGGCCAGGATGCCGTAGTTGCCGGTCATGCTGATCCAGGAGGCGGCGCGGGAGCCGTGCTCTTCCTTGATGGCGGTGAGACGACCGGCGATGTCGTCCAGGGCTTCGTTCCAGGAGATGCGCTCCCAGCGCCCCTCTCCCCGCGCGCCGAGCCGCCTCAGAGGCCACTTGACGCGGTCCGGGTGGTAGACGCGCTGCACCGCGTTCGCCATGCCCTTGAGGCACACGCGGCGAAAGCGCGGGTCGGGAAAGTCCGCCGGCTCTATCTTCACCAGGCGGTCGTCACGCACGTGCGCCAGCACGCCGCAACTGCCGGTGCAGTTCGGAGCGCACACCGTGCGCACTACTCGATCCATTCGTGTCCCCCCAAGAGCATCACAGTCGAGAGAAGTCGGGCTTGCGCCTGCCCAGGAACGCCGCCACGCCCTCCGCGGCGGCCCCGGTCGTGGCCACGCGACCGAAGGCTCGATAGCCCACCTCGAGCGCGGCCGGGAACTCCTCGGTCTGCAGCCCTTCCTTGATGGCTTGCGAGATCAGGTCCACCACCTCCCGAGACAGCGGCGCCCCCTGGTAGCGCGGCCGCAAGAGGTCGGGCGGCCCCTGAAGATCGCCGGGCGCGCGATAGACCAGGGGAAGAGAGCCGGCCATCCGGCGTACGCGCTCGGCGGCAAGACGCACCAACTCATCGTAACCGTCGGCCAACGCCGAGACCACCCCGATCGCGAGGGCGCCGGCGGCGTCCAGACTCTCCGCCTCACAGAGCATCCGGTGGAACACCGGAGCCGACTCGGGCCAGCGGCGATACGGCAGGATCATCCCCCCGATCCCCGGCAGGAGGCCCAACGCCACCTCCGGGAACTGGAACACGGCATTCGGGAGCGCGACCCTATCGTGACAGCGCAGTGCGATCTCCGCACCCCCGCCCAGCGCCAACCCGTTCACCGCCGCCACGACGGGCTTGGTCATCTGGTCCAGGTGGACGAGCAACCGGGAGCAATCGCGCGCGTACTGCTCGCAGGCCCCGGCGTCACCCAGCAGGTCGGGGAAGCGGCCGAGATCGGCCCCGGCACAGAAGGCCTTGGGACCGTAGCCCACCAGGACGAAGCCGGCTATGGCCGGGTCGTCCTCGTGCTCGAGGATGCACGCGAGAAGCTCGTCGGTGAGGTCGTCGGTCAGGGCGTTCAACTGGGCCGGCCGCCGGATGGTCAGCACGATGACGTCGCCCGGGGCCGTTTGGGCGTCAGTGGCGCCCTCCGTCCTCGCGTCGTCGGAACTTGCGCGCAGCCGGTCGACGAGCACATGCCGCTTGAAGTCCAGGACCGCGGGGATCTCATCGACCAGGGCGCCCGACGGTAGCCCGGGGCGCTCTCGCTCGAGGCGCCGCAGGATGCGGGCCGTCTCGTCCAGCCCCAAATCGGCCATCAAGGTGAACGGCCCTTTCTTGAAGCCCAGGGCCAGGCAGCTGGTCAGGTCGACGTCGGCCGCCGTCCCCCAGCCCTGCACGACCGAATCCAGGCACTGGCTGAAGAGGGCTCCGAGCAGACGATCGCGGACGGCCGCCTCGACGTCGGCGGACATGATGCCGCCGGCGGGTTCGCCGGGACGGCCCGTGAGCCAGCGGTCGACGCTGGAGAAGATCGATGCTGGCGCGTAGGCCTCGCCCTCGGCCTCCATCTGCCTGGTGTTGGCTTCGACGATGATGGGGTTGCCGTGGGCCAGGTTGAGCACGAAGAACGGGCCCGCCGCCACGAACTCCTCGGCCACCCGGTCGATCTGGCGCGCGGTCGCCTGCGGCAGGAGGTGGGCCGCCTCGTTGCACCAGTTGTCGAAGACCCGGCTGAGGATGAACGCCACCACGTCGGCGACCACCACGGGCGTCTTGCCCGTGGAGCAGAAGAGCCAGGCCAGGTAGTCGATGGTCTCCCTCTCGCAGCCGTCCCAGACGACAAGCTCCACCGAAGGGTTATGCCAGGCGGGCGAGAAGAAGTGGGTCACGGTGCTGCGGCCCGGATGGCGCATCTCGGCGAAGATGGTAGCCGCCGGGATGGAGCTCGTATTGGAGGTGACCAGGGCGCTCGGGGAGACCCGCTCCTCGACCATCTGGAAGATGCGCTGCTTGATCGCTACGTCCTCCGACGCTGCTTCGATCACCAGGTCAGCCGAGGCCAGCTGGTCGTAGTCGGTGCTGAGGACCACGCCCCCCAGCACCTCCTCGGCCGCCTGAGCGGAGAGCTTGCCCCGCTCGACCCCCTTGCGCGCGTAGGTCTCGTAACGCTGGAACGCCGCCGACAGAGCCGCCTCGTCCAGGTCGATGAGGGTCAGCCGGGAGCCGGGGAGGCTGGTCTTCAGGTAGTACCCGATGTCCGGGCCGATGGTGCCGGCGCCCACGACGGCCACATGCCCCGGTGGACGGCGGTCCTTCTCGCCGAGCAGCGGGTTCACGTATCCTGGGTACAGCAGATCGGCGCCCTTCACAGCCCCATCTCCCTTGCCACGACCACCTTCATGATGTCCACGGTCCCGCCGCCAACCAGGGGAAAATAGGAGTCGCGTAGGAGTCGCGCCACAGGGTATTCCTCCATGAGGCCGTAGCCCCCGAGGGTCGATACCGCCATCGCCGCGATCTCGTTGGCCGCCTCACCCGCCACGTTCTTGGCCAGTGCCGCCTCGAGGGTCACTCGTCGTCCCTGGTCGGCCAGCCAGGCCGCGTAGTACGTGTAGAGGCGCGCGGTCTCGAGCCGAGCGAGCATGTCGACCAGCCGGAAACGAACCGCTTGGAACGAGCATATCGGCCGCCCGAACTGCACACGCTGCTTCGTGTAGGTGGTGGCCGCGTCGAGAGCCGCGCGGGCCAACCCGATGCACATGGCCGCGGTCATGACGCGGTCGATGTCCAGGGACTCCTGTACGGCGTCGAACCCGCCACCTTCGCTCCCGAGCAGATGGTCCTCGGGCACCCACACCGAGTCCAGCACGAGCTCCGCCGTCTCCGAGCAGCGGATGCAGAGCTTCTCGAGCTTGCGCCCCACACTGACGCCGGGGGCGTGCATGTCGACCAGGAAGAGGGAGATGCCGCTCTCGCGGGCCCCGCGCCCGGCGGGCGCCGTGCGCGCGCCCGCCGCCTGGCCATCGGCGAGGTCGGCACGGCCGGCCGCCGACTCTCGCACCTTCGCGGCCACCACCGTCAGATCGGCGACCGTAGCGTTGGTGATGAACATCTTCCGCCCGTCGAGCACGTAGCCGCCGTCGCGGCGCGACGCGCGGGTGGTGAGAGCGGAGACGTCAGAGCCGGCTTCGGTCTCGGTCAAGGCGAACGAGGCGATCTTCTCGCCGCGCAGCGCGGGCTCGAGGTAGTCGCGCTTGACCGCGGCGCTGCCCAGCTTGTGCAGGCAATAGGTGGCCGTCGAGGTATGCACCCCCACCGACGCGGCCACGCCCAGCGAAGCTCGGGCGAGCTCTTCGCAGAAGATGGTGTAGTGGATGTTCGGCTCGCTGAGGCCGCCCCCGCCGACGTCCTCGGGGTACTTCATCCCCAGGTACCCGAGGTCCCCCAGTTCTCGAAATATCTCCATGGGGAAGCTGCCCGCGGCATCCAGAGCCGCCGCTTGGGGAGCCACCCGCCCGTCGACATACTGGGCGACCAGCTTGCGGAACTCCTTCTGATCGGGGGTGAGCTCGAAGTCCACTCGGAGCCCTCCTACACCAGCCGGAACGCCGGGACGACCCGGTCCCGGGATACCTCCTGCACCACCAGGGAGGCCATCCGGTCGGCGACCGCCGCTTCGAGGTCCTCGGTGAGTATCCGGCCGATGAAGCGAACATCCGGGGTGAACTCCAGGAGCGCGAACACCAGAGCCGCCGGGAATCCGGGAGGCGTCCCCGCCACCTGCACGGTGGCCGCGAGGATGCGCCCTTCGGTGGGCAGGTCGATCCACTCGAGGTCGTCGCCATGACACTCGGGGCACACGGAGCGAGGGGGCCAGCTCACCAGGTCGCACGTGCGGCAGCGGGTGGTGGTCAACCGACCCTCGCGCAGATGATCGTAGAAGGCGGAGGCCCGGTTCCACTCGGGCGCCTGCTGGGGGAACGGATCGAGGGTGAAGGAGTAGGGGCGGGCTTCGTCCTGGCTCACAGCGCTTCCTCTCTCCCGTAGATGACCACGTGGTGCTCGGCCACTCCACTCAAGTTGTGGGTGAGACCGATGGCGGCACCGTCCACCTGCCGCGGCCCGGCCTCTCCCCGGAGCTGCCGGAAGACCTCGGTCGCCTGAGCCACGCCGGTCGCTCCGAGGGGATGCCCGCACCCCAGGAGCCCGCCCCGCGGATTGACCACCACATCGCCCCCGTAGGTCGAACGACCCTCGGCCGCGAAGGCTCCGCCGCCGCCCTTCTCGGCCCAGCCCATCTCCTCGGTGACGATGACCTCGGAGATGCTGAAGCAGTCGTGCACCTCGGCCACGTCGATGTCGCCCGGGCCTACGCCCGCCATCCGGTAGGCGGAGCCAACAGCGGTACGTAGAGTGGGCCATTCAGACCAATCCGCGTGCACGTTCGCGTAGTTGAAACCCGAGGCGGCCTGTCCCGTGCCCAGCAGGTAGATGGGCTGATCGGTGAACTCGCGTGCGCGTTCCTCACAGACCAGGACGACCGCCGCCGCTCCGTCGGTGATGCTCGAGCAGTCGAAGATGGTGAAAGGGGCCGCGACGGGCTTGGACGCCCTCACCTCGTCGATGGTGCAGGCCTTCGGGAACTGAGCGTAGGGGTTGCCGAGTGCATGGCGGTGGTTCTTGGCCGAGACGGCGGCCAATTGCTCCACGGTCGTGCCGAAGCGACGCATATGCATCTGAGCGGTGAGGGCGAACTGGACCGGAGCCGTGACACCGACGGCGCCCTCCCACTCCCGGTCGACCCCCACCAGCATGTTGAGCACCGTCTCGCCCCACTCGGGCGTGTGCATCTTCTCGGCCCCCACGACCATGATGACGTCCGCGAGGCCGCAGGCGATGGCGGTATACGCGTTCCGGATGGCGACGGTGCCGCTGCCGCACATGTTCTCCACGCGCTGGAACAGCTTGGTGGGGCGAACCCCGAGGGTCTCCGCCGCCAGCGGGGCCACGTGCGACTGGAACACGTTACGCTCGGGCATCACCGACGAGGCTATGAACCCCTCGATGTCGCCGCCCGACAACGCCGGGCAGCTGTCGAACACAGCCTTCCCCGCCTCCGCCACCAGGTCGCGGTACGTGCCGGGGAAGATCCCCCACTTCTGGCTGGTTCCGGCCGCGACGACGGCGACCTTACGAGTCTCCATGAGCTAACCCCCCTGGATCGTGCACCAAGAAACTGTTGAAGAAGCAAAGCCTTGGCCCCAGGACGCCCTGGACGGGACGTCTTCAACAGCCTGAAAAAAGCCCCCTGGTACTCGAGTAGGTTACGCCGCCCCAGCCACGAATGGCACTACCTCCCTGGGTAGTCCGCGGCTTTACCTGCCGCCCTCAGTGGGTTAGCATTCCCATGAAGGCTGACACAAGTGATCGGGGGGCCATGGCCGCGCCGGCCAGCGGACTCGGGTTTCACGACGATTCCCTACTTCGCTTCGTCACCACCATCCACGAGAGCCTCGAAGTCGAGAGCCTCGGCGCCAGCTATGTCGCGGGCATACCGCAGCTCGTCACCGCGAACGCCTACGGCTTCTACATGCTGAACCCGACCAGCGGCTCTCCCGTCCGGGTGGCTGTGCGCGGCGGCGTAGACCACTTCATCACACGGTACGAGGGCGGCGGGTACGCCTGCGACCCCCTGATGGAGCACATGTGCCGCACCAAGGAACCCATACACGAGGGGGTTCTCTTCTCGGACAAGGACTGGCAGCGGCAGAACCTGCGCCAAGCTCTGAACATGGAGAACCTCGTCCGCCTGCTGGAGGCTCCCCTGGTGGTCGATGGCGAGACCCTGGGCACCCTGTACTTCTCGCGCCGGCCCGACGACCCGCCCTTCACCGAGGGCGACCTCCGCATACTCGGGATGATAGCCCGCCATGTGGCCACCGCCATGGACCACGCGCTCAAGCATGTGGAAGCCCAGGAGCGCTACCGCATGGCCGAGGGTGCGCTCCAGCTGATCAACACCGCGCTCATCATCAGCGATGACGAGGGCAGCGTCAAGTTCGCGAACCGGCCCGCCCAACTCCTGATGGGTCAGGCGGAGTCGGCGGTCCGCAGCGGCGGCTTCTTCGAGCACCTGCGCGAGAACCTCGGCCGCCTCAGCCCGAACGGAGACCCGGCGGTGGGCTCGGTGGCCCTCAGCAACGGAGCCGGCGCCCGCGGCGCCAACATCGCCCTCCGCTCGCTGCGCATGCCCAGCCTGAACCACACCGTGGCTACGTTCCTCTACCTCCAGGACGAGGCCAACCGCTCCGGCTTCGAGCACCTGCGCACGGTCCTGCCCGAGCGAGAGATCGAGGTGCTGGAGCTGCTGGCCCAGGGGCTCCAGAACAAGGAGATCGCCAAGCGCCTCTACGTGAGCACCAACACGGTGAAGTACCACCTGAAGCGCATGTACCAGGCGATGGACGTCAACTCCCGCTCGGAGCTGATCTCCAAGGCGTACGGCGGCCAGTACGGGCGCGCCGATTCGAGCACGTAGACAGGCACACAGCCGTCTTTCGGGCGGATAGGTGGCGTCTTTTCGTCGCGGTGGTGCGGGCCGAGGCCTCTACCGCGTCGCAGCACCCGTGGAAGAACCTTCGCCGGCGTCGCCAGATGGAAGAGCCAGAGCGCCGGTGGTTGTTGACATGTGACATGTCACATGTTATACCTCCCACCATGGGAAACGGACACGTCAGCCGGGCGGACCTCACCGAGCAGGTCTACACGATCCTCCGGGAGTGGGTGGTCACCCGCCGTATCGAGCCGGGCTCCAAGGTCAGCCTGCAGGAGCTCGCCACCGAATTTAGGGTCTCGCGGAGCCCCGTGCACGATGCCCTGACCCGCCTCTGCTCGGAAGGCCTCGTGATCGTGAAGCCGCGCAAGGGCTATTACATCACCGAGCTAAACGAGAAGGCCGCCGCAGAAGCCTACGAGGTGCGGCTGGCGCTGGAGATGGAGGCGGCCGAGAAGACCGTGGGCAGTCTTTCCGGGCAGCAACTCGCCGAACTCCGCCGCCTGATGGAACGCACGCTCGGCATGATCGAGGATGACGGGTTCGTCGACAAGCGCGGCTTCATCCGTACGAACCAGGAATTCCACAACTACCAGATCGATCTTGCGGGCAACTCAATCATGTCCAGCGTCTACCGGAGTCTCGCCGTGAACCTGTTGATGGATCGCATCCTCTTTGGCCAGACGACGCCGCCGCTCGAGACGCGCAGTGAGCACCTCGATCTTATGGAGGCCTTCGAAGCCGCTGATCTTCACCGGGTGCGCATGACCCTCCGCAAGCACTGCCGGACGGGCATGGCCATCGTGGCCGACGCGATCAAGGTCGGGGGCGGCGTGCGCTGAGCGCGCATTCATAGGACAAGAGCGAGCGTACGGCCGACGCGCGCTTTTGACATGCCCGAGTCTCGGGCGAGCGCCGCGGGGGATCGATAGCGGCGGGCAGACCACAAGCAATAGGGGGAGAGACATGAGGGTTCTCAGGCTTCAGCTTGCTCTTGCGTTCCTGCTGGCGTTCGCCGTCTTCCCGGCCGCTTGCGGCGGCGGAAGCACGAATTCGACCGGCCCGAGCGAGGCGGCTGCCACGACGCAGGCGCCCGCCGCTGCGGACGCGACCGCCGCCCCGTCTACCTCGGCGAGCACGCCTCCGAAAACGTACGTCATCGGCTACTCCGGCGCCGTCCAATCGAAT
>JAJZQZ010000155.1 GCA_021802965.1 Actinomycetes bacterium
GCGCTCATGATGATCTCTTCCAGGGTCTTGTTCGCAAGATCGGTGCCCTCGATGAGGCCGTTCAGGTTGTTCACGTAGGCGTTGTGGTGCTTGCCGTAGTGGTATTCCAGCGTCTCCTCGCTCAGGAGAGGGGCCAGGGCGTCCTTGGCGTAGGGTAGTTCGGGGAGCGTGAATGCCATCAGTCGTACCTCCAGTGGGCGTGCCTGTGTGATGCGCCGACGGCGCTTCCCGCTGGTACCCCCGCCGTTCGGAGACGAAACCACCGGGATACGAAACCGGGGTCCGGGCGTTTTCTCCCTCCTCGTCGCGGGGAGATTGCCCTCGCGACAGAATGTGATCGAGGAGGAAACGACATGATGCTCACCGGCAAGCGGGTCGTGATCTTGGCCGCTCAGCACTATGAGGATCTCGAGCTATGGTACCCGAAGCTCCGTCTGGAAGAGGCGGGGGCGATCGTGACCGTGGCCGGCCTCAAGGAGGCTTCCTACCTTTCAAAACACGGGTACCCGGTCGAGACGGACCGCTCTGTAGCCGATCTGGCCCCCTCGGACTTCGATGGCGTCATCGTGCCCGGCGGCTGGGCGCCTGACTACCTGCGCCGATCGGAGGCGGTCACAAGCTTCGTAGCCGGCGTCGCCCACGCGGGAGGCCTCGTCGCCGCGATCTGCCACGGGCCGTCCGTGCTCATCTCGGCGGGAGTGGTGGCCGGGAAGCGGGTCACCTCCAACGTCGCGATCCGGGACGACCTTGGGAACGCCGGTGCGGGGTGGCAGGATGCGCCGGTCGTGATCGACGGCTCGCTGGTCACGTCGCGGCGTCCGGCCGACCTGCCGGCCTTCATGGCCGCGGTACTGGGGGTCTTGGAGGAGCGTTCGCACGCCGAATCGGGCGCGCGCCTCGTCGTCGATGCCGACCTGGTCGAGATGGACCTCGCGCCGGCTTCACTCGACTACATGCTCGACATGCTCAACCGCATGCCCGCCGCCAAGCAGTACCGCGAAGGCGACCCGTCCGACGCTCACCCGCCCGAGCGGATCGTGCAGGACTTCGCCTCGCTCTCAGATCCCCGTGGCGTACTGGAGGCTGAGGCCCCCGTGGTCGTCGATATAGGAGCAGGTCCCGCCGACGGACACCGCGTGCGCGGCAACGAACGCCTCTTCACGCTGCTGGAAACGGCCGGGGTGCCGGGCCTCAGCCGGCCGGCATAGCGGACATCTCGCGTCCAGCAGCCTGCTAAGGATCAGCCGTCCCACTCTCGGGAACGCAGCACGACGCCCTCCACGAGGTTGCGCACGGCCTCGCCGATCGTCTCGTCGGTGGGGGCGATGCCCTCGCGCTCGGCCAAGTCGGTCAGCATCCCTTTGAGGGTGGCCACGCTGGAGTGCCACAGGACCGGGTCGAAGCGGAAATGCTCCGGCGTGAGCGAGAGGGTCTTGAGATACCGCGGATGCCGGCGCAGGAAGGCTTCGGTGAGCCTGAAGCTGGGAGTGAGAGCGTCGGCCGCTCCGGGAGGGTCCGCTCCCGGGTCGCTCACGAGCGCACGCTCTCGGTGGACACGCGGTCGAAGACCCGGGTACCGCACCGACCCGCCAGGACGGCGTCGGCCTCCTCGGGCAGACCGATGAGCACGTCGGCGCCTCCCCCACGCATGAACGCCAAGGCCGCCTCGATCTTCGGCCTCATGCTGCCCGCCGCGAACTGCCCCTCGGCCAACAGACGTTCCGCCTCCTCGACCGCAAGCGACGCCAACCGGGCTCTCTGAGGGGTAGCGAAATCCCGGTAGACCGCGTCGACCGACGTGAGTATCAGCATGCGCGCCGCGCCCGCCTGCAGCCCCAGCACCGCCGACGCCCGGTCCTTGTCGACCACGGCATCGACCCCCTCCAGGGACCCGTCCGCACGCTGCACCACGGGGACTCCTCCCCCGCCGGCCGCGATGACGACCACCCCGCGACGGGCCAGCCCTCCGATCACGCGGGCCTCGGGGATACGAAGCGGGAGAGGCGAGGCCACTCGTCGCCGCCAGCCTCGGCCGCTGTCCTCCGCGACCACCCATCCCCGCTCGTCGGCCAGGGCGCGGGCTTCGGCCTCCTCGTAGAAACGGCCCACGGGTTTCGTGGGGTCGCCGAAGCTGGCATCGGCGGGGTCCACGACGACACGCGTGACCACGGTGACGACCTCACGACCTACTCCCGCCGCGAACAGATGGTTCGATATAGCCTGCTGCAGCAGAAAGCCCACGCTTCCCTGGGATTCGGCGTCCATGATGTGCAGCGGCATGAGGGGCACCTCGGCCCGAGCGAGCTCTCCCTGCAGCATGAGCTGACCGACGATCGGACCGTTGCCGTGGGTCACGATCAGTGGTCTGCCCTCCGCGGCGATGCGGGCGATGGGCGCGACCGACTCCTCGATGTGGGCCCGCTGTTGGTCGAGGGTGCCGCTCTCGCCTGCGCGCACCAGCGCGTTCCCCCCCAGCGCGACCACCGTGAGGCGATGCTTCACCACAGCTTCTCGGTGAACTGAGCCAGCAGCGTGCTGAGCCGTGGCTCCTCCAGCTCTTCGAGTTCATACGTGACCCGTACCATCGGCTTGTCCACCTTGATGACCCGGGTGACATCGAACGGCGTGGCCACGACTACCACGTCGGCCGGCACAGCGGCGACGGTGGCCTCGAGGTCATGCAGTTGGTCGGCGAAATAGCCCAAGGCCGGCAGAACCGGTCCCAAGCCCGGATACGCGTCGTAGACCTTGCGGATCTCCCCGACCGCGAACGGCCGCGGGTCGACGATGCCCGCCGCGCCTCCCTCCCGAGCAGCCTCCCATCCCGCTCCCGTGCTCATGCCGCCGTGAGTCAGTGTCGGCCCGTCCTCGATGACCAGTACCTGACGACCGCGCAGGTCGATCTCGCCGGACACGTGGATCGCCGAACGCACTCGTACGATCTGCGCATCCGGGTTGACCCGGCGCGCCGAGGCCTCCACGAGCTCCACGTTCTCGGGAGGAGCCGAGCCGACCTTGTTCACGACAACGATCGCGGCGCGGCGGAGGTTGACCTCGCCGGGATGGAAGGCCAGCTCATGGCCCGGTCGGAACGGGTCCACCACCACGATCTCCAGGTCGGAGCGCACGAAGGGGAAGTCGTTGTTGCCTCCGTCCCAGATCAAGACGTCGGCCTCGGCCTGCGCCTGGGCGACCACCGCCTGGTAGTCGACCCCCGCGTACACGACCAGGCCGCGGAGCAGGTGCGGCTCATAATCCTCGCGTTCCTCCACGGTGGCGTCGTAGCGGTCGAGATCGGCGAGAGAAGCGAACCGCTGCACACGCTGAGCCACCAGGTCGCCGTACGGCATGGGATGGCGGATCATCACGGGACGAAGTCCGTGATCCGAAAGCCACCCGGCGACGAAGCGCGAGGTCTGGCTCTTGCCCGCCCCGGTCCGCACGGCGCACACCGATACGACCGGGACGTCCGCCCGGACCATGGTGGCATGGGGACCCAAGAGGCGGAAGTCGGCTCCGGCGGCGAGCACCTTCGAGGCTGCGTGCATGACCGTCTCGTGGGAGACGTCGCTGTAGGCGAACACCACTTCGTCCACACCCTCGTCACGGATGAGACGTTCGAGCGCCGCTTCGAGCACGATGGGGACGCCGTCCGGGTACAGGGATCCGGCCAACTGGGCGGGGTAGCGTCGATTCTCTATCCCCGGGATCTGGGCGGCGGTGAAAGCTACGACATCGGTAGCCGGATCGTCTCGAAAGACCAGATTGAAATCATGGAAATCGCGCCCGGCCGCCCCCATGATCACCACCCGACGCCGTGGGGCTGCCTCGGCCGGCGATGACGATGGCTCGGACTGGGTGGGGTCAGCGATCATCTCTCTCCTTCGTCGGCCGAGAATAGTGGAGGCCCTCCCCGCAGGGAGGGCCTCCACGTCAGCAGCCCTGTAAGCCGGATTCTGTCTAGGGTAGCCATCCATCTGGGACTCGCGTTACCACGCGTCTCTAGCAGCCAACCCGGAGGCATCGGACGAGCAGCCCTCGAGCGCCTCCCTATTCGGCCTTGCACCAGGTGGGGTTTGCCAGGCCGCCGTGTCACCACGACGCCGGTGCGCTCTTACCGCACCATTTCACCTTCGCAACCGGGGTGGCTGACCACCCTGGCGTGCTGTGTATTTTCTGTGGCACTTTCCCGAGGGTTTCCCCTGTTGGACGTTATCCAACACCTTGCTCTGCGGTGTCCGGACTTTCCTCGAAGAGCGTCCCGACCCTTGGGCCGACACCTCTCCGCGGCTACCCGGGCTGCCCTGCCAGTATAGCAGCGGGGCTGGGTCCTTCGGCGTCCAAGGGGAAGAAGCACGCGGCTTGGTGAGTGCCGCCGTGATCCTCCATCGGAGGGACGACGCGGGCACAAAGCTCGCGAGCACGGAAGCAACGTGGGTGGAAGACGCACCCCGAGGGGGGATCCACCGGACTGGGAACATCACCTTCCAGCACGATCCGCGCACGCATCTTCTCGACCCGGGGATCGGGCACGGGGATGGCTCCAAGGAGTCCCGTGGTATAGGGATGCACAGGGTTCCTGTAGAGCTCGTCGCTCGACGCTATCTCCATGATCTTTCCCAGGTACATGACCCCGACCCGGTCCGAGATGTGCTTCACGACCGAGAGATTGTGGGCGATGAAGAGATAGGTGAGCCCCAGCTCGGCCTGCAGGTCCTCGAAGAGGTTGAGGATCTGCGCCTGGATGGAGACATCCAGAGCCGACACCGGCTCGTCGCAGATGACCAGCTTCGGCTCGAGGGCCAAAGCGCGAGCCAGGCCGATCCGTTGCCTCTGCCCACCCGAGAACTCGTGGGGGTACCGGTTTGTGAACTGCGGATTCAGGCCGACCAGATCGAGGAGCTCCTTGACGCGCTCCTTGCGTTCCGCGCGGGTGCCGATCTTGTGGATGGTCAGCGGCTCGGCGACGATGGTGCCCACCGTCATCCGTGGGTTGAGCGACGCGTACGGGTCCTGGAACACGATCTGCATGTCACGGCGGGCCTCCTGCATCTCCCGCCGGCCGAGCTTGGTGAGCTCGCGACCTTCAAACAGGACGCTGCCGGACGTGGGCTTGTGCAGCTGGAGGATGCAGCGCCCGGTCGTGGTCTTGCCGCACCCCGACTCGCCCACGAGACCCATCGTCTCACCCTCGTTGATGGAGAAAGTGACGCCCTCCACTGCGTGGACAAGACCGATCGTGCGCTGAAAAAGCACTCCGGACGTGATCGGAAAGCGCTTGACCAGATCGGTGACCTGAAGGAGAGGGGCCTTCTCCGCGCGGGCGACGCTGCTCTCGCGCTCGTCAACCAGAGTGGCCACTGAGCGCCTCCTCCCGTGCGTCCCGATACGCGTGACATGCCACCAGGTGGCCGGGCACGCCGCCCCCGTACGGTACCAGCACCGGATCGATGGGCAGGCAGAGCTGGCAGCACTCCTTACATCGCGGCTGGAACCGGCAGCCTTCCGGAGGATGGACCAGGTCGGGCGGCATACCAGGGATGTTGGCCAAGCGCGCGTGCCCGACACGGTCGAGCCGCGGGATCGAGGCCAGAAGGGCCTCGGTGTATGGGTGCTGAGGGTTCGCGAAGAGATCCTCGACCGTGGCCTGCTCGACGATCTGCCCCGCATACATGACGATGATCTCCTCGGCCAGCCCGGCGACGACCCCCAGGTCGTGAGTGATCAGAAGAATGGACATGCCGAACCGCTCCTGCAACCGGCGCAGCAGATCGAGGATCTGAGCCTGGATGGTGACGTCGAGGGCCGTGGTGGGCTCGTCGGCGATGAGCAGCTTGGGCTCGCAGGCCAGGGCCATCGCGATCATCACCCGCTGGCGCATGCCGCCGGAGAACTGGTGCGGGTAGTCCTTCAGCCGCCGCCGGGCATCGGGCATCCCCACCGCTTCGAGCAGCTCGACCGCGCGGTCGTCCGCGTCCTTCTTCGAGAGGCCCATGTGGAGGCGCATGCCCTCCGTCAGCTGTTTGCCGATCTTGAGCACGGGGTTGAGAGAGGTCATCGGGTCCTGGAAGATCATGGAGATGTCATCGCCCCGGATGGACTGCATCTCCTTCTCGGTCGCCTTGACCAGGTCGCGACCCTCGAACATGATCGATCCATCGACGATCTTTCCCGGCGGATCAGGGATCAGGCGCAGGATCGACATCGCGCTCACGCTCTTGCCGCAACCGCTCTCCCCTACGATACCGAGAGTCTTGCCCTTGTCGAGCGTGTAGCTGATCCCGTCCACGGCGTGGACCACACCCTCGCGCGTGAAGAAGTGAGTCCGGAGGTTCCGGACCTCCAGCAGCGGGCTCACTTGGTCTCCTTGGTGCGGGGGTCGATGGCATCACGGAAGCCGTCGCCCACGAAGTTGAAGGCCAGTACGGTGACGGCGATGAAGAAGCCGGGCAGAATGATCAGCCAGGGATAGGAGCGCAACGCCTGCCATCCGTCCTGGGCGAGCGTGCCCCACGAAGCGTTCGGCGCCGCTATGCCGAGGCCCAAGAAGGAGAGGATCGCCTCACCCAGGATCATACCCGGGATCTCCAAGAACATGGCCACCACGATGATCCCCAAGGTGTTGGGCAGCAGGTGCCGGAACACGATGCGCGATCGCGAGGCGCCCAAAGCCCGCGCTGCTTCCACGTACTCGTTCTGTTTGAGTGTGAGGAGCTGGCCCCGGACCAGTCGCGCGGCCGTCAGCCAGCCCACGATAGCCAACGCCAGCAGCATGGGCACGATGCCGTTGCCCAAGATGACCAGCATGATGATGGCGAACGGCAGATACGGGAGCCCGTAGAGCACGTCCACGAACCGCATCATGACATTGTCGGTCCGGCCACCGGCGGAACCCGCCGTCGCCCCGTAGAGGACTCCGATGAAGAGCACGACCGTTGTGGCGGCGAGAGCGACCAGCAACGACACGCGCCCACCCATCGCCGTCCGTACGAACAGGTCGCGGCCCGCCATATCGGTACCGAACCAATGCTGCACGTTGGGCAACTGGTGCGGCTTGAGGAGCGGGTCGGTGTTCAGGCCTTCGTCGAACTTGTACGGACGGATCCAGGGGCCGACGATGGCATAGATGACCAGGACGACGAGTATGCCCATCGAGATCATGGCGGCCTTGCTGCGTGCGAATCTTCGCAGGGTGTCGCCCCACAGCGTGGTCTGCCGCACCGTCAGTGGCTGCCCCGCGTCGAGCTCTCGCAGGACCTGACGAGTCGACGCCTCGGTGTCGGTCGCGACCGGCGCGCCGGAACCGACCACTTCGGGAGCGTGATCTCCGAGGGGTGCGGGCGTAAGCCCGGGTTGCGGGAGGGAGGGTTCCATCCGCGCCTCGCTATTCGTACCGGATCCTGGGGTCCAGGATCCCGTAGAGGATGTCTACCAGCAGATTCGCGAAGATGATGACCGCGGACAGCAGGACGGCCAGCCCCATGACGACCGAGTAGTCCCGGTTCGAAACACTGGACACGTAGTACTTGCCCAGCCCGGGGATCGCGAAGATGTATTCGGTCAGGAAGCTCCCGGTGATGACGAAGCCGAGGAGCGGGCCGGCCTGGGTCACAACAGGGATCAGGGAGTTACGCAGCACATGCCGGATGACGACGGTGTGGTAAGGCAGCCCCTTGGCCCGAGCGGTGCGCACGAAGTCCTGCTGCAGGGTCTCGAGCATGGCTCCTCGGGTGAGGCGGGCGAAGTATGCCGAGAGGGCGAGCCCCAGCACCACGGTGGGCAAGACCCAGTGCTTGGGCGATGTCCACCGCGAGGTCGGGAACCAGCCGAGCTTGATGGCGAAGAGCCATATGAAGACCGGTCCTATGATGAACACGGGCACGGCCCAACCGATCGTCGAGTAGAAAAGCGCGCCGTAGTCGGCCCACGTATTGTGCTTCAACGCGGCGATGATGCCTGCCGGCACACCGATGAACAAGGCCAAGATGAACGCCATGACCCCGAGGTGCATGGACACCGGGAACGAGGTCTTGATGACGTCGGTCACCGTGCGGCCTTTCTCGGTCATCGAGACACCGAAGTCCCCTTGGACGGCGTGCCAGATGTAACGCACGTATTGCACGTAGAAGGGCTGGTTGAGCCCATACTTGGCGTTCATGTTGGCAAGGATCTCTGGAGGAATGGCCTTCTCAGAGGTGAAAGGGCCCCCCGGGATCGCCTTCATAAGCATGAAGGTAAGAAAGATGACCAGGAGCAAGACGGGAATGCTCCAGAGCGCACGACGAAGTATGAACTTGAACACTGCTAGACCGCTCCTTGGTCGTCCACGGCCGGAGGGTTCGTGGACGGAGACGCGGGGGAACCGAGAAGTGCATTCAACACTGCATCAGTATTACACATGGCCGACGGAATAGCGTCCGCACCCCGCGCTCCCACGAGGGTGGATCTGGCTTGCTGAAGAAAGGGGT
>JAJZQZ010000156.1 GCA_021802965.1 Actinomycetes bacterium
CAGCTCTTGATGTCCGTGACATCCCATTTCTTCATCCTTGTACCTCGTTATACGCGCGTCGCACGGCCTCGACGTTACCGTCGACGACCTTCTGCGCGAACTTCTTGCCGAAGCTGTAGCGCAGGTGCTCCTCTACTTCGTCGAGCGTGAAGAGCCCCGTGGCCTTGCAGATCGCTCCCACCATGGGAGTGTTGGGGATGCCCTTGCCGATGGTCTCGACGGCGATCTGGGTCGCGGGTACTGTGCACACGCGCCGGGAGCCGAAGTCGGCCTGCCTCTTGATCTGGGCGGGCGTCTGGTCGGTGTTCACGATCACGACCGCGTCGTCGGGAGCGCCGTCGCACACGTCGATGGAGCCCAGGAGCGTCGCGTCGAGCACCATCACCAGATTGGGGTTCTCGATGGGCGAGTAGATCTGGATCGGTTCGTCGCTGATACGGGTGAACGCGACGATCGGCGCGCCCGATCGCTCCGGACCGTACTCAGGGAAGGCCTGGAAATGCTTGCCCCGCTCCACGGCCAGCTCGGCCACCATCTTGGCAGCCGTGACGGCGCCCTGCCCGCCTCGCGCGTGCCACCTGACCTCTGTCAGTCGTGCACTCAATTCACATCACTCCTTGCCGCAACCATGAGGACCCTCCGGAAGGACGGGACGCAGTCGATCCTCGGAGAATGGTCCCCCCCTCCGCACGCCGCGCGCACGGAACAGGTATGGGACTGCTTTACATCCGAGGTGATCGGACCACGGTGATGGTGCCGACCGGAGCGCGCCTCGGTGAACGAGAGCGACAGGCCGCACATTCCCAGCCAACGTAGTCCGGAAAGCATACCACGGCCAGGCCTTTCGGAAACGAAGACAGCCGCCGAGCGGTGGGCCGACCCACCGCTCGGCGGCTGATGCGACGCGGGTCCTACGAGGACCTAGCGGAGACGATCGCCCTGCCTCAGGCCCTGGGGGCAGTCATCCCGACGGGGGCATTGCTCGCTCGATATACCGAGCCCATCAGGTGGGACCAGACCATGGCGGACCAGAAGATCGTGAAGATGACTCCGATGACGAGCAGGATCACGCCAAAGCCGGCGATGATACTGGCCACGACTCCCAGGATCACGGCGAGTATGTAGTTGGAGCTGTTGGCCTTGATGAAGTCGATGATGGCGCCGAATTCGAAGGCCGCGCCGAAGTTGTCGCGGGTGGCGAAGCGGATCAAGGCCGCAGGCAGGACGATGAGGACGACGATGCTCCACAGGGTGGAGAGGAATGAGCCCGGGGTGCCGAGGCGGGAGAGCACCAACCCGGGGATATCGAAGACGAACGACACTACCCAGGCCAGAAGGCCTTTGACGAACAGGTCTCCCCAGTCAGTCCATTCGGGCAACGTATCGTTGCCGTCGGCCACGCTGCGAAGGGTGCGCAGAGCGTAACCTCCGACGAGCGCCCAGCCGACGATTGGTATGAGCATCAAGATGCCGCCCAGGATGAGCTTGCCGATACCCCCTGGTTGCTTGAGCATGTACGTGAACGAGCGGCCTACGTCCATAGTCCCTCCCCATTCGCGGTGCTTCGCCGACGGTCTTCCACGATATCAAGGGTATCGGACAGACGCTATGGGCGCTTGCGAACGCACGCTCCGGCGGTGCACTCCGCAGCCGCGGGAGACTACGGGCGCAGCTCCCGGCGCCCGGTGAGGGCGCGGCCCAGCGTGACCTCGTCGGCGTACTCCAGGTCGCCCCCCATGGGCAGACCGGCGGCCAGCCGGGTCACGCGCAGCCGGCCCGCTTCGATCTCGGGGCCGAGCTCGGTGGCGATATGGAGGGCGGTGGCCTCGCCTGAGGTGGTGGGATTGGTGGCCACGACGACCTCGGAGACCTCGCCCGTCCGCGCGCGCTCGAAGAGCTCCCGCAGGTGCAGCCGGTCGGGGTTCACGCCGTCGATGGGGGAGAGGGCTCCCTCCAGCACGTGGTAGAGCCCCCTATACTCGTGCGTCCGCTCCAAGGGGATGATGTCCGCCGGCTCTTCGACCACGCAGAGCTTGGTGGGATCGCGGCGGGGGTCGCGGCAGATCTCACAGAGGTCCTGGTCGGTGAGGTTGAAGCAGCGCGTGCAGAAGCCGATGGTCTCTTTGGCTTCGATCAGCGCGCGCGCCAGAGGCAAGGCCTCCTCGGGCTGCAGGCGGAGAAGGTGGAAGGTGAGGCGCTGAGCGGTCTTGGGCCCGATGCCGGGCAGCTTGGCCAGCTCGTCTATGAGCCTTTGGACGGCGGGACTGTAGAGGGTCAGAAGGGGAGCCCCGGGATGTTCAGGCCGGACGTCAGGCCGCCGAGCCGCTTGTTCGCCAGATCCTGGGCGGTGGCGAGGGCCTCGTTGGTGGCCGCCAGGACCAGGTCCTGCAGCATCTCGATGTCCTCGGGGTCGACAGCGGCGGGGTCGATCTTCACGTCGACCACCTCGAGAGCCCCGGTGACGCGCACGGTGACCATGCCGCCGCCGGCGGAGGCCTCCACGACCTCTTTAGCGAGCTCTTCCTGAGCCTTCGCCATGTCGGCCTGCATCTTCTGGACCTGCTTCATCATCTTCTGGTAGTTCTGGTTCATGGCCTCTCCTCGTCGATTGGCCGGGCATCGAACTCGCGCTTGAGGATCTCCAGAAGCTCGTCTCTGGTCAAAATTCTAGCACGCTCGTTCTCGGCTTCTGGGTCTGGGGGAGGCGGTCCGACGACCCGGGCGGAGACCGACAGCTCGCGCCCCGTCAGCTCCAGGAGGGTGTGCGACAGCTGCGCGGCGTTGTCGGCCCGAGCGACCTGGCTCGCCTGGAACTCCATCCCCTGGGGAAAGCGGATCACCAGCGTGTCGTCCTCGAGGGCCTCGAGCCGGCCTTCGGTCAGCACGGCGTGGAGGCTGGGCCGACGGCGCTTGACCGCGTTCAAGATCACAGGCCACGCCCGCTTGAGGTTGTCGAGGGTCGGCTCGATGTGGGCGCGGTCAGGCTGGGCGGGGCGGTCAGGTTGAACGCCGCGCTCAGGTTGAGTGGCGCCGTCAGGCGTGACAGAGCCCTCGCGCGTAGTCTCGTCGGTGGGCGCCGCGGGCCCGCTGGGAGGAGCGTCGGCTGTAGTCCGAACGGGCCGCGTCGGGTGGGCCGCTTCGTCGTCGACGGGCACCGGCGCCTGCGCGCGGGGAGGCGCGCTCGCGGAGGCGGGCCGTTTCGTCTGCAGGGCCCGTGGAGGCTGCCCGTCGGCGAGGGCCGCCTCCAGGCGGTCGAGCCGGGCCAGCACGCTGTGTAGAGAGGACCCGGTCTCGGGTCGGGTCAGCTTGATCAGCAGCAGCTCGAGTTCCAGCCGGGGATCGCCTCCTTGACGGACCGCCCGCTGCGCCTCGCCGAGAAGGTCTATGAAAGCCACCAGCTCGTTGGTCGCGACCCGGTTGGCCTGGCTGACGAGACCGTCGAGATGCTCCTGACCCGTGGCCACGCTCTCCGGGGGCTCGGAGGTGTGCTGCACGACGTAGAGGTCGCGGAGGTGACCCAGCAGGTCTTTCATGAACTGATTGAGGTCGGCTCCGGCCTGAGATTGCCGCTCGACGAAGAGGAGTGCCGCCTGGGTGTCGTGCTCGTCGACGATGTCGACCAGCTCGAACAGCAGGTCCTGCTCGGCCGCGCCGAGGATGGCCAGGGCGTCCTGGAGGGTTATGCTGCCCTCGCAGTAGGCCGAAAGCTGGTCGAGGGTGCCGATGGCGTCGCGGAAGCTGCCCGACGCCGCTCGAGCGACGACCGACAGGGTGTTCTCCGACACCTCGATGCCCTCGCGTTCGGCCACGGAGACCAGCACCCTGACGATCTCCTGCACCGACGGCCGGCGGAAGTCGAAGCGCTGGCAGCGCGAGAGGATGGTGGGCAGGACCCGATGCGGCTCGGTCGTCGCCAGCACGAACACGACGTGGGCCGGCGGCTCCTCGAGCATCTTGAGGAGCGCGTTGAAGGCTTCGGGGGTCAGCATGTGGACCTCGTCCACGATGTACACCTTCATGCGCCCCTCGACCGGCGCGAAGTTCACGCGGTCGCGGATCTCGCGGATCTCGTCTATGCCGCGGTTGGAAGCGGCGTCCATCTCGAGGACATCCAGGGACGAGCCCCGGCGGATGGCCACGCAGTGCGGGCAGGTGCCATCGGGTTCGGTCGTCGCCCTGCCGTGTCCGCTTTCGCAGTTGAGGGCCATGGCGAGGATCTTGGCCGTCGAGGTCTTGCCCGTGCCGCGGGGCCCCGCGAACAGGTACGCGTGGCTCACGCGGTCCTGCTGGATGGCGTTCATCAGCGTGCGCGTGATGTGCCCCTGACCCACCACGTCCTCGAAGCGGGTAGGGCGATACTTCCGGTAGAGCGAGACGGACATCAGTCGGGCGGCTCCTGCTCTGGTTGCCAGGCGCCGCTTCTCAGCGGCTTCCAGAGTGACCGTGCACCCACCTTCGAAGACAGATTTCCGGGCGCCCACCGCCAGCCGGCTCGGGCCAAGCTACCCTGCGGCACATGAGAGGGTCCGCTTAGGGCTGCTACCTCCCGGTCCTGACCCGGTTCACGGATTCCCATTGCGCAGGACCTGGTCGTCAACACCACTTGGCGACGGCATGTCCCCACAAACCTGCTCCTCGGGTGGGGATTCAGTCCCGCTATAGCGGATTGCGGGTACAGGGCACCGCTACCTCCCCACCTAGCACGGTCGAGGGGCAGTATAGCAGTCGAACCTGACGGCCGATGCGGGGGCCGCCCGCCCGCGACTACGACGTCGAGGTCGGGGTGGTCGTCTCGGGGATGATGGCCTTCGCCGCGTCGAGCAAAGGCTTGAGATCGTCCATGACGGCATCCATGGCCGTCGCCGCGGCCTTGGGGTCGGCGGAGGGTTTGGCGGTGATCGCCGAAAGGTCCTTCTGTGCGGCCGCGATGGCTGTCGCGGTGTCGCCCTGCGCGAACGCTTGGGCCCGGCCCAGATGCTTTCTCATCTCCACCAGGGCTTGGTCGGCAAGATCTCGCTGGCTGTCCAGGAGGGCGGCCTTCACCGTCGCCGCTTGGCCCATCGCTCTGAGCCCCCAGGCCAGAGCCATGCGCGGGTCGTTCGCCGGCGCGCCCTGCTGCTGCAGGTACTCGGCCAGGCGCAGGCCGAGTTGCCCGGCTTCCTTGAGGTCCTGGGCCAGCTGCTTCCTCTCCGGGGTCATCAAGGTCGAAGGAGGGGCGGGCGAGGTCGTGTCCGGCGCCTGGGCGGTGGTGGCGGTCGTGGCGTCGCCGGCCGGCGCGGTGGTCTCCGAGCCCGAGGGACTCGAGAGCGCCGTGGTCGTGGAGGCGCCGCCGTCCGAGCATCCCCAGGCCGATGCCGCCACCGCGGCCATGAGCAGCAGGACGACGGCGGTCTGGCGGAGGCTGGGGGAGGGGATCTGTCGAATCATCGCCACTTCCGGAGTGTAGGCGTGTTGATGGCGGAGAGAGAGGGATTCGAACCCTCGAGACGGGTTACCCCCGCCTACACGATTTCCAGTCGTGCTCCTTCGGCCAGCTCGGACATCTCTCCGCGTGCGAGGACCGCGCGGGATTATACCATCGGGTACCGCGGCCGAGGAGCGAGGCGGCACGTTGGCGGGGTGGGCTCACCAGGGCCAGCTCGGCTGCCCGCCGACGAGGAGGCCCCATGCCAGCAGGACCAGGCCGGCAAGGGTCACGCCGGGCATGATGGCGAGGCTCACCGGGTCGTAGCTCATCTCCCGGGGCGGCAGCGCCCGCAGTGCCAGCCCGACCAACAGCCCGCAGCCCAGGATGGCCGGCACGAGCTGCTGACCCTCCACGCCGATGAAGACCACCGTGAACCCGAAGGTGACCACCGACGCCGCCGCGAGCACCCAGCGCTCCCCGCCATACACCCGTTGCGCCGCACCCTGGCCCATGGCCGTGACGACCGCGGTGACCATCAGGAAGCCGCCCCCCAGCAGCCAGTGCCCGAGCTGCTCGTCGAGGAACTCGACCTGGGTCGCGTACTCCCCGTGGCGCACGACCTCAGGTAGGCTTTCGTTCAGCGCATTGGCCGTCAGGTGAGTCCCGTGGCCGACCATGGCGACCGCCAGGCCCAACCAGAAGGCCCAGGCCCAGGGACTCGCGGTGAGGGTGTAGGTGTTCAGGGAACCGTAGCCGGCCTGCAGGCACGCGAGGAAGAGCCGCACGAAGGCAAAGGCCACGAAGGCGGGCACGATGGTCAGAAGGGCGATCTCCACGGGGTTGATGGGCCAGGATCCGGTGGATGCGGGCGCCAACTCGCGCACCCATTGCACCACCTCCCACGAGAGTATGGCCAGGACCATCCAGCGGATGCCGCCCATGACCGGGGCGGCGGCGCGTCCGCTCTTCATCGGGCTGGGAAGACGGATCTGCCCGCGGGTTGGTCGGTGGAGCGATCGTCCCTTCTCACAGTCCGGGATTGTACTACTATGGGTGCCGCAAGCGCGAGTGGGAGCCACCACGGGCGGTGGTTCGCCCACGCTGACAGTAGCGTTCTAGGGAAAGGACGAGGGTAGACGCCCGTCATGGACGCGACTCCACGCTCAGGCCGGCGGATCTTCGTCACCATCATGATCGTGCTCGCGGCGTTGCTGACCCCGCTCGCCGTCACGGCTGTCTGGCTCGACGCCACGATCCTGAACCAGGACCGCTTCGTCGACACGATGGCGCCTCTGGCCTCCGACCCGGCTGTCCAGGATCTGGTGGCCGAGCGGGTGTCGACCGAGCTGCTCAAAGTCGTCGACCGGCGGGAGACGACGCCTCCCGCCGCGGAGATCATCCCTGGACTCGGCGACGTGCTGAAGCCGATGGGGGAGGTCTTGGACTCGGCGGTGGTGGAGGGGGTGAACGTCCTGGTGCACTCGCCCTACTTCGAATCCCTCTGGAGGACCAGCATCAGGTCCTCGCACAAGGTGGTCGTCGACCTGATCAAGGGGGACAACAAGTATGGCTCCATCGAGAACGGTGAGGTGACCGTCGACCTCAGTGCGGTGGGCGTGACGGCCCTCAACAGGCTGCCCAACGTGTCCGCGAACGGCGATCCAACGACGCCGGGCATGCGTCTGACCCTCTTCAAGTCCGGCGCCCTCACCCATGTGCGCACCGCCCTGAACGCTCTGGACACCCTGTCCTGGTTCCTGCCGCTTGTGACCATCCTGCTGCTCGCCGGAGCGGTCGCGATGTCGACCCGGCGACTGCGCGCCCTGATGTGGTGCGGCGTGGGCCTGGCGGCGGGGGTCACATTGCTGAAGGCCTTGCTGGGCGCCGGGCGCAGCGCGTACATAGACGCCATCTCGGGCCTCGAATCGTTCCCGCCCGGGGGATCGGTCTTCGATACCCTCGTGCGCTACCTCGTCGGGATGTCGCGGGTGCTCTTCCTGGTGGCCGTCGTCGTGGCCGTGGCGGCGTTCGTCGCCGACCGGATGCGGTCCTCGGGTGCTGAGCCCCGTCGGAGCGGTTCGATCGAATCCTGGCTGGATCGCAACGCGGGGGTGCCCCGGGCGGCCGTCCTCGTTCTGGGGGCGTTGGTGATCATGCTGTGGAGCCCGCCCGGGCTGCTCTTGGTGCTCGCCGTGGTGGTGGCCGTCGCGGTGGCGGTGGCCCTGGTCGAGGTGGCCGTGCTGGTGGCGCGGAGCTAGCCTCCCAGGCGGCTCAGAGGTCTCGATGCGTGAAGGGTCGTGCCCCCGTCCCGCTGTACGAGCCGACGACCTGCCCTTTGCCTCGTAGGACGTACTTGTACGTGACCAGGCCTTCCAGGCCCACGGGGCCTCGCGGCGGCAGCTTCTGGGTGCTGATGCCCACCTCGGCGCCGAAGCCGTAACGGAAGCCGTCGGAGAATCGGGTGGAGCAGTTGTGGAAGACGCCGGCCGCGTCCACCCGGGCGAGGAAGGTCTCGGCTGCTTCGCGGTCCTCGGTCACGATCGCCTCAGTATGGCGAGAGCCGTACGCGGCGATGTGGGCCAGGGCGGCGTCCAGCGAATCCACGACGCGGATGGCCAGCACGAGCGCGCTGTATTCGGTGGCCCAGTCTTCCTCTGTCGCAGCCGCTACGTCGCCGATGCCGGAGGCTTCGAGGATGGCGCCGGCGGTGAGATCGGCCCGCAGCGCCACGCCCGCGCCCTGGAGCGCGGCGGCTGCGGCCGGCAGGAAATCATCCGCGATCTCCGCGTGCACCAGCAGGGTCTCTATGGAGTTACATGCCGCCGGGTACTGAGCCTTCGCGTCCACGGCTATCGCCGCCGCCTCGGCCAGGTCGGCCGCGACGTCCACGTAGAGGTGGCAAAGGCCGTCGGCGTGCCCGAGGACGGGGATGCGGGTGTGGTCCTTGACGAAGCGCACGAACGAGTTCGAACCGCGGGGTATGACCAGGTCGACGAACTCGTCGAGACCCAGCAGTTCGAGGGTCTCCTCCCTCGTCGTGAGCAGT
>JAJZQZ010000157.1:0-5135 GCA_021802965.1 Actinomycetes bacterium
CGGTGAGGGGTCGCGCGCCACGCGCGGCCGTTCCTCCTTCCGCCCCCGGTGGGGCCTCTGGCTGCGGCGCGTGGTGTTGTTGTCTGGGCCCTCACGGGAGGGCATCGGCCACCTCCATCCCCGCCCTCCGTCGCCTCACCAACATGAGCGACCGCGAAGTACGGGCGGCTATCGAGGAGCTGGTCACGGTGCAGCACGTGCCCGTGGTCACGCTGCCGACCAACCCCGGCGTCTTCGTCGCGGTCACGTCCGAGGAAGTGCAGCTCGCGCGGCGGCAGATTCGCTCACGGGCGTTGTCACTCCTGCGCCGTGACCGAGCGCTCCGCATCTGTGCCGAGGCGCTCAGTTGGAGTCCCGAACTTTTCCCGGAGGTCTGACATGAGCACCCGCACCCGCCTCCTCATCATCCTGATCGTCTGGGCCATCATCGCGTTCGTGTGGCTGGCTGCAGACATGGCCCGCGCCAACGCCTACGTCATCCACGGCCCCGACTCAGACGGCCGCTACGCCACCATCCGCAACGTCGCCTCCGAGCACCCGGGCGTCCTTGCCGCGCTCCCCGCCACGCTCGAGTTCCGCATCAACCCGTGGAGCTTCAACAACAGCGCCCGGACCAGCATCCAGCCGGACGGGCATCTGCGTGTGGACCTCGGCAACACGGCCATGAATCCGCTCTTCAGCGGCCTCGTGGCGCATGAGATCGGCCACGTCTTGCAGATCACGAAGCCGGGGCTCTACGCCGCGTGGCTCGAGGCGGAGACCGCGCACGGCTTCCCCTCGTCGACCTGGCGCACGTACCCGCAGGCCGGCTGGTGGCAGCACTCGCCGTCTGAGTCGTGGGCGGAGAACTTCACGAGGGCGCTGTATTACTCGGACTTCTCAGGGTGGGCGGTGCCGCGGACGGAGCTTGCGTGGCTCAGTCGGGCGGAGGTCTGGAGCTTCCTTGAGGCGCAGGGGGTGGTGGTGCCATGACACCGGAACGAGAAGCTGAGATTAGGGCATTCGCCAGCACGACCACAGTTATCCCCCTAGCGAGCATAGGCCCCGGGAATCGGGTGGTGCTCGCTCCACACGAGAACTTTGAAGATTTACAGGAGGCGATATCTCTGGCGTTTGAGGCAGTCCAAGAACTACTCGAAGCCCTCGACACTGAGCGAGAGAAGAACAAGAACGCCGTCGCCTGGATTCAGCGAGAACGGGCCACGGTGGCACGGCTGCGGGAGGCGCTGGAAGACAGAGTGATCTGGTATCTACCAATCCAAGTGGATCCCTGCCAATGGGCCGACATGCAAGGCTGTGAACTCTGCGGCGCGCGGTCGGAGGTAGGGGAACATCTCGTGCATAGAGGTGGCTGCGTTCTTGCTCTCCACCTCGAAGACGAGACCCCATGACTCTCCTCTACCTCATCGGCCCCGCCATCTGGGTCGCCCTGGCCCTGCTCATCTGGGCCCTCATCCGCATGGCCGCCGGCAACGACCGGCGACACGACCAGACGCGGCGGCTGCGTCCCTATGACCGCGAACGAGAGGAGTGACTGTGACCGACGACCAGATACTAGCCATCGCGGAGGAGTGCGCCGTGCTGCGCCGCCTCTGCAGCGAGTCCTACGTGCTCATGGCCGTGTCGCGCATCGAGGCCATCGTTGACCCTCACGTCGACGAGATAAAGCAGGCCGAGCGGCGGTCACAGGTGCAGCGGATGCTTGGGGAGCGGGCGGCATGAAGTGGCTGCTCCACAAGGACCGCTGGATGATCGTGCTCGGCATCCTCATCATCCTGGCCTACGGCGTCGTGCTCTACGGATGGGAGCCGTGGGCGGCGGGGGGGATGCCGTGATTGGCGAGTCGCTGGACTTGGTACACCGGGAGCTAATCAGGGCGCTCGGCCTGGACATACGTGACCATTACACCAGCATCAATCTGTCGTTCGGTGTGGGTCGGCTAGCTGAGGTAGAGACCGAGCGGTTCGCAACCAAGGATGGGCAACTTATTGTCGAGTCGAACGAGCTAGTCGAGCTGCTCGAACGCTGGAGCTTCGAGCCTGCGCATCGCCGCAACGTGGGCCGGTATTGGGCGCTGCGGAAGGCGGGACGATGAGGACCACCGTGAACCACCCCGCCGTCCGTTTGCGCACCCGGCCGATCGTGCCCCTGGTGCGCGAGGAAGCCCCGGAGCGGCGCTGCCTGTACTGCAAGGCGCGGCTCTGGAGCGGCAACCCAGACCCCGTGTGTGCACCCTGCCAGCGGGCCGGGCGGGAGGTGCCTGAGGTGCCCGACGCAGAAGCGCCTACGTGCGCCTGTGGCTGCGGCAAACAGACGCTGCGAGCGAAGAACAAGGGCAAGCGCACGGGGCCTTACCAGAAGTTCCTACGGGGGCACGTCAACTACACGCGACGGAAGGGGGCGCCGGTGACGGACCGAGCCCAGCAATAGTAAGAGGCCTCCGAAGAGGCCTCCCACACACACTTCAGCAGCATAGGAGACCAAGATGAAACTGTCAAAGCACATGAGCTTTTCGGAGGTGACGTCATGAAACAGGTCGTCACCTACTCGGAGCTTCGCTCCCGTCGCCGGTGTGCGTATCGGGGGCACCTGGAGTACGACGAGCTTCTGACCCCGCGCCGCCGGAAAGCCGGTTTCCGCGAGGGCACGATCGCCGACGCCGGCATGAATGCTCTGTACCTGCATCTCAGAGACACGGGCGGGTACGACATCGACGCCATGGTGAACGCCATGGCCGCAGAGAAGAAGCGCGAGGACGAGCGCCTGCGAACGGCCGGCCTCTTCGATGAGGAGTGGCAGGAGATCGAGGACCGTTGGCTCTTGCTTCTCAGTCTCGCCGTCGAATACGTGGCCTACGCGCGGGCGAACGATCCGTTCGAGCGCATCATCACTTGCCAGCTCGCCGGACAGGTCCCGGTGCTCACGGGTGAGGGGCGAGCTTCTACCCGCTACGACTTCCGCTTCAAGCTTGACGGTCTCGTGGTGATCGGTGGCCAGCTTTGGCTACTCGAAAACAAGTGGTGGAAGAACTGGGACCGCAACAACCTGAAGGCCCTGCAGATGGACGAACAGTCCGGCATGTACCTCTGGGGCTTTCGGGAAGCGGCTCAGCGTCACCGGCTACCTCGCACCATCCAGGGCGCGGTCGATACCTACGGGCTGCCCGTGGGCGTCTACTACAACATCGTGCGCAAGAAGCTTCCCGTCGTTCCTGCCCTGAACAAGGACGGGACCACGACCAAGCGCAAGGACATCGACACCACGTACGACGTGTTCTTGAGCGCGCTGGAAGACCGCGACCAGGACCCGGCCGATTACGCGGAGATTCTCGACATCCTGCGGGAAAAGGGCAACACCTTCTACTACCGCGAGGCCATCTATCGGAACGAGACCGAGCTCGCGGACATCGGCCGGCGCATCTACTTCGCGACCCGCTATGTGGCCGACGGCTTCACCTTCAAGAGCCCAGCCAAAGAATGCACCTGGGACTGCCCGTTCTGGTCGCTCTGTCTCGAATGGTCAGACGAGCTTCTCGAGCAGCACTTCGACCGCAAGGAGCGCAAGCACGAAGAGTACGACGAAGAGCTGGAGGAAGCAGCATGAGCGCGAATCCTAAGATCAAACAGGCCGGTGACCTCGGTCTCGACTTCGCCAAGGTCGTGGCCTACGGCGCTCCCGGCACAGGCAAGACCACGTTCGGAGCCACGTTCCCATCCGTGCTCTTCCTCTCGGCCGAATCCGGGTTGCTCTCGGTGCGCGATCGCCGGATTGATATCTGGGAGATCGCCCAGTGGGAGGACCTGGAAGAGGCCTTCTCCTATCTCAAGCATGGTGAGCACACTTACAAGAGCGTGGTCATCGACTCGCTCACCGAAGTGCAGAAGAAGCTGAACGAGTACATCGTCCGCAAGTTCCCCGGAGTCAAACGCGGCTACAACGATCTGACCTCCGAATCGGACTGGGGCTACAACATCGACCGGATGCGCAAGCTCTGCCGCGCTTTCCGCGATCTGCCCCTGAACGTGCTTTTCATCGCGCTCTCCCAGGAGATTGAGCTCGATGGAGAAGCCATCATCCGGCCGGCCCTGAACGGCAAGACCCTGCCCGATGAACTGTGCGGCTGGGTCGACGCCGTGATCTTCTGCGCGGGTCCACAAAAGGATGACGAAGGCCGCTCGACCTACGTCGGCCAGACCGTCCCCGCCAAGGGACGCCGGGCCAAGATCCGAGTCCCGGCCGGCACTGAGGTCCCGCCGGTCATCCCTCTCGACTACGGAGTTCTCCATCGCGTCATGTTCCCCGAGATCTACGCCGCCAAGAACGGCGGAAAAGGCGGTGCCAAATGATCGTGTTCAATGTCGATTTCACAGGTGTTGAGGTGGGCGGCCGGTGGCTCAGCGAGGGCACGTACGTGGCCGAAGTGGTGAGCATCGAGTGCAAGCCCGGCAAGCAGGACGATTTCCTCGTCTGGACGTTCGCCTCGATCGAACCCGAGACGGCCGGAGCCCGCGGGACACTCATGACGTCCCTGGCTGAGAAGGCACTGTGGAAGCTCAAGGAGACCCTGATCGGCCTGGGGGCGAAGGCCGAGGGCCCGATGCGGATAGAGACCGAGAAGTTCATCGGGCGCAAGGGAAAGATCGTCGTCGTGAACGAGCCCTACACGGGCTCTGACGGCATTGAACGCGCGAGCCACAAGATCGCCCGGCTGCTACCCCGAGAGGCCGCTCAGGAGCCGTCAGGTGTCCTTGCGCCGAACTCGACGCCCGAGTCTCAGCCATCACCCCCCGATGACTTCGCGGCGCTCGACTTCATTGGCGATGACGACATCCCGTTCTGAGGAGGGCGACGATGACTGACAGGCAACTACGGGCGCTTCTGAATCTCTTCATGTGCTCGGACCCGTGGCCCGCTAGTGATGACGATATTGCGGTCATTGAGGCGCTCATAACGACGGAGGTAGCAAAGCGCGGATTCCCGGACTGGATCGAGGCGTACCACTCCATGGCGGTGAACGATGACTAGCGACTACCTCACGGTGGGGCCGTACTGGGCGCCGACCCCCGACGACGAGCCCGTGCGCTGCGTGGGTGGTGACTGTGACGTTTGCACCTGTCCGCTCGACAGGTGCCCGG
>JAJZQZ010000157.1:5145-8444 GCA_021802965.1 Actinomycetes bacterium
GGGAGCGGAGGAGGAGTGACATGAGCGCCCGAGTCAAGATATTCCGGTTTGAGATTCAGGACACCTTGACCGTCCTCGACTGCGCTTCCTGTGGCGTGGTCTTCGCGATCACCGACGACCTGGAGCAGCGCAGAAGGGCCGACGGCAAGCAGTTCTACTGCCCCAACGGTCACACGAACGTGTTCAAGGAATCCGATGTCGCCCGGCTCCAGAGGCAACTGGAGACAGCCAAGCGCGACGGCCGGTTCTACGAGCAGCGCTGGCAGGACGAGAAGCGCTCCAAGGCGGCCATCAAGGGCCAGCTCACCAAGACCAAGAAGCGAGTAAGCAACGGTGTCTGCCCCTGCTGCAACCGGCACTTCGTCGACCTTGAACGACACATGAACGGGCAGCACCCCGAGTACGGGAAGGCGGGGGAGTGACCCGCTACAACACCTGCCCCACCCACCCCGGCCGCATCCGCCCTTGCTACCACTGCGAGCCCGAGGCCCGGGCTGCACTACGCGCCCAGCGACATCTGCAGGAGGTACCCATGCCAGAAGAGAGCACCATCACTATCTCAACCCCGCACAATGGCGAGTCGATCACGATGCCGGTGGACAAGTTCGACCGGGCTGTCGAGCAGCTCACCCTCTCGGACACGCTCTTCCCGCCCGTCAAACCCCGCGACGTGCCCATGGTCAAGGTGGCCATCTCGGGCACGATCGAGCTCACCCGCTCCGAGTACGAGTCCTACCTGGACGGGACCACCCTGGGCCCTGGCGCCGTGGTGGAGATCCGGGCGTCCGGCTACGTCGTTATGCCGGGGGCCGCCTGGGTCAAGCGGACCGAGCGAGACGAGCTGACCAAGGAACAGCGCGAGTGGTTCGAGCGTGAGGGACGGGTCAAGGTCAAGCTTATGGCACTGGCCGGGCTTGAGCCTACCGGCGAAGAGTGGAGCGAGTGATGAGCGACAGTCGCGAACTCACCACCCGAGGCCAGCAGAGTCTCGACGACCAGATCTTCTCCCGCTTCATCAACCTGAAGGTGGCCGTAAGTCTCTCCGGCTCGCAGCAGTTCCCGGCCGAGGAGCTCCTCGAGCTCGCCGGCGAGGGGCGCCTGGAGAAGGGGCGCGAGGTCACGGTCACGGCTCGCTTCTTCGTGGCCGAGTCGGGCCTCGGGGTCACCCGGCGAGAGGAGTACGGGGGGAAGGAGATCTACGGTTTCGGCAGCGGCAAGGTCGGCCTGAAGCTCGTCCGGATCGAAAGCCTCCAGGTCGGTGAGCAGAAGCTCTCCACCGCAGTCGCCAAGCTCTGCGAATGCGCGGTCCGGGCGAACGGAGACAAGCAGCCCGACGGCTATCGGAAGGCACAGGCCGAGGGCTGGGTCTCGTGGCACGAGTGCAAGATCTGTGGCGGCGGCGGCCTCCTCTATCCGAAGAAGTACGACGCGCCCCACGCGCAGCGCGATCACACCGGGTACAACGAGACCCTGATCCTGGTCGACGAGCTCCCGGAGCCCAAGCCCGTGCCGGATGGCCATTGCCCGCAGTGCGGAGAGGATCCCAAGCAGCACGCATGGAAGTGCCCCGAGCACTCCTACTACAAGCGAGTGCGTGAGGAGCTCGAGGAGGCCGAGGAAGGCGAAGACGTGGAGCCCATCGAGTGACGCGGACACTCGCCGATCTCGGCGTCGCACCAACGACGGCCGAGTTCCTGGGCGTGATCTACCGTGAGCAGGGACGAGACTGCGCGACCGCCCTGCTCGCGGAATTCCTGGAGCCCGACGGTCTGTTCTTCGGGCACGATGCGGAACGCATGCCACCAAGGAAAGCGGAAGTCGCCGAGGCGTCCATGCGGAAGTCAGACAATGAGGCCCCTGTTTCCTGCGGAACGCGGCAGGGGCGGCTCTGTTGACCTACGTGTTCACCCTGCCGTATGCGCCCATGAGCCTGAACACTTGGATGCGCCTGCACTGGTCGAAGCAGCAGCGGCACCGGCAGGCCTTCCAGGGCGATGTCCTTGCGCTCCTGCGCGAGAAGGGGAACGTCTGCCCGCGGCCGCTCCGGGCGCCGGTGAGGTTGCGAGCCGTGGTTGTGGCGCCCACGATACGCCGGCGGGACGGAGACAACCTCTCGATCCCGCTGTGGAAGGACCTGCAGGATGCCCTGGTGCTCGGCGGCTACCTGCCGGACGACACGCACGACCTCGTGGCAACCGAAAGCCCGCGAGTAATCCGCGGAGAGAGAGAAATGACCATCGTGACTATCGAGGAGGCGGCGTGAGAGAGAGCCGGATGGAGAGTCTGAACGCGATGCTCAAGGCTGCCAACCGGGCCGAGGAGAAGCACGGCAGCAAATGGATAGGCGCGCCTGGTGTGGCAACGTGGCGCCGCCTGCTGATCCTGCTGGAGGAGGTGGCCGAGGTGGTCTGGGCGATTGTCGTGACGCGAGATCCCGAGCGGGTGCGAGACGAGCTCGACGACGTCGGCGCCTGCATCATCGGGCTCCGGGGGGTGGAGTGGTGAGCACGACATGCAAGAGCTGCGGGGCGGAGATCATCTGGGTCAAGACCCGGGGAGGCAAGGCGATGCCGCTGGATGCCAAGCCCGAGAAGCGCATGGTCCTCGTCGGCTTCGAGGGCGCCCAGGTCGGCGATCAGGATCCGACGCCCATCGCCGAGGTGCAGGACACGTACCTCTCCCACTTCGCGACCTGCCCCAACGCTGATCAGCATCGGAGGAAGCCGTGAGCGCCGAGGCCGAAGCCGCGATTCACGCTATCTGCACCGACCTCGCCGCCATGCTCTGCGCCAAGAACGAGGCGTACGGGGACAGCGCCCTGCACCCGCTAGGCATCTTCGCCAAGGGTTCGGCAGAGGAGCTGATCCGAGCGCGCATAGACGACAAGCTGAACCGCATCAGGAACCGCCCGGACGCCTTCGGAGAGGACGCGATAGACGACCTGCTCGGGTATCTCGTCCTGCTGAAGATCGCGAGGCTGCCATGAGCCGCCAGGGCTACGGCCGAGCCGCCAGGGCTACGGCCGAGCCGCCCGCATGGCCACCGTGTACGCGATGAAGAGGCTGGCTCGGGAGCAGGAGAGGGCCACGGACCAGGAGGCCACGGAGCCGCCCAAGGGGCGCCTGTTCGCGCGGCCCTGCGCGCTCTGCGGAGCGACGCACCCGTGGCCGGAGAACCCGGAGGCGTGCGCGTTTCAGGCGGCGAAAACAGGGGGGGAGGGGGATGGCCCCTCTTTCTGACCCTGGTGCTATCGTGGCAAAGATACGCCCGGCGTGCGTGAACACCCGGGCGTGTGACCA
>JAJZQZ010000158.1 GCA_021802965.1 Actinomycetes bacterium
GAAGCTCGCGGAGGTGGCAGCGTGACGCTCTTTCTCGTGATCCTGGGTCCCGGCCTGTTCGTCATCCTGATCGAGCAGCTCGCCGCCGCCGCCCGCGCCTTCGAGGCCGGGCGCTACCACGGGGACGGCACCCCGATCTGATCCCGCCTACTGACTGACAAGGGCCGCCGGTCTGCCCCTCCCGGCGGCCCTTTCTTCTTGCCCGGAGGTTGATGCAGCAGCAGCGAGCACTCGGACGCCGACCCCCCAAGCGGGCACCCGCCCTGCGCCTCGGGGACTACCTGACGGGCGCGATCCCGCCGCACCCGGCCGCCGCCGACCACTTCGCCCGTGTGCCATCGTGGATCCTGGGCGGCAACGACCGCTACGCCGACTGCGGCCCGGTGTCGGTGGCCAACGACCGCCTGCTCGTCACGACGTACCTCACGGGCAGCCCGCAGGTCGTGTCGCAGGCGGACATCTTCGATCTGTACCGCCGCAGTGGCAACCCCGACTTCGACCCGGCCACGCACGCCGGTGACCACGGCGTGGACATGCAGACGATGCTGGAGGCCCTCATCGAGGGCGGCATCGCGGGCGTGCGCCCGGTGGCCTTCGCGGCCGTCGATCACACCAATCTCGACGAGCTGCGCGCGGCCATCGCGATCTTCGGCTCGCTGCTGCTCGGAGTGAACCTCGAGACCGCGCAGGGCTCGCAGCACACGTGGGACCACGTGCCCTCGGGCGAGTGGGGCGGGCACGCCGTCATGGCTGGCCGCTACGCGGAGTCGCCCGACCGGCTCGCGGTCATCACGTGGGCCGAGGTGATGGACACCACCGACGCCTTCCTCGCCTACCAGCTCGACGAGGCGTGGGCGCTCATCTGGCCCGAGCACCTCGGATCGACGGAGTTCGTCGCGGGGCTCTCGATCGCGGACCTGCGGGCCGACTGGCGCGCCCTCACGGGGCGCGACATGAGCGCCGCCGTGCCCTGCTCGACGCGTATCCGCGCCGCGCTCGTCAACGCCTTCCGGCGGGTGTTCGGATGATCGGCCTGCTGCTCGCCACGGGCCTCGTCGTCCTGCTGTACGCGGGGTTCACGGCATGGGAGGGCGAGCGCCTGCGGCCCTCCTCCCTGCTGCTCTCGGGCGCCGGCTGGCTGCTCGTCGTGGCCGCCGCGCTGCTCGCTCTCAAGGAGCACCACTAGACGGCCATGCTCGCGCTCCTCCTCGCCCTCGTCCTCGCGTTCCACGCGCCCGTCGCCTTCCCCGCCCGCCACATGCTGTGGTTCGTCAACAAGGACCGCAGCCTCACGGCGACGCGCTGGCTGCATCAGGACCTGCGCCTCGACGCGGTCGCGCTGGCGCACGCGCAGGACATGGCGCAGCGCGGCTACTTCGCCCACTGGATCCCGGGCGTTGGCTACGTCGGCGCGCTCATGACTGCGGCCGGCCTCCGGCCGCACGCCTGGGGCGAGATCATCGGCTGGACCACCTTCCCCCGCTCCGAGGCCATCGTCTGGCTCAACGGCGCCTTCATGGCCAGTTCGGAGCACCACGCCATCATCGAGGGCAACTGGACGCGCGACGGCGCGGGGGTTGCCAGCACCCGCGATGGGCGCACGTTCGTCGTCGTCGTCTTCACACGCTAGGAGGTCCGATGCTCACCGCATCGAGTCCCGTCTTCGGGCCGCCCACACTCACCCTCGCCGAGTGGACGGCCGCCCTCGCGGGCTCGCCCGTCGCATCGGAGGCCGCTGCGCTCTACGCGCAGGTGACGGCTGCGGGCGTCGACCCGGCCGTGGCGCTCGGGCAGTTCGCCGCCGAGTCGTCGCTCGGCAGCAAGGGCGCCGCCACCGTCACCCACAGCTGGGGCAACAACCTGTGGGCGTCCTGGACGACGCAGTTCGGGGCCACGCCCTACGCGCCCGGGAATGGCTACACCTACGCCGCCTACCCCGACTGGAGCCACGGCCTCGCCGCCTACCTGCACCTCGTCGGCCAGTACCGCACGTGGGGCTGGGCCACCAGTCTCGGGGCGTTCGCCAGTTACTGGTTGACCGGCGGTCCCAACGGCAACACGACGAGCTACGTCGGCAACATCATCGCCACCGCCCAAGCGGCCCAGTCGGAGCAGAGCTACCTGCCCGCGTTCCAGTCGGAACGCGGCGACCCCGACGGCCAGATCGACGACTGCACCCCGCGCTCGGTGGGGATGCTGCTCGACTGGCTGACCCACGGGAAGAACACCGGGGCCGACCTGCCCGACAAGCCCGGCGGCGACGACCTCGCGAGCATGGCCGCCTTCTGCGCGGCGCACTACGGGATCGATATCGGCTGCCTGTACGCCACGCCGCCGACCTTCGCGCAGCTGCAGGCGTTTTCAGGCGGCATGGTCATCCAGGGCCTCTACGGTGCCGTGCCGGCGCCCTACAACCGCTTCGACCCGACGTACACCGGCGGCCATGCCGTCTTCGCCCTGCACGCTGATGCCGGGTTCTACGTGATGGACCCGCTCGCGCCCGCCGACGGCGGCTACCGCGGCGAGGTGTGGCCCGACGCCGTCGTCTCCGCCTACGCCTACGGCCTCTCGGGCAACCAGACCGTGCTCTGCGCCGTCCCCTCACAGGAGAACCCGATGGTCACACTCACCGGGACGCCCGGTTGGTTCGACGCGCCGCTCGGGGCGCAGATCTACGAGCTCGACGGCGTCACGCCGCTCACCAAGCTCGCGTACTACCCGGCCGCGACCGGCATCTACTCGCCCGGACAGACCTCCCCCGACCAGCGCGCGGTCATCATCGACCACGGCGCCGTCAAGGGCGAACTCGCCATCATGAACGACGCCGACCTGACGCCCCACGGCGGCGTCACCGCGCCGGTCACCATCGCGGACCTGTTCCCGCCCGTCGTCACGAAGTTCCTGCAGGACGCGCTCGAGGCCGCCGCCGCCTCGGTCGGCGCGCTCAACGTGGCGCCCTACCTCGCGCAGATCACGGCCGGCGGCACGTTCCACATCGCCCCTACCGAGGCCCTGTTGTTCGTCCTGTGTAGCGCGGTCGGCCATGGCGTCGTATCGGCCCTGCGGCGCGACGCGCCCGGGCTCCTCGCGTGGCTCGGACTCCCGAAGCAATAGGAGGTTGATGGAGTCGCATCGTGTCCGCTAGGCGCGACTACGCGCCTTGGACGCCCGAGGCCGAGACGCAGCTGCGCGCGATGGCCGCGCAGGGCGCGACGCTGCGGAAGATGGCCGCGGCCCTCGGCCGCAGCTACGGGGCCACCTCGAAGCGCATGGTGCAACTGGGACTCAACACGGGCGGCGGCGAGCATCGCCTCTGGGCCGACGAGGAATCGCGCGCCGCCTCGACGCTCGACTGGCCGACCTTCCATGCGCGCTACCCGGAGCGCACCTTCAGTGCCTTTCAGCAGGGCCGCCGCGTCTTCCGCCAGACGCTCGCGGTGCCCAACCTCGATCTCAAGTGGTATCCACAGCTCGTTGAGAAGGTCGAGGGGGATGCCGTCATTGTCGGCTGCGCCCACTTTCCCCTGACCAACCCGACGATGTGGGGCCGCGCCATCGCGGTCGGCGAGAGGTTCGGCATCAAGCGGCTCATCCTGGCCGGGGACGCGTTCACGATGGACGCCTTCTCGGCCTGGCTGAAACTCGGCCAGAAGCTCGACTACGAGTTCCCCGCCGAGCTGGAGTCGGCCCGCAAGCACCTCGTGGCCGCGCTGCGCTGGTACGACGAGATGGTGATTCTGCCGGGCAACCATATTCGGAACCGGATCGTGCGGATCAGCAATGGACACATTCGGCTCGCGCAGGTCATGGACATGGTGGGGCTGCCCGGCGAGTTGCGCGAGCGCATCAACACGACCGAGCTCGACTACCTCACGCTCTCGTCCGGGGGCGAGGAGTTCCTCGTCACGCACTTCGCCGACTACCGCAAGGGCAACGACGGCGAGGTGGCCCGGCTCTACGCGGCCAAGTACCGCAAGCACATCATCGGGGCCAACGGCCACCGCACGGGCTGGAAGCAGACGACCGACGTGGACGCCCTCTATGGCTTCGAGATCGGCACGATCGCCGATCCCGAGCGCATGGGCTACGCCAACGAGACGCTCACCGCCTACCCGCGCATGACCATGTCGTTCGCATCGGTCATCGACGGCGTCGTGACGCTGTACGGGGAGGGCAAGCCGCTCACCGACTGGGCTCGTCTCCTCTGCACATGAATGACTGCCGACCGTGGCCCCCTGCCGTCGGGGCGTGATCACTATCCCGTACCCGGCATCTGCCACCGCTGCCGCCAGATGAAGCCCGTCACGTATGGGCCGACTGGCGAGACACGCAGCTCCAGCAACGTCGTGCAGCCCGCCCTCAACCGGGTCTGCTTCGACTGCATCCGAGACGCCATCGCCGGCCGTCCGCCCCTCCCCCCGGGGTAGCACGGCCGGCGCTTCTTGCCGTCCCGCGCATTGAGTTTTCGTAACGGGCGGGGGGTGGGCCTTGCGTCCGGGTGACAGGCTGCCTACGGTAGAGACCCATCATCGTCCCGCTCTCGCGTGCCACGGGAGCTGAGCGATCTCCTTCCTGTGGGGGTGGGCGAGAGGTGGAAACGCGTGGATCAGGTCGTACGCAGCCTGTGGGCTGGGCCGGCGCATCTCCTCGTGTGCGCCGACGAGGCCCTCTTCGCCACCACTGAGCACCGCGTCGGGGTGCCCATCCGCGAGACGATCGCGGGGCCGCAGGCGAGCGCCATCCTGCGCATCCTTGAGCGCGTGTGGACCGAGCAGCGGCCCCTGCGCCGCCTCGTCTACATCGCCGATCGCTGGGGCAGCTTCCTCGCTATTCCGATCTGGCGCGACGGTCAACTGTGGGCCGTGGCGACGGAGTGGTTCCCCCACTTGCCCAGTGTTGCAGTTGCTCCACCGCGTAGCCCATCGCGGGGTCCTCGCCACCGCCCTCGGCCCGCAGTAGCGCGGCCAGCGCTGCGCCCATAGGCCCGGCAAAGGCGGTCAGCTCCTCGCGCACGACGAGGCGCAGCGCCTCGACCACGGCCGGATCGAGGTCGCGGGGCAGCTCGTCGGGCGGGGGCTCGGAGCCGAGCACATCGGCCAGGGCCGCGATCACCGGCTCGGGCGGTATGCGGCGCCCCGCTTCATAGGCTCGGATGGTCGGGGTGCTGCGCGCGAGTCCTCGCGCAGCGAGAGCAGCGGCAAGATCAGCGGGTACGAGGTCCATATCGGTCCGGCAGCGCCGGATCCACGTGCCGGTCACCCGTCGTGCCGCGTCGCGCTTCATGGCCGACGCGGTCCCTCATGCGGATGTAAGTGCTACGTACGTTACACCGACGACGCACACCTGTCCATCGCAACAGCGCTGCGAAAGGGCTTGACGGCGCTACAAAGGTGCGTAACATCGGTCCCACATTCCGCGGGTCAGCCGCGAACTACCCTATTGACAATAGCCGCTCCGCCTGCCACACTCTCTATTAGGAAGTCGCAGCGCGGAGGGAACGCAGAGAGGACGCTTCCAGGGCCACGGAATGTGAAGGCCGGTCCGCCCAGATTGGAACCCTGACGGACCGGCACCCTACAGGAGGGCGCTCGTCATGATAGCCACCATCGCAACCCGTGCACTGCCGGGTCGATGGTTCCGCCCCTCGATGCGCGAGACGGAGATCCGTTTGCGCGACAGGCTCACGGCCGAGCGGCGCCACTGGGCCAGCCGCTGGATGGTGCACCGGGACGGTCACGGCTCCGAGATCCACATCCGTGGTCTCGTGCCCGCCCACACCGACCGCCACGGCCACGTCACCTACGTCCGGCTCTGCGCCGAGTGCCGCCGCCTCACCCATGAGGCGCGCCACTACGGCGAGCTGGCGCGGTGGGGTCTCTGATGTCCCGCCCGGACCAGGCCGAAGCTCGCGCGGCGCTGCGCGCCGCCGAGCAGTACGAACGGCGGCGCGGCGAGCTCTCCCGCCTCTATGGCCCCCTCAAGATCCACGGGCTGGTGGTCCACCCGGCCGGCTGCATTGCGCGCCTGATACGGGCACGCGCGGCCGAGATCCACGACCCGGAGCCCGTGTCGTGATGATCTCCAAGGAGATCGACGCGGCGAGAACGGGTATCTCGAAGTCCACCCTCATGACGCCCTGCTCGCGCAAGGCGTTCTACGCCGAGACGGTGCGCGACGCCGAGGGGCGGCGCCTGCGCTTCCCGATGCCCGAGAAGGTCTTGTTCGGCACCGCCGTCGACTACGCGCACGCGCGGCTCGTGTGGGCGCGTCTCAGCGGTGAGACGCAGCCCGACCTGCTCGATGTCACGGGGACTGCGGTGGCCCTCGCGTTGCAGCAGGCGGCGTCCGAGCCCATCGACGAGGCCGTGTTCAGCCTGCAGGTTCACACGGCCCTGCGCAAGCTCACGGGCGAGCTGCCCAATCGCACGAAGGCCGTGCGCGGCGAGTTCGCCGCCGACGTCGAGCCGGACGGCTTCGCTGGCACGCCCATCGAGCGCATCCCGCTCGAGGGGCTGACGATCCAGGGCGACAACGGCCGCTCGCTGCACTGGGAGGACGTGGTCGGCACGCCCGACTACGACGGCCCGGGCGTCATCGATGTCAAGACGTCGAGCCGCTCCTACAGCCCCTCGCGCTTCTGGACGAAGCCCGAGATGCCGGTCTACGCGCTGCTGCACACCGCCGAGCACGGCGGCGAACTGCCCGCGTTCCTGGCCTACCACGTGTACGTCCGCGTGACGAAGCCCTACTGGCAGTGGCTGGAGCGGCCCTGCCCGCCAGAGTACGTGACGCTCGGCCAGATGCACGCCGCCCACTGGCGCGCGGCGATGGAGCAGCGCGATCCCGCCCTCTTCGGTGTGGCGCTCGACTATTGCGCCGAGTGCCCCTATCGCGCGCCGCTGCCCGAGTTCGGGCATCCCGGCTGCGCCATCGGGCAGGCCGTGGTGTCACTCGGATCGGAGGAGGCAGCATGAGTGACGAGACGGCCATGGTGGCCGTGGACGAAACGCGGGCCCTGGCGCCTGCCGACGTGACCGCGGGCACCTACGCCCTCGCGGCCATGAGCGACGGGGAGTTCGGCTTCCGGCTCGGGGCATTGAAGCGCGGCCGGGCGCGCATCGAAGAGATCCAGCGCTCGCTGATGACTGAGGGCGTGGACTTCGGGGCAGTGCCCGGCACTCGGGGCAAGCCCACGCTCCTGAAACCGGGCGCCGAGAAACTGGCCGACTTCTACCGCTACGCGGCGGACTTCGAGCCCCAGCGGCTCGTGGGGGACGGCGTGAGCGCGCCGCCCTACACGTACCTCGTCAAGTGCCTGTTGCACCTGGGCTCGCTCGACGGGCCGGTGGTGGCCACTGGACACGGGGCGGCCAACGTGTGGGAGGAACGCAACAAGCGTCCGGCGCGCAAGTCGTTGGTCTGCCCCGAGTGCGGCGTCATTGATGCGCTCAGGCTCACCAGCCGGGGCGCCTACTGGTGCATCCCTGACCGCGGCGGCTGCGGCGCGAACGTCGAGAAGACCGACGAGCGCGTGCGCGAGGTCGAGACGGCCTCGAACCCGTGGGACCTGGAGAACACCGTCTGCAAGATCGCGGAGAAGCGCTCCTTCGTGGACGGCGTTCTCCGCGCCACGGCCGCCTCGGGCCTGTTCACCCAGGACGTCGAGGACGCCGATCACCCCGAACACTCCGACCGGCAGTCATTCCCTCCTGCCGGAGCGCGGCGCGGCGGTCGGCCGACCCCCTCCCGGTCGGCCGCCGCTTCCGCCCCCGACGAGGACGCCGCCGCTTGGGCCGCCTACGGGACGGCTCCCGACGAGGCGCCGCGGGCCGAGGCGGTCGCGGATGCCCCCGACGGCGTCTATGGGCCGCAGTGCCCGAAGCACAAGCGAGCCTGGAAAGAGACCGCCTATGGACAAAAGTGCACGGCCCGCGACGAAAGCACGAAGTCCGGGTACTGCGATTACCGACCCTCTCGGAGGTGGGTGGCGGAGCACGAAACCACATGAAACCAGCCGCCGACGACATGGCGCTGGCAGAAGCAGGAGCGGCGACGGTGCCGATCTGGCCGACGAGGGCAGCATGAGCGACTTCACGATCCGACGGGCGGATGGCACGGAGCTGTTCGTCGCCCACGGCGCCGAGGATGTGCGCGCCGCCGTAGAGGCCGCAGTGAAATCCCGGGCCAACCTGTCCGGGGCCAACCTGTCCCGGGCCAACCTGTCCGGGGCCTACCTGTCCGGGGCCAACCTGTCCGGGGCCTACCTGTCCGGGGCCAACCTGTCCGGGGCCTACCTGTCCGGGGCCAACCTGTTTGGGGCCAACCTGTTTGGGG
>JAJZQZ010000003.1 GCA_021802965.1 Actinomycetes bacterium
CACGCAACCCAGCCGACCGTCCGTCGTCCGCGAGACGTCGACGGAGAAGCGAGTTCGCCGCCACGCCGCCCGCGACGCCGACGGCGGCCACTCTCTCCGCCCTGGCAGCCGCGAGCAACTTCGTCACCAGGGCCTCCACCAGGGCGGCGCGGTACGAGGCGGCGACGTCGGCGGCACGCCCCGCCCGCTCGTCCGGCGACATGTCGCGCAAGACGTAGTAGAGGGAGGTCTTCACCCCCGAGAAGGAGAAGTCCAGGTTCCCGCCGCGACGGAGCCCCACCGGGAAGTGGAAGGCAGAGGCGTCCCCCGTCTCCGCCAGCACGTCGAGCTCCCTTCCCCCCGGATAACCAAGCCCCAGCAAGCGCGCGCCTTTGTCGAAGGCTTCGCCGGCCGCGTCGTCGAGGGTCTGGCCCAGCAGGCGGAAGCTCCGCGGGGCGTCGACCCGGACCAGGGCGGTGTGTCCCCCGGACGCGACGAGGGTCACGTGAGGGAACGGGACCCCCGGGTCGGCCAGCCAGACCGCGGCCAGGTGCCCGTGCAGATGGTTCACGGGGGTCAGGGGAAGCCGGCGGGACCACGCGATGGTCTTCGCGGTGTGCAGGCCGACGAGGAGTGCGCCGATCAGACCGGGGCCCACCGTGACCGCGATGCGGGTGAGATCGTCCATGCCCACGCCGGCCCCCGTCATCGCCTCCCGGATTACCAGCGAGATGCGCTCCACGTGGGCGCGGCTGGCCACCTCGGGCACCACACCGCCGTATTTCTCGTGCATCGCGTCTTGGCTGTACACGAGAGATGAAAGCGGCCGTCCATCCAAGCTCATCAGCGCGGCGCTGGTGTCGTCGCACGAGGTCTCTATCGCCAGGAGGGTCATGTCGTCGGAGACCCCCAGCGCACGAGGACCAAGGCGTCCTCGCCGTTGTCCTGATAGTAGCGCCGCCGCCGCCCCGCCTCGATGAACCCCCGACTTGCGTACAGAGCGATCGCGGCCGTGTTCGTGGGCCGGACCTCGAGGGTGACGTCAGTGCCGGAGGATACACGTAGGAAATCATCGACCAATCTCGCGCCCACTCCGGTCCGCGCAAGGTCCGGCCGCACGGCTATGTCCATCACGTGCCAGATGTCGCCGTAGAACCTGGCCACGAGGTAGCCGACGACCGCCTGCTCGTGATCCACGGCGACGCGCGTGAAGCCCAGGGGGTTGTCGATCTCGGAAGCGAACGAGGCGAGAGACCACGGACACGGGAAGACCTCGAGCTCGATCCGCACCACCGCCGCAAGATCGTCGCGGTTCATCGGCCTGATGACGATAGGGGTGAGCGGCTTCACCGCGCCCACGGGTCACGCATCCTGGTGATGTGAACGTCGGCGTCGGGGGAGCGGACGTAGAGGGGACGAACCGCTTCCGGACTGCCGGGCGCTCCTGGATCGATAGGCGTATCGGACTCCTCGGCCCACCGCCCGCGCAGCCAGGGGAGCAGGCGCGAGCCGCCCAGACGTAAGTCGGGCTCCTCCAGCAGCCCCTGCCCACGCAATAGACTCCCGGCCGCGACGAGCCGGGGATACACCGGCAGAGGCATGTCCCCCACAAGATCGGGGTCGCCCACCAGCAGGGCACGTTCAAGGCTGCCCGGTTCCATCGAGCGCACGAGGGCCTCGGGCTCCACCGCCGAGTAGGCCTGTTCGCGGACCCACGGTCCCCGGCTGGGATCGTGGTCTCCCGAGATCCTCCGGTAGACGCCGGCGAAGAGCTGGCCTCGCCGGGCATCGACCACGGGCACGAGGCAGTCGATGCCTTCATGGGCGACGCTGTCGACGGCAGAGGCGGCGTCCGCTGCCAGGGCGGCGAGCGTCGACACGCCCACGACCGGTATGTTCCGCGACAGAGCGAGGGCCCGCCCCGCCGCCACGCCCATGCGCACACCGGTGAAGGTGCCCGGCCCGGTCCCTACGACCACGGCCTCGAGGTCGCTCACGCCCAGCCCGGTGGCGGAGAGCAGTTGGTCCGCGAGGCTCAGCAACATGCGTGTGTGGGAACGGCCCGCTTTGACGGTGACCTCGGCCAGTGTCAGGATCGGGGCGCCCCCGTCCGAGGTCTCGGGGTCCCGGATGCAAAGTAGGGCAAGGGCGCACACGTCGGTGGACGTGTCCAGGGCCAGGACGGCGCGTCCGGCGGGTCGGGGAGCGGACCGCGTCACGCGTCGCTCGCCTGCCAGCGCGTCACCTGGTCGGGCCCCGCGGCCAGCACACGCAACCGGCGCGTCGAAGGATCCACGTGCTCCAATTGCACGACCCATCCCGCCGGCCCCAAACGGTCCATCCCCGCGTCGGGCCATTCGACCAGGGTGACGGCGTCGGGCGAGACGTACTCCTCCAGGTCGAGCGTGTCCTCGTCGGCCAGGTCTTCCACTCGATAGAGATCGAGATGATGAACGGGGACCGGGCCCGCGTACACGTTGGCGATGGTGAACGAGGGGCTCCTCACGGGGTCGGTCACTCCGAGAGCGCCCGCCACCTCGCGCACGAACGCCGTCTTTCCCGCTCCCAGGGGACCGACGAGGAGCACGAGATCGCCGGGGCGGAGAGCGCGGGCGAAGCGGACGGCCACCGCCGCAAGCCGGGCCTCGTCCACGGTCTCGTCGATCAGCGTGGTCTCACCGTCCATCACCAGAGGGGCAGCTGCTCGGCCGCGCCCGTTCTAGGGTGTCCGGGACCGCTCTCGTCGCTTGACGCGGAGGCGTCGTCAGGGGTAGCTGGGCGGGCCGGCGGAACGCCCGGCGCCTCCACAGGAGAGGCGTCGGGCGGCGAGGCCGGATCAGGATCGGGAGGCCGTGCGCCCGCAAGCGCCTCGACTCCACGATCGAGCAGCCGACGCAGCCGCATGAAGTCGGCCTGCAGGACCTCTCGGTTCGCTGGAGTGTAGAGAGCGGCAGCCGGATGGAACACGGGGAACACCAGCACCGGCACGCCGGCTACCACGGTCGACTTGGCCCTTCCGCGCACGGCGCCCATGCCGGCGTCGGTCTCCGCTATCAGCCGCGTGGCAAAACGCCCCAAGGTGCATACGACTCTGGGGCGGATGGTCCTCACCTGCTCCATGAGGTGCGGGCTGCACGCGGCGATCTCGTCCGGAAGGGGGTCTCGATTCTCCGGAGGGCGGCACTTCACCACGTTGGCGATATAGACATCTTCGCGCTTCAGACCGATCGACGCGAGAAGCTCGGTGAGCAGCTTGCCGGCGGCCCCGACAAAAGGCTCCCCCTGCTTGTCTTCGTTGAAGCCCGGCCCTTCGCCGATGAACATGAGGTCGGCCACCGGGCTGCCGACGCCGAAGACGACCTGGGTGCGCGCTCCCGAGAGACGGCACAGTCCGCACTCGCGCAGCGCCGCCGCCTGGGAACCCAGCCGGGCCGCGGCTCCAGCTGCGTCTTTGAGCTGCTCGTCAGAGGGCGACATCAACCCTCTCGCTGCTGGGGCACGGCCGGATCCTCCGCGTCAGGTGGTCTTTCCCGGGATGTCGAGGGGCATCAGGAAGCAGAGTAACAGATACAGCGCGAGCACGATGATGTTGGACCCCGGCCCTCGGGATGGTTGCGTCGACCCGACCCCGATGTTATTCTGCGGTCGAATGCCGTCATCTGGGATGTCTACCTTCCAGAGGCGTACCCGGGAGCACGGCACTCCGGCCGGTGGCCGTACTGTATTCCGCGCGCGAGCGCACGACCGAGTCTGGTATCTGTCCCCAGAACTGGAACGGAAGGTCTTCTCATCGTCGATCAGAATCCCCACGCTCGGGGGATCTCTCCCTCTCCCCCTCGCTCCACCCTCGAGGCACTCCGCTTCGCCGTCATCGGCGCCGGTCGCCTGGGTACGTCGCTTGCGCTGGCGCTCCAGCAGGCCGGCGCGCAGCTCTCCGCCTACTCGTGCGCCACGTCGGCCGGGCTCCGCCGAGCGGCGGGCTTCCTCGGCGAGCTTGGCCACGCCGATATCCCCGGGATGGTAGCCGCCGGCGCCGGAACGACGCTGTACCTGGTCTGCGTGCCCGACGACGCGATCGAGCACGTGGCGGACACCCTCGCCGAGGCCCTCGCCGACGGCACAAGCCCTGCAGCCCGGACGATCGGCGCCTCGTGGCCCCTCGCGGTCGCCCACACCAGCGGAGCCACCTCGACGGCCGCTCTCGCCGCATGCGGGCGCGCCGGCGCCTTGACCCTCGCGGTGCATCCCCTCCAGACCTTCAGCGACCCCGCCTCGGGGCCACGTCGCCTGGAGGGGACGGCGATGGCGGTGACGCCAGGGCTGCCCGAGACGGCCGGCGAGGCCTGGCTTCTCGGCGAGCGGATCGCCCACGCCGTCGGAGCACGGCCCTTCCTTCTCAAGGAAAAGGACCGCGTGCTCTACCATGCGGCGGCCACGATCGCAAGCAACTATCTGGTCACTGTGGCCCACGTCGCGGAGGACCTGTTCACCCAGGCCGGCTTCCCCCCCGGCGAGGCTTTGCCTGCCCTCCTGCCTCTGATGCGTGGCGCCCTGGACAATCTGGCTCAGCAGGGCTCGGTCGCGGCTCTCACCGGACCGCTCAGCCGAGGCGACGTGGCCACGGTCTCCGCCCACATCTCGGAGCTGGCCGACCGGGCTCCGGCACACCTCCCCATGTACCGCCGGCTGGGTGAGGCCACCCTGGAAATAGTGCGGTTGAGGGCGACGGTCGCTCCCGCGACCGTCGCCGCGCTCGCCGCTCTTCTCGCCGATACCCCTCTGCAGACCCTCACGAAGGAGGCCCTCCCATGAACCCCCGCCCGGCGGTCCTTGCCCCGGCCCACCCCACGCCCGCCCGCGCCGCCGCTCCGGCGGACGAGGTGACCGGGCCGCTCACCGTGAGCACCCATCGTCTCCGCTTCTCGACCCGGGGTGAGGGCGACGTGATCAACCTCACCGACGAGCTCGGCCAGGTGTTGCGGGAGACAGGGCTCATCGCCGGCACCCTCACCGTCTTCGCCCCGGGGGCGACGGGCGCGATCACGACCCTCGAGTTCGAGCCGGGCGCGGTGCGCGACTTTCAGCGCCTGTTCGATCAGATCGTCCCCCGCGACCAGCCGTATGCCCACAATCTGCTTCTCAGCGACGGCAACGGACACTCGCACGTGCGCGCCGGTCTGCTCGGCCCCTCGGTCACCATCCCGTTCAGTGAGGGCCGCTTGTGCTTGGGCACCTGGCAGGAGGTGGTGTTCGTGTGCTTCGACGAACGACCGCGCGAGCGAACCGTGGTGGCGCAGGTGATGGGAGTGACAGCGGTATGAGCTCAGCCGCCGAAAAGACCCCTCGAGCGAACAGCGCGAAACCCGGCGCTCCGCGACTGCAACTGGCTCTCGATTTCGTCGACCTGCCGCGGGCCCTCAAGGTTGCCGAGGAGGCGGTGCTCGGCGGCGCGGACTGGCTGGAGGCCGGGACTCCGCTCATCAAGAGCGAGGGGCTGCAGGCAGTCCGGGCCCTGCGCGACCGCTGGCCCGAACACATCGTCGTGGCCGACATGAAGACCATGGACGCCGGCCGAGCCGAGGTCGAGTACGCGGCTAAAGCGGGGGCCCGCGTGGTGGGGGTGCTGGGGCTGGCCTCCGACGCCACCATCCGCGAGTGCGTCGAAGCCGGTCGCAACTACGGAGCCGAGATCATCGTGGACATGATCGGCGTGGCCGACCCGGTCGCCCGCGCCCGGGAGGTCGAGGCCCTTGGCGCCTCCTACGTGGGCATCCACGTGGCCATCGACGAGCAGATGGCCGGCAAGACGCCCTTCGACATCCTCCGGCAGGTGGCCGCCGCGGTCTCCATCCCCGTGGCCGTCGCGGGCGGCATCAATTCCGAGACCGCCGGCGAGGCGGTCGAGGCCGGCGCAGCCATCGTCATCGTGGGCGGCGCCATCACGAAGGCCACCGATGCCACCGAGGCCACGCGCCTGATCAAGCACGCGATCGCCCACCGGGTATCGGTGAAGTCAGACTACTTCGTCCGCGCCAGCGGGGACGATCTGCGCGAGGTGCTCCTGCGGGTCTCCGCCGCCAACGTATCCGATGCACTCCACCGCTCGGGCGACCTTCCCGGCATCGTCGCTCGAACGCCGGGCGCCAAGATGGTCGGACGGGCCGTGACGGTCCGCACCTATCCCGGTGACTGGGCAAAACCGGTGGAGGCCATCGACGTCGCCGAGGAAGGCGACGTGATCGTCATCGACGCCGGCGGCGTGCTGCCCGCGGTGTGGGGCGAGCTGGCGACGAACTCAGCGATCCAAAGAGGCTTGGCGGGCGTCGTCATCGCCGGAGCTGCCCGTGACACGGGCGATATCCGCGAGCTGGGTTTTCCGCTCTTTTCCTCCCACGTCACGCCCACTGCCGGCGAGCCCAAGGGTTTCGGCGAGATCGGCGTGCCCATCCGCATCGGAGGGGTGACGGTGTCGCCGGGCGACTGGATCGTCGGCGACGACGACGGGGTCTGCGTCATACCCAAGGAGAAAGCGGTCGAGTACACCAATCGGGCGATGGACGTCCTCGAACGAGAGAACCGGCTGCGGGGCGAGATCCTGGAGGGCAGCACGCTGAGCCAGGTCGCCTACCTCCTCAAGTGGGAGAAGAAGTAGCCCCCTAGGGCACCTTGACGAGCACGTTGTCGATGAGCCGTGTCGCGCCGAAGAACACCGCGGCGGCCACGACGACCTCGCCTCTGACGACCTGCGGCTCTCTGAGGTCGTCCGCGGATACGACCTCGACGTAATCCACGCGGTCCGGGGGATCCTCGGCCAGGACCTTCAGGGCCGCGTCCTTGACAGCCCCGGCGTCGCGCTCACCCGACTCGAGGGCGTGTTGCGCAGCCCGGAGCGCCCGGTTCAGGATGGGAGCCCTCGCCCGCTGCTGCGGGGTGAGGTAGGCGTTGCGTGAGCTCATGGCCACGCCGTCGGCGTCGCGCACGATGGGGCATACGACCACCTCCACGCCCAGATCGAGGTCTGCGGCCATCCGACGGACGATCAGGGCCTGCTGGGCGTCCTTCTGCCCGAAGTAGGCGCGGTCCGGTCGACAGAGCGCGAACAGCTTGGTCACCACCGTCGCCACCCCGCGGAAGTGCCCAGGCCGGGCTCGTCCACACAGCACCTCCGACAAGCCCTCGACGTCGACCCAGGTGCAATGCCCCGGCGCGTACATCTCCTCTGCCGACGGGTGGAAGACGAGGTCCACTCCCTCGCCCGCCGCCAAGGAGAGGTCGCGATCCAGGTCGCGCGGGTAGCGGTCCAGGTCCTCGGCCGGGCCGAACTGGGTGGGGTTGACGAAGATGGACATCACCACCAGGTCGTTCTCGACGCGCGCCCGCCGCGCGAGCGATAGGTGGCCCTCGTGCAGGAACCCCATGGTCGGCACCAGTCCGACCGAAAAAGGGCGGCCCTGGGCGATGCCGGCCACCCGGGCCGCCTCGAGCCGGGCCCGAAGGCCGTCCTTGCTCTCCACGACCTCGGGAAGCGACGCCGTCCCTTCGGGTGCGACCGTCATGCCGTCTTCACCGACTACAGATCCTCGAGGGCGGGGGCACCGTGCAGACTCCAGGCACAGCGGACCGCGCGCCGGATAGAGCTCGCGACGGCATCGGCCGCCGCGCAGCCCAGCTGGAAGACGGTCACCGGCCGAAGGCCGGCGGAGAGGACGAACACCGCGTCGCCATCGATCGGGGTGTGGACGGGGCTGATCGCCCGGGCAAGCCCATCGTGCGCCATCCGCGCCACCTGACCGCACTGAGTCTTGTCCAGACGGGCGTCGGTGGCCACCACGGACAAGGTGGTGTGCTCGGCGCGAGCGTCGAAGCGGGGATGGTCCGAGACCGTCAGAACATAGGCATGGCTGTCGAGGAATCGCCCGTCGCGAACGGCGGCTCCCTCCCTGACCTCCTCGGGGCCCAGCCCGCCCGTGCGCGCCCCGGCCAGGATGGATCCATCCTCCGCCAGCACATCGCCGAACGCGTTGCAGACGGTCATGGCGGTGACGGTGACGCCACCCGGAAGAGCGACGCTGGCGACGCCGAAGCCGGACTTCATCCAGCCCTCCTCGCCCAGCATCTTGCCGACCGTCGCACCCGTTCCCACGCCCACCGACCCCTCCTCCACGGAGGCCGCCGCGGCCGCTGCCGCCCGATATCCGTCCTCGGCCCGGGGACGGCTCGTCGCATGGCCGAGTCCGAGATCGTAGATGACAGCGGCCGGGACCAGCGGGATCCGCCCGAAGGGGGTCTGGTAGCCGAAGCCCCGCTCCTCGAGATAGCGGACCACGCCGTCGGCGGCGGCCAGGCCGAAAGCGCTCCCGCCGGCGAGCACCACCGCGTGAAGCTCGTTGACCGACGAGAACGGCGAGAGCAGATCCGTCTCGCGTGTCCCGGGTCCGCCGCCGCGCACTTCGAGGGACCCGACCACGCCGCGGGGAGCCACGACCACGGTGCAGCCGGTCCCGCCCACCGCGTCGGTGGCATGCCCGACCAAGATCCCCTCGACCCCGATGAGGGCACTCATCCCGGCGACCCTCCGCCACGAGGGGCGCTCATCGGAGGTGCCTGGCCCGCTGGTCGCGGAGCATCACTCTTCAGCACCGGCTACCGCGTGTTCTTGCGCAGGCCGTCGAGGAACTCGAAGTTCGACTTGGTGTCCTTGATCTTGTCGATGAGGAGCTCGATCGCCGCGTTCGGGTCGAGCGCGTGCAGCACGGAACGGAGCTTCCACACCATCTTGGACTCCGCGCCCTCCATGAGCAGCTCTTCCTTGCGCGTACCGCTCTTCTCGATGTCGATGGCCGGGAAGATCCGCTTGTTCGCCAGCTGGCGGGTCAGGTGGACCTCCCAGTTGCCCGTGCCCTTGAACTCCTCGAAGATGACCTCGTCCATGCGCGAGCCCGTCTCGACGAGCGCCGTCGCGAGGATGGTCAGCGATCCGCCCTCCTCGATGTTGCGCGCGGCTCCGAAGAACTTCTTCGGCGGATACAGGGCGGTCGAGTCGACCCCGCCCGAGAGGATGCGCCCGGAGGCCGGCGCCGCCAGGTTGTACGCCCGCGCGAGCCGGGTGATGGAGTCCAGGAGCACCACGACGTCCTTGCCCACTTCCACCAAGCGCTTGACCCGCTCGAGCACCAGCTCGGTGACCTGCAGGTGGTTCTCCGAGGGCTGATCGAAGGTGGATGAGACCACCTCCCCGTTGACCGAGCGCTCCATGTCGGTGACCTCCTCCGGGCGTTCGTCCACGAGCAGAACCAGGAGATGTACCTCGGGGTTGTTCTCGGCGATGGAGTTCGCTATCTCCTTCAAGATGGTGGTCTTGCCCGCCTTGGGAGGCGACACGATGAGACCGCGCTGGCCTTTCCCGAGCGGGCACACCAGGTCCATGATCCGGGGCGCTATGCGGTTCGGCTGGGTCTCGAGGCGCAGGCGCTGGTCGGGGAACAGCGGCGTGAGCTGCTCGAAGTTGGGCCGGTGCCGGGCCTGCTCGGGGTCGAGGCCGTTGACGGTCTGGATCTTGAGCAAAGCGTGGTACTTCTCGTTGTCCTTGGGCGTGCGCACCTGACCGGTGATCTCGTCGCCGCGGCGCAGCTTGAAGCGACGGATCTGCGAGAGAGACACGTAGATGTCGCTGTCGGACTGGGTGTACCCCTGCGTCCGCAGGAAGCCGAAGCCATCCGGAAGGACGTCGAGCAGTCCCGTGCGGTACTGCACCCCGCGGTCGGCCACCTGCTCCGACAGGATCTTCACGATCAAATCCTGCTTCGAGTACTTGCGGTAGTTCTTGATGCCCAGCTCCGACGCCACCACGTGCAGGTCGGACACGAGCCTCGGCTCGGTCTCGATGAGGTCGCCCCGCTCCCGGCTGTCGATCCGTTCCTGCCCCTCCGCGAGCGGGGGCCGGTCCGGGCGAGGCGGCCGCTGGGGCCTCTCCGGGCGCTCGAGCTGCTCAGGAAGCTCGGGGCGCACGGGTCGCCCCGCCTCCCCAGAGGCCGGGCGGTCAGAGGCCCCCACAGACGGACCTGCCGCCGCGCGGGCGACGGGAGCCTCAGAGCGCGCGACCGGAGCGTCGGCGCGTGTGGCGGGAGCCTCCCGGCCCGCGGCAGGGGGCTCAGCGCTCGCGGCAGGAGCGGGACCTTCGCCGTTCGTCGGTTCGGCGCGGGGCGTTCGGGCAGGACGCGCCGCCGCAGGGCGACGAGCGGGCGCGCGACGCGGTGCCGGCGCGCCGGCCTCGGCCTTCGCGGACGCCGCCGGTGCCGGAGGTTCGGAGGGAGCCTCCTTCTCAGGGGTGAGGGTAGCGGCGACGTCGCCGTCAGGGCCGGCGGGTTCGGCGGCGGAAGGTTCGGGCGCCACCACGGTGGTGGCGCCGTCCTCCGCGGTGGTCTTTTCTGTCTCTTCTACGGTCGGTTCCATGTCTGTTATCACGTTCTCCTGGGGGTCATGGGTCGTGGGGGTCGTACCCCGGGTCGTCTTGTTCACAGCCGGATCTCCCGGCGTTCGTCTGAGAAAAGGTGGATAGTGTCGACGAAGCGCACGATCCGGCAGCGGGTACACATGGTCAGGGTGTGACTCCGGGCGCCCTCTCGAAAATAGTCCACTCCACGCAAGAAGTCGCCGCCGGTGACACCGGTGGCCGCGAAGACCACATCGCCGAGGACCAGGTCGTGCGTGTGCAGCACCATCTCGATATCGTCGATGCCATGCTGCGCCGCCTTCTCGACCTCTCGGCGAGAGAGCGGCCACAGCTTTGCTTGGATCTGCCCGCCGAGGCAGCGCATAGCGGCTGCGGTCATCACTCCTTCGGCTGCACCCCCGATCCCGATGTACAGGTGGTCGCCCGTCCCGTCGACGGCAGCCGCTATCGAAGCCGTGATGTCACCGTCAGCGATGAGCTTGATACGTGCCCCCGCCTTGCGGATATCGGCCACCAAGCTCTCGTGTCGGGGCCGGTCGAGCATGATCACGGTGAGGTCGGCCACCGACCGGTCGTAGGCCTGCGCGACTGCCATCAGATTGTCGGCTACCGGAGCCTCGATGTCGATGCTACCGGCGGCACGAGGACCGACGACCAGCTTCTGCATGTACATGTCGGGCAGGGAGAGGATCTGGCCGGGCGCGCCTACCACGAGGACGCTCATGGCCCCGCCCTGCCCGCGGGCCACCGTGTCGGTGCCCTCGAGGGGGTCGACCGCGATGTCGCAGTCCACGCTGCCGCTTCCGATGCGATCGCCCACGCGGATTCCTCCCGCGCTGCCTTCCTCACGTTCTCCGATCACCACCCGGGCGGTCACCGGCAGCTCTCGCAGAGCCGCCCGCATCGCTTCCGCGGCGGCCTCGTCGGCGACCACGCTGTCCCCTTGACCCATGAAGCGTCCCGCGGCGAGCGCCGCCGCTTCGGTCACACGGGTGAACTCGGCGCACAAGCATGGAGGGCCCATGCCGCTCTGGTCGACCTCCCCTGGGCTCGTCGACATCTCCCGGCTCCCTCTCCCGCCTCGGATCTCGCTCACGCCACACCCGCCGCCGCTCGTGATTCAGACGCGGCGATGCGCTCGTACAGGGCATCGACGACGAGACCCACAGTGTCGTCGATGTTGACGTTCTCGATCAACAACGCACCTTCCTCAGCCGCGCGACCGATGATGAACTCCTGGATGCGCCGTATCTCTTCGAAGTTGGCCAGGTACCGACGCACGGGCCGCCGCCCGATGGTCTCGCGCTCGCGCACCAGGAAGTGGCTGCGGTGCAACTCGGCGTCGCGCACCACGACTATCATCGGCAGAACGACCGCGTTCTCCTTACCCGTCAAGGGCAGAAACCCCGGGACCACATGGACTCCCTCCACGATCAGGCTCGTCCCTTCCTTGACCGCCCGGTCGACGATCGCGGCCAGGCCGACGTTCACCATCTCCACCTGCTCGACGAAGCCCACCACGTGCGGGTCCAGGTACGTCCCCATCGGCGCGCGAATGGCCTTGCCCGCGTCGAACGACGAGAAGTGGATCTCCGGCATGAGGGCTCGGGAGAAGAAGGTCCTCATCACCTGACGGATAGAGTCCGTGGAGATGATCCTGACGATGCCCATGCGGCTGGCAAGCTGGGTGGCGAGAGTGCTCTTGCCGACCCCGGTGGCGCCGCCGATCAAGATGATGACCGGCCGATCTTCGAGACCGAGTCGGTACCACTTCTCGTAGCGCTGCAGGTAGTCCTGTCCTTCCATCTCCCCGAGGATGCGGGCGACGAATCCCTGGAGCTCGTCGATGCTCACACGGAGCACGCTGCGGCTGCGAAGCTCGCGTTCGACCTCCTGCGCCACCCGATAGGCCCGGTCAGGGGATAAGCCCGTCGCCGTCAGGGATTGCGCGAGGAGGCCCTTTGAAAAAGGGATCCCGTGCTGCTGGTTGACAATCTGGATCTGATCGCCACCCTCAGCGCTCGTCCTCTCGCTGCTCTCATCCACGGCGTTCGTAGCGCTCCTGTGCTATCTCCGCCAACCGGCGGCACGTCTCGGCGAGATCGCCTTCCTGGGCCGGCGAGACCTCCCGGGGCTCGTTGTCCATGAAGACCACCGGCAGCTCTCGCCGTTCGGCTTCCACAGCCACCATGTCGATGGCCGCGGCCTTTATCTCGGTCAGGAACAGCTCCACATCGGTCGACTCCGCCGCCCGCAGATCGTCAGCCAGAGCACGCCGATCCGAGAGGTTGCCCGACCACAACCGGACAGTGCATCCATGCTCCTCTTCGAGGTGGCGCTTGAGCAAAGGTGCCTGGACACTCGGCGCGGTCGAGAAACAGGCCACTCTCCGCCCGGACACGTCCTGCGCCGGCCGATGCCGGAACACCACAGGGATGACCGGGATACCCGGCTTCTCCTGCGCCACCGCCGTCATCAAGTCTCGCACGGCACCAACGTCTGCAAGGGGCGCCTCCGCCATCGTCAAGACAACCGCATCGCTGATCAACACCCGGTACGTCCCCAGGTACCCCGCCAGCTGCCCGCGAGGCTGATGGGCCCCGGCGACCAGTAGGCGGGCATCGGTGGCCACCGGCGGGATCGACGAACCGCTCCCTTCGAAGACCACCATCCCGGCGCCCAGCTCGTTCGCCCGCAGGGCGCCTTCCGCCACGTTCGAGACCAACGGCTCCCCGGCGAGCCCACCGCCACACCGGCGGCATCCGACGGTGAGGACCCGGCTGAGGACGGCGTCCTCGAAGTGGTCGGAAGCGGCGTGACGACCCGCCCGACTCCACCTGAGTAACTCTTCGCTGCCCAGGGATACCGCGCTGCCATCTATCACTTCAGGTTCGGCCGGACCGCCTCGTCCCATGGCGACGACCACCACGGCCGGAGAAGCCCCGCCACCGCTGCGGGAGCCGGCTCCGGCTTCAGCGGTCTCACCCAGAAGCCTGGCCAGATACCCGCTGATCGCCGTCTTGCCGACACGTTTGCCTGTGCCGATGACAGAAAGCGACGGGGATGTGGCGATGCGGTCGAGCCGAGGGGGTGTGAAACGGAAGTCGGACCCTTCGTACGTGACGTTCCGGGCAAGAGTGTGGCTGATCAGCCGGAACCTACCCGGGTACCCTACCACAGGCTCGTCGCTCGCGTCAACGACCACCTCGGGCCGGTACGAGTCGAGAGCCGCCGTCAACGCCGCGACCTGATCGGGGCCCGAGACGACGGGCAGGTTATATATCCTCTCCGCCTCTGTCGCCCAGCGCCCCGGGTCGCTCGGCGCGACCTTCTCGGTCCCGCCGAGGAACACAGCCGCCAGGAAGCGATAGCGCGGCGCCAGCTGCTCGAGAGCGTCCACCACGACGGGAGGGTAGTGCTCCCCGTCGATGAGGACCACCGCCGGGCGAGGGGAGCCCGGGTGTCCCGGCGCGGACCCGCCGCCGGCGCCCTCGCCCTCCGGGCTGCTCACAGGTCGCTTATCACCCGGTCGAGGTGGGCGTCATGCCGTATGTAGGTCGACGCCGCGGCGTCGAACTCGACGACCACCTCGCCGCCGTGGAAGGGGTACCGTCGAGTGACCGTCACCCTCTCCCCTTCGATGTCGATCACGTTGTAGCAGGGCTTCGTGGTGCCCCGCAGGCGCAGCGTGGAGACCGTGCCCGTGTTGACGATGAACATGTTCTCCAAGCGCCAGGCGTAGGGCACGTGCTTGTGTCCCGACAAGACCAGGTCGACCCCGCAGCCGACGAGGACCTCCAGAACGTCGCCGGCGTCGTGCACCACGTTGCGCTCGCGTCCCGTGCCGGGGATGGGCAGCAGGTGATGGTGAAGGGCGAATATCTTGAAGTCGCCGGGCTGCTCCATGAGCGCGTCGCGGATCCACGGGTACCTATGGCGCCCGATGCGGCCGTTGTCCAGGTCGGGCTCGGTAGAGTCCACCCCCACCACGGTGCACCCGCCCGTGCGGATGACCGAGTCGCGGCGCTCGAAAAGCGTCTCGAAGTGCATGTAGCCCACATTGCGGCTGTCGTGGTTACCCGGTACGACCATGGTCAGGGGGCACTGCAGACGGTCGAGGTACTCCTTGGCCTCGCGGTACTCCTGCCGGAAGCCCATGTTGGTGAGGTCTCCGGTGACGACCACCAGATCGGGCGCGAGGTCGTTGACCTCGACGAGGGCCCGGTTGAGCATGTTGGGCACGAAGTACTGCGAGCCCGCATGGATATCCGAAAGGTGCACGATGCGCATGTGACGCACCTTCGGGCTCCGCGGCTCGACGCTCATCGCCTCACTCCACCCGCGGTCCGCCGCTCGACGCCCCGCTCAGCCCTTCCCGGACGCCGTTCGCCAGGGAATTCCCAAGAGAACGCGCCAGGTCGCCCGCGCGGGCGCCGAAGAGCAGGGGCAGAATACCGCCCGACGACTCGGGCTCCATGTACCGCACCCCGTAGTCGCCGGTATCCAGCTGGGCCAGCCGGGCGGCCTCGTCCAGGGCGTCCGCGTAGGAGCCGACCTTGTCGATCAGGCCCAGCTGCAGCGCTTCCTCGCCGGGGTACGTCAGTCCGTTCGCCAGCGCCGCCACCTGCTTCTCGTCGAGGTTCTGCCGCCCCTCGGCCACGTCGGCGATGAACCGCTGGTAGATCTTCTCCATCTGCGCGGACAGGATGGCTTTCTCCTGGGCGGTCATCTCTCTCGCAGGACTGCCGATGTCCTTGTACTCCCCCTTGGTGATCACCGTGTAGCCGACGCCTATCTTCTCGAAAAGCCCCTGCAGGTCCTGCGCGGTGAGGATCACCCCGATGCTGCCCACCTCGGATGACGGTGCCGCGACGATGGAATCCGCCGCGCTGGAGAAGTAATACGCACCCGACGCGACCACATCGGCCACCGACACGACCACCGGTTTCTGCATCTCGCGGACCGCCTGGTAGATCTCCCACGAGGCGGCCGGGCTGCCGCCCGGGCTGTTGACCCGCAAGACCACGGCGTCGATGCTCGAGTCGGCGTCGGCGTCGCGCAGGGTCTCCGCGGCCCACACCGGGTCGATGCCCCCGCCGCCGTAGAGCGAAGCCTGAGAGTCGGCCGAGATGACACCGTCGAGGCGCACCACGCCGACGGTGCCGCTACTGCCCCAACTTGCTCCACCGCGCCCGCCGCCGTCGCCGAAGTAGAAGAGCAGGCCCAAGAGGGCCGCGTACATCACGGCGATGACGACGCCCACGATCAAGACGATCTTCCAGCCTTTCGACACCTACAGCACCCGTATGGTCGCGGGCCGACTCTTCACGCAAGACAACGCGGCCACCTTCTCGATGGCGGCGAAGAAGCCGCGCTCCACGGTGGGGTGGGTGATGACCATCAGCTCGGCTTCGTCACCCTGGCCCTTCTGGATCATGCTCTCGATCGAGACGTCGTGATCGCCGAAGATGGAGGCGATCTGGGCCAGCACTCCCGCGCGGTCCTCCACCTTGAAGCGCGTGAAGAACGCGGAGCGCATCTCGCCGTCGGGGAACCGGTCGAGGTCCCGTCGGCAGGAACAGTTCTGGAGGAAACCGGCGGAATCGGTCCCGACGATGTTCATGATGTCGCTGACCACCGCGGTGGCCGTCGGCGGACCACCGGCCCCGGGCCCGGTGAGCATGATCTCGTCGATCGTGTGGCCGCGGAGATATACGGCGTTGTACGAGCCGTTGATAGACGCAAGCAGGTGGCCCTCCGGCACGAGAGCCGGGTGCACGCGGACGTTCACACGCCCGTCGACCAGGCGGGCGGCTCCGATGAGCTTGACTACGAAACCGAAGTCCTTGGCGTACTGGACGTCGTCCAGGGTGACGTCCTGGATGCCCTCGTAGGTCACGTCGGCCATGGTCACTCGGGTGCGGAACGCGATGGAAGCGAGGATGGCCATCTTGGCGGCGGCGTCGCCGCCGCCCACGTCAGCGGTGGGATCGGCCTCGGCGTAGCCCAGCTCCTGGGCCTTCTTCAGGGTCTCGGCATAGTCGCCCTCTCCACGATACAGAGCCGTGAGGATGTAGTTGGTCGTGCCGTTGACGATGCCGTACACGGTGTGGAGGTCGGCGGCGATCATCCCCTCACGCATGACCTTGATCACCGGGATGGCTCCCCCGACCGAGGCCTCGAAGCGGATCTGGCGCCCCAGTTGCGCGGCCAGTTCGAACAGCCCCGCGCCGCGGTTGGCAAGGAGCTGCTTGTTGGCGGTCACCACGTCTCGCCCGCCTCGCAGGGCCGCCTCGACGAAGGTGAACGCCCAGTCGGTCCCACCGATGAGCTCCACCACGATCGAGACGGCCGGATCGTCGAGCACGCGCTTGAAGTCGTCGGTGAAGAGCTCGGCGGGGGCGTCGACCCCCGCGCGACTGAAGTCCTTCTCGACGATATGCGCCACCCGCAGGTCGATCCCGGTCAGGTCCAGGATCGCGTCGTGCTCCTGCTCTATCACCCTGTAGACGTTCGACCCGATGGTGCCGAAGCCCAGCAGGCCGACGCGCACCGCGTTCGCCTCCGCCATGGACGCCTCCTAGCCGTGCAACGGACGCTGTTCGGCCACCATGTCGGCATAGCTCTCGCGTTCGACGATCACGCGCGCCACACCGTCACGCACCAGCAGCACCGCCGCCCGCGGATTGCCGTTGTAGTTCGAAGCCATCGAGAAGAAATAGGCGCCGGTCACAGGGGTCACGAGGATGTCGCCCACCTGCGGTCTCGCGATGAGGGCGTCCTTGACGAGGATGTCGCTGCTCTCGCAATGCTTGCCGGCGACCGTGACCGTGGTGTCCGCGGGGTCCTCCGCGCGGTTCGCGATCATGGCCTCGTACACCGCCCCGTAGAGCATCGGTCGCATGTTGTCACTCATGCCACCGTCGACACTCACGTACGTACGGATGCCCGGCACTTCCTTGATGTTGCCCACCCGATACGCGGTCACGCCCGCTTTGGCCACGACCGAGCGACCCGGCTCGACCAGCACCCGCGGCATGGGCAGGCCCACCCGCTCCATCTCCTGTCGTACGCCCTCGACCTTGCCCGCCACGTACTCCTCGATGCTCATGGGGGTGTCTTCGCCGGTGTAGCGGATCCCGAGCCCGCCCCCGATGTTGAGATAGCGGCACTCGAACCCGTCGCGGTCGCGCGCCTCCTTCAGGAGGTCGACCAGGACCGAGATGGCGGTGCGGAAACCCTCGATCTCGAAGATCTGACTGCCTATGTGCGCGTGCAGCCCCACGAGGTCAAGATGGGGCGCGGCGAGGGTCCGGCGGATCGCTTCCCCCGCATGCCCCTCAGCCAAGCCGAACCCGAACTTCGAGTCGAGCTGCCCGGTCTGGATGTAGTGGTGCGTGTGAGCTTCCACGCCCGGGGTGATGCGGAGCAGGACCTTCTGCCGGCGGTCGCGCTCGGCGGCCATGCTCTCGAGCAGCCCGATCTCGTCGAAGCTGTCGACCACCACGTAGCCGACGCGCTCGTCCAAGGCATAGGTGAGCTCTCGGGGCGTCTTGTTGTTGCCATGGAGGAAGATGCGCTCGGGCTCGATCCCGGCCGCCAGGGCGGTGTACAGCTCGCCGCCGCCGGACACGTCGATCGAGAGCCCCTCCTCGGCGATCAGCTGGCAGACGGCGATCGTGCAGAAGGCCTTGCTCGCGTAGATGACCTCGAAGTCGTCGGTGCGCTCACGGAAGGCGGCCATGAACCGGCGGCATTGGTCGCGCAGCGTCTTCTCTTCGTAGACCATGAGGGGTGTGCCGTGCTCGGCCACCAGATCGACCATGTCACAGCCGTCGATCTCCAGGTGCCCCGCGGCGTTGTGAGTGGCGTTGACGGGGTAGATGAGAGTATGGGTCATTGGCGCTCCCGCAGCAGAATGTGCGCTGACACGGTACCATACGCCCACCCGGCCTTGGGCATCCCGCGGAGGACTGCTCCCCTTTGCTAGAATGAGTCTCACAGCATGAGCGAGGAGACACCCACCTTCGCGTACTACCGCGGCGCCAAGCCGCCCCGATTCGCCACCCGCACCGAGCTCGAGGCCGCCCTCATCCTCGACTACCATCGGGTACCCTGGGAGTACGAACCGCGTACCTTCATCCTCGAGAAGGACGCCCAGGGCAACATCGTCGAAGCGTTCACCCCGGACTTCTACCTGCCCGATCTGGATCTCTACATCGAGGTCACCCAGATGAAGCAGTCCCTGGTGACCACCAAGAACCGCAAGGTGCGCCGCCTGCGCGAGCAGTACCCCGAGATCCGCATCAAGCTGCTGTACAAGCACGACTTCGTCCAGCTGGCGAAGAAGTTCGACCTCGCGCCTCCCCGATGAGCACCGAGGCGAGCCGCGGCCTCGTCGGCGACCCGTACCTGACAGCCGAGGCCCTGGCGCGGCGCGTGGCCGAACTCGGGGCCGAGATCACCCGTGACCACCGGGGGACCGACCTGCTCCTGGTATCGGTCCTCAAGGGAGCCCTCTTCTTCATGGCCGACCTCGCGCGGGCCATCGATCTGCCCCTCGAGATGGATTTTATGGCGATCACCTCCTACGAGATAGACAAGCGGGCCCGGCAGGGCGGAGGGCACGCCGCCATCAGGTTCCTGAAGGACTTGGACAAGCCCATACAGAGCAGGAACGTGCTCATCGTGGAGGACATCATCGATACCGGCCTGACCCTGCACTACATCATGCGCAGCCTCTCCCTGCGCGAACCACTCTCCCTCGAAGTCTGCACCCTGTTCGACCGTCCGTACCGGCGTCTCGCCGACATCCCGGTCAAATACGTGGGCTTCACGGTGCCCGACGATTTCTTCGTGGGCTACGGCTTCGACTACCGCCAATTGCACCGCAACCTGCCCTACGTGGCTCACCTCAACATATGACCGACGTCGAGGCATCTTCGGGCGTTCGGGTCGAAGAGGTTCATTTCCACAGCCTGCGGGCCGCGGGGTGTCCGGAGGCCGAGCCGCCCCTGCTGGCCGGGACCTTCTTCGTGCCGACGCCGGCAAGCTCCGACCCCGCCGGACAGACGCGCTTCCCGGGGCTCGTCGTCGGGCATGGCGCCGGCAGCAACCGCCACCGACATGCGTCCTTCTGCCAGATCGCCTGCACGGTCGGCATGACCGTCCTGAGCATCGATTTCCGGGGCCACGGAGAGAGCACCGGACTCGTCGACGGGCCCCTGGAAGCCGACGTCGTCGCGGCGGCCGCCGTGTTGCGCCGGCACCCGTCGGTGCACGGAGGGCCGATCGGGTACCGAGGCTCGAGCATGGGTGGTTTCTACGGCCTCCGAGCGGCGCCGGAGGCCGCGTTCGCGGCGCTGTGCTTGCTCTGCCCCGCGAGCGAGGCGGTGCTGCTGCGGGGCCTCACCTCTTTCGATGAAGACACCCTTGCCGCCCGCGGGCTTTCGCTTCGAGCCGACATCGAGGCTCTACGGGCCTGGCTGGAAGCTTCCGACAGTCTCGCGGTCGCCGCCCGCGTGAGCGACCCGGTGCTGCTCGTGCACGCCCGGGGCGACGACGTGGTGCCGCTCGACCACTCCCTGGCCCTGGCGGCGGCGTTGGCGGGACCGGTCGAGACGATGATCCTGCCCGGCGGCGGCCACGGGACGGCACAGGCTTCGCCGGAGTTGCACCGGCGGACCAGCGAGTGGCTGGTGGGGCGTCTACGCGAGGCGAGGCGGGAGTAGGTCGGTGCCCGTCTCGCCCGGCCGCGTACCCAGGTGCGGCGGTTTGCTACCGGGCGTTTCCTACCGGGCGCTTGCGGCGTACTTCAAGAAGACCCCGAGGGCCCTCTCGATCGGGTCCAGACCGATGGCGGCCTCTCCGCGGTCGACGCATTCACGCATGCGGTGGCTGATGAGATGGATGCCCACGCGGTCGAGGGCGGACTTGACCAGGGCGAGCCGAGTCAACGCGACCTCACATTCGGAGCCGTCCTCTACGGTATCCCGGACGCCGCGCACCCGCTCTTCGATCGTCGCGAGACGCTCAAGCACGTCGCGCACTTCGTCGGTCCCGACGTGCAACGGCTGGCGCCGATACGAAGCGCCGTCGTCGCCCACGCCTTGCCGATATCGGAGGAACAGTTCAAAAGCCTGTTCGAGCTCGGCCTCCTCGGCCACTCGGTCTGAGCCTCGACCCATGCACTCACGCATCTGATGGCTGATGAGATGGACGCCCACGCGGTCGAGAGCGGAGCGCACCGCGGCCAGCTGCGTGAGGACGGCTTCGCACTCCTGACCTTCCTCGACCATCCTCTGCAGGCCGCGAACCTGACCTTCTACGCGTCGAAGCCTGTTGAGCACGCGGTCTATCTCTGAGGTGCCGGCCTGGTCCGTCCGACCGTCGGTCTCAGTTGCCATCGGTAACCCCTTCCCCGCGGACAGTCCTCTCGCTCACTACCCCGCAGTATACCCCCCTGGGTAACGAAGGAGCAAGCGGAAGGGGGGAAGATGGAGCGGAGTACGGGATTCGAACCCGCGACATCCAGCTTGGGAAGCTAGCACTCTACCAACTGAGTTAACTCCGCCCGCCATGCCCGTCGGACAACGGCGGGATTGTATCACAGTACCGGCCCCGGAGACGCAGCCGGTGTCCGCTCTCCGCGGCCGCCTCGGCCGCTGTTGAAGTACGCTTTTTGCGGGTATTTCTATTCAACGGACGACGTCCGAACGGGTTGACAGTCGGTGGGGCTGGGAGTAGTATGTTGACGAGTCCCGAGAGTCCAGACGCAGCGTCAGGAGCTTCTCACAAGGGCCGGTGCAGAGGAAACGCGGAGGTAAATGGCCGCGGAGTACGAAGAAGCACAGGCGAGTGAAAAGCGTTGAGAGACGCAAAGCGAGCTCACTCGGGACTCTCTCTTGTTCCCCCCCCCCTCTTTCTCACCGTGCGCCCCAATGCCCGGCTCTCCGGCTATACTGCTCGAGGGGGCCGACGTCGCCACGCGGTGATGCCGGCAGGTAAGGGGGGGCATGGACGGCGACAGCACTCGGTTGACGCTCACTGGGATCAAGGCGCCGCTCATCATGGGCGGGTTCCTCGCTGCGATCCAGGCCGGCGTGGTCCTGGGCATCCTCTACGCGGTCGGCCACGACGTGGCCTGGGGCGAGGCCGCCCTCGTCCCGCTGGTCCTGCTGTCGACGATCGCCATCGTGGTGTGGATCGGTCTCGGTCGCGACACGTTCCAGGACATATCCCACCAGAAAGCCATCCAAGCCGAGGGCATCCTCGACATCGTCATCGAGTCGCTGCCTCACCTGCGCCAAGGCCTGAATGCCGAGTCGGCTCGGGAAGTCTCGTATCTCATCTTTGGAAAGCTTGATTTCGACGCCGTCTCCCTCACCGACACGACCAGCATCCTCTCGTTCGTCGGCGAAGGAGAGAATCATCATCTTCCGGGGATCAAGATCCAGACCAAGGCGACCCTCGACGCTCTTCAGTCGGGCGACGTGCAAGTCGTGAGCAAGCAGTGGAACATCGGCTGCCCCTACCTGGACTGCCCGCTGCACTCGGCGATCATCGCACCCCTCATCGTGCGGGACCGCGCGGTCGGCTCATTGAAGTTGTACTACTCGCGGCCCAAGGACATCGGCGACCTCGAGCGCGCCGTGGCCCTCGGCCTCGCCCGTCTGCTGTCGAGCCAGCTCGAGTTGGCGGAACTCGACACCCAGCGCCAGGCGGTCTTGGCGGCCGAGTTGCGGGCGCTGCAGGCCCAGATAAACCCGCACTTCCTGTTCAACTCGCTGAACACCATCGCCATGTTCTGCCGTACCAAGCCCTCCGAGGCCCGGCGCCTGGTGCTCGCCTTCGCCGACTTCTTCCGGCACACCCTGCAGAGCCCCCAGGACTTCATCACGGTCCGCGAGGAACTCGAGTACCTGGACTGCTACCTGGAGCTCGAAAAGGCCCGTTTCGGCCCCGAGTTGGTGGTGGAGCAGCACACCGACGACGACGTGCGTGACCTCTTCATCCCCCCCCTGATCATCCAGCCCCTTGCCGAGAACGCGGTGAAGCACGGCAAGGGCGCCGGAGGCACGCCCCTCACGTTGCGGATCGGCGCTTCCCGGCGAGACGGGCGCCTGCGGGTCACGGTCGAAGACAACGGCGTGGGCTTCGATCCCGCCGTGCTCGACGAGATGCGGCGCTGGGGACCCTCCCAAGAGCACGGCATCGGGATATTCAACGTTCACCGCCGGCTGAACGCTTTCTACGGCAAGCAGGCGGAGCTCATCTTGGGGAGCGACGACGCGGGCTCCATCGTCGGATTCAGCATCCCCCTGGCCCTCTGCCAGCCGGACGACGACCAGGTCGCCGCGCTGAACGCTCCGGGCCTCGAAATCCCGGCCTGATGCCCGACCGGCTGACCCGCCACACGCCGACCACGGGCCGGGGTCGCTACGGTTCCTGGGACCTATCCCTCGACCGGGATCCCGCCCTCCAGGAAACAACAGGCAAGGACGACCGGCAGGACAAGACGGGCGGCCCGCACGCCATGGAGGATCGGGAGCATCCCGACGAGGAGCAGGTCCTCCTGCTCATACGCCGGCAACGTCGCCTCAGCCTGACCATGGCTGTGCTTCTTTTCGGGCCTGTCTTCGCCTTCGTCGTGGCGGCGATAGAGTTTCAAGGCGCCATGGCCGTTCCTGTCTGGCACGGTTTCAGCGTCAGCTTCCTGCTGGCCGCCGTCGTCGTGTATGTGGTCACATGGGTGGTGGCGATCGTCTACGCCGTCCTCTCCAATCGTATGGACGGGCTGCGGTGACAGGCATACCCATCTTCTCTCTCGTCTTCGGCATCGGGATCCTTGTGCTCAGCCTGGTCATCGCGTGGAACCTGCGCAGGGTGCAGAAGACCGCGGCGGATTACTACCTCGCCGGGCGGGGGATCGGCGTCCTGCAGAACGCCTCCGCCATCTCGGCCGACTACATCTCGGCCGCCTCGTTCCTCGGAGTTTCGGGCCTGACATTTCTTCTCGGATACGAAGGCCTCTACTACGCTTTCGGCTTCTTCCTGGGGTTCGCCGTCGTGCTCTTGTTCATCGCCGGTCCCCTGCGCAAGTTCGGGCAGTACACCATCCCCGACTTCGTGGGAGGACGCTTCCACTCGAGCCCGGGACGGGCGGTCGCCCTCGTATGCGTCCTGGTGATAAGCCTCTTCTACACCGCCCCCCAGATGCTGGGCTCGGCCAAGATCCTGCTGGTGCTCGTGGACATCCCGTACCCGGTGGCCGTCGCGCTGGTGGCGGGATCGATCACGACCTTCGTGGTCCTGGGCGGCATGCGCGGAGCGACCCTGACCCAGATGTTCCAGTTCTGGGTCCTGTGGTGGGCGGTGGCGTTCATCGCCCTCCTGCTCTGGAGCCGCGGGATGAGCTACGGCAGCGTCATGACCGGGCTTCAGAGCCTTACCAGCCAAGCGACGGGCAACGGGACCCTTCAAGGGGGCTACTTCCAAGGCGGCACCCACTACTCGCTTCTCGGCACCCTTTCTCTGCTGGTCGCCCTCGCCTGCGGCACCGCCGGTCTCCCCCACATCCTGGTACGCCTCTACACCAACCCCGATCGAGCCAGGGCGCGATGGAGCGTGGTGCTCGTGCTCGTCTTCATCGGCACCTTCTACATCATGACCCCTTACATCGGGCTGGTGGTTCGCAGCCTCTACCTGCAAACACAGCAGGGCACGCTCGCGGGCCAAAATGCCCTGTCCCCGGGGATCATGTCCTGGCTCGCATCGGACGGGCAGAACCTCGCCTTACCGGCCGCCGCGGCGCATTACGGCGGCCAGCTGGGTCTCGGGCTTGCCGTGGCCGGGACGTTAGCGGCCGTCCTCTCTACGGCAGCGGGCCTGCTCGTGGTGACCGCCGGCGCCCTCGGCCACGACCTCTACTACAGCCTATACAACCCGGAAGCCAGCGAACGCACCCGGGTGCTCGTCGCCCGGGCATCGACCGTGCTCATGGGGGTCATCACGTTCCTCCTCGGTTTGGCCGTGGAGGACATGCAGATCGCCGTCCTTGTGGGACTGGCGTTCGCGCTGTCGGCCTCGACGCTCTTCCCCGTGCTGGTGAGCGGCCTCTGGTGGAGACGCATGACCGCCTCGGGCGCCGTGGCGGGGATGTTGGCAGGCCTGGCCTCGAGCCTGTTCCTCATTTTCGGCAAGAGCCTGCTGCCCAGTCGACTCCAGATGGAGAACCCAGGCGGGATCAGCATGCTGCTCAGCTTCACCGCCATCTACGTGGTCTCTCGCATCGACGGCCGCGTCCCCGCCGACGTCGACCGCTTCATGACCCTTGTGCACGGGACCTCCCAAGAGCGGCGCCTGCGTACCACGGAGCAGCTCAAGAGCCGCAGCTCGTTCACCGATCTAGGCCGGCGTGCGCCCGCCCCTCGCGAGGATCATCGCTGACAGCCGGGGCAGTACGCCGTCCCCCGACCCGCTACGACCACCCGGACGAGTGTCCCTCCGCACCGCACGCAGGGCTGACCTTGGCGCCCGTAGGCCCGCAGCGTCCGCTGGAACCCCCCGCCCGACCCCAGCGTGTCGACGAAGTCGCTGATCGAGCATCCCCGGAGCCGCACGCCCTCGTCCAGGCGCGCCTTGATCTCCTGGGCCAGGCGCTCGATCTCGTCGCGGTCCAGGGAGCCGGCGGGTCGCAGTGGCGACAGGCCCGCCCCGAACAGGATCTCGTCGGCGTAGATGTTGCCGATGCCGGCCAGCCTGCGCTGATCGAGCAGGAAGGCCTTAAGGGGCGCCCGGCGGCCCGCCAAGGCCGCCGCGAGCACCTCGGCGTCCCAGTCTCCGCCCGGCCACGCATCGGGCCCCATCCGCGCGACGCGGGAGGGCGGTTCGTCTCTGCCGAGCTCCACCCGGCCGAACTTTCGCATGTCGCGAAAGACCAGCTTGAGAGAGGGGTCGTCACGCTCCGAGTCCGGGCCGGGGACGGGGTCGCTCAGCAGGAAGACGAAGCGGTCGTGGGCCGGCGATCCGCGCCGCGCCTCGACGGCGCCCCGGCGCCGGCCGGGGTCGGCTGTGGGCTCTCCAACGGGGGTGTCGCTCGGGCGCTCCTCTTGGAGAAGCAGTTGGCCGGTCATCCCCAGGTGGATGGTGAGAAAGAGGGGACTATCGTCGAGCTTCCCGGCCCCTGCTCCGGGTTCCAGGATGAGCAAGATGAACTTGCCCCGACGGTCGACGGCGAGGATGCGGCGGCCCGGTAGGGCCGCCGCCAGCGTTTCCGGCGTGACGTCCCTGAGCATGGCGGGTTCGATGGCGGCCACGGCGAGGATGCGGCGGCCCGGCAGGGCCGCCGCCAACTGCCGGCGGACGGTCTCGACTTCGGGTAGCTCGGGCACCGGGCGCGCGGGCCTACATACTCTCGGGGGCGCTCACCCCGAGCAGGTCCAGCGCACGCGCGACCACGCGCTTGGTCACCAGGCAGAGGGCCAGACGCGCCGCGGAGACCTCGGGGTCGGAGCCGATCACCCGGCAGTTCTTGTAGAAGACGTGGAACGCGGCCGCGACCTCCTGCGCATATCCTGCCACCCGATGAGGGGCGCGCCGATCGGCCGCCTCGCGCACCAGGTCCGCGAACTCGTCGAGCTTCTTGATCAGGTCGCGCTCGTACACCGTGTCGAAGAGCTCCCCCGCCCCCACCGCCGGCTCCAGCTCGGCGGGCATGTTCCGCACGATGCTCGCTATCCGCGCGTGGGCGTACTGCACGTAGTAGACCGGGTTCTCCTGGGACTGCCGGCGCGCCAGCGACAGGTCCAGGTCGAGGGTCTGGTCGTGGGACCGCATCACCAAGAAGAAACGGGCCGCGTCCACCCCGATGGCGTCGATGAGCTCGCCCAGGGTCACCATCTCGCCCCGCCTGGTGGACATCTGGCGCGACTCGCCGGCCTCCAGAAGGTTGACCATCTGCCCGATGATCAGCTCCAGCATGTCGGGGTCGTGGCTCATGATCTCCACGGCCGCCTTCATCCGCGGTACGTATCCGTGGTGGTCGGCTCCCCAGATGTTGATGAGGTGGCCATAGCCGCGGCCGAGCTTGTCTTGGTGGTAGGCCAGATCGGCGGCGAAGTACGTGGGGCGCTCATTGCTGCGGACGAGGACGCGGTCCTTGTCGTCGCCGTAGGGGGTGGTGCGCAGCCACACCGCTTCGTCGGCGTGGAATGCGTCGCCCGTCTCCAAGAGGTGGTCGATCGCGGCCTGGACCCGGCCCTCGGTGTGCAGCGGGGTCTCGCTGAACCAGCGATCGAAGGTGACCCGGAAGCGTTCGAGTTCGGCCCGCATCTGCTCGAGGACGAGCTGATAGCCGCGCACCCTGAAGAAGTCGACGGCCGGGGAGCCGGCGTCGTCCAAGCCTTGGTCGCGCAACTCGGCCACCCAGCGGTCGCCGACCTCCTCCCGCACCTCGGCCGCGATATCCTTCACGTACTCCCCTTGGTAGCCCTCCTCCGGTACTTCGAGATCGAGGCCGAAGGACTGGGCATAGCGCGCCGCGACGGACCGTCCGAACATCTCCATCTGACGACCGTAGTCATTGATGTAGAACTCGGTGGTCACCCTGTGGCCGCTGAAGCTCAGAAGACGGTCGAGAGAGTTCCCGTAGGCGGCGTACCGGGCATGGCCGACGTGGAGGGGCCCGTTGGGGTTGACGCTGACGTACTCGAGCAGGATGTCCAGAGGGTGCTCCCTGGCCCCCCGGCCCACCTCATCGGCCTGCTCCAGCATCACGCTCACCGACCGCGTGAACGCCTCGGGCCGCAGCCTGAAGTTCAGGAACCCGGGCCCCGCGATGTCGATCTCCCCGACCATGCCGGCCACTTCGGCGTCGGCCAGCAATCGCGCACGCGCCTCCTCCGCGAGAGCTCGGGGCGCCATGCGTGCGACCTTGGCCAGTTGCAGACAGAACGGGGTCGCGTAGTCGCCATGGTCGGACTCGGCCGGCCGCTCAATCACGACGGGAGGACCAGCCTCCCATCCCCGTTCGGCCACCCATTCGCCGATCACCCGTTGAACATGCGCAGCCAGCACCGGCTCACTCCCTCTCCTCGTACATGTCGGCCACCCGCGCGGGCAGGCGGCAGGCGAACAACTCCTCCAACCGGCCTATGTCCTGCGGGGTGGCGATCGCGATCAACACGTCGCGTGCTTCGAGCACCACGTCGGGATCCGGGTTCGTGTCGAACACGCCCGTGCGGCCCCGGCGGATCGCCAGGACGGTGGCGCCCGTGCGATTGCGGATATCGAGCTCTTTGATCGAGCGCCCGACCACTTCGCACGTCTCGTTGAGCGACAGCTCCTCCAAGCGGAACTCGATCTCCCCCCCTCCGGTGACCACCTCGAGGTAGTCGCTGACGAGGGGTCTCATCATCAGAGTGGCCATCTTCTTGCCCCCGATGCTGTACGGCGAGAGGACCTCGTTGGCCCCGGCGCGCCGCAGCTTGCTCACAGATTCATCGGCCGTCGCCCGGGCCACGATGGAGAGGCCCGGGTTGAGAACCCGGGCTGAGAGCACCACGAAGATGTTCTCAGCGTCGGAATCCACCGCCGCCACCAGCCCCCGGGCCCGGTCGATGCCGGCCTCCTTCAGCGTCTCGTCGTCAGAGGCGTTCCCCTCGACCCCGAGAAAGCCCAGCTCCTGCACGCGCGCGATGGTCTCCTCGTTGTTGTCGACGACCACGAAGCTTGCGCCCTGGGCGCGGAACTCCCACGCCACCGCTTCGCCGACCCGGCCGAAGCCACAGATGATGTAGTGCCCCCTCAGCTCGGCGACACGCCTGCGCATCGTACGCCTCCTGTACATTCCGGTCAGGGTACCGCTCACCATGAACTCGATCATGCGGCTGAGCCCGTAGCCGATGAGGCTCACTCCACCGATGATCAGCAGTATCGTGAACAGCCTGCCTTCGGGCGAGAGCGTCCGCACCTCCCCGAAGCCTACCGTCGAGAGCGCGAGCACGGTCATGTAGAACGAATCGAGGACCGTCCACCCCTCGATGACCACGTAACCGACGGTGCCCACGACGAGGACCGCGAGAACGCCGATGAGCAGCACGGCGATCGTGCGCGTGTCCAGACCCTCAGTGCCGTTGGCCGCCGGCATATGCTCCTTCCGCCCCCGACACGGTCAGAGCCGGCAGGGACACGATCAGTGGTGGTACGGTTCCCCTCGCTCGATGCGCACGGCCCGATACAGCTGCTCCAGAACGACGCACCGCGCGAGTTGATGCGGGAAGGTCAGCTTCGACAGAGACCAAACCAGGTCCGCCGTATCGAGCAGCCGCCCATCGAGGCCCAGAGCGCCCCCTAGTATAAACTGGAAGCCGCTCCGGCCATGGAGCTTCTGCTCGGCCATCCTCGCGCTCAGCGATTCCGAATCGAATTCCATGCCCGTCCGATCGAGGACCACGGTGTATTCGCCCGGGCGCACCTGGCGCCTGATCGCATCGGCCTCGAGCGCTTTGACGCGCTCCTCCCCTTGCCCAAGCGGTACCTCGGCCACCTCGCGCACCTCGAGGTTCGCGTAGGGACGAAGCAGCTGCGCGTAGTGGGCCGCGACCGGGGCGTAGGCCCGGCTCAAGCGGCCGACGCAGACGAGGGTCAGGCGCACGGACGGGACAGCCGACGCATCACGCCGCTCAACGCGTTCTGGCGGTCAAGGCTTCGACCGTTGAGCACCCTGCTAGAGGAAGGGCAGGTCTCCGACGCCCTCCTCCTCATCCTCGAGCTTCCGCTTGCGCTTCATCGTGGTGAATGCGTGGTCCTTCGCGATGGTGGGCATGTTCCGCCAGAGGCATATGTCGCTCTTGAGGTAGCGCGCCTTGATCTCGTCGGTGCAGCGGATGGTGCAGGTGAGGCAGATCTCCTCCTCGACTTGGATCTTCTCCCGCCGAGGACGCTCGCCTTCGTCGAGACGCCGGGAAGCCTCGAGCAAGAGAGCCTGAACGTCGATGGACGGCGTGATGGGAAAGTGGAACACCCGATCCGGGATCACGAACTTGAAGGTGCCGGCCGTCCAGTTCGAGAGCTGGAGGGCCTGATCGTGGGTCTGCCGGTTGACGATCTCCTGCAGGGTCTTGCGGTCGGTGTATCCCCGCTTGAGCAGCATCACGCCGAGGGGTTCCTTGTTCTCGTCGTGGACGTAGCTGAGCAGACACTCGTTCAGCTGCTCATCTGACAGGATACCGGCGGCGACGAGGCGGTTCCCGAGAAGGTCGTCGGAGAGCGGCAAGGAGATCGCGTCCACCTTGCCGTCGGTCATATAGATGTAGCCGTATTCCTCGAAGTCCTGGATCTCCAGCACCCCGCTCTTGCGATACGTCGCCAAGAACTGAAGGATGCTGAATATCGAGAAATCCTGGATTCTGCCCCACAGGATCATCACATCACCCCGAAACGGTATGTCGGCACGACGCGGGCCCGAGTTGAGCACATAGCCCGAAGGCTCGTGCGGCGACGACTACCGGCGGGTCTCGCTCCGCTCCGACATCGCCGGGCCGGGCTTCTTGAACACGTGCCGACCCTCGGAGTGATATCCGTCGGCTGCTTCGTCCTCCGACCCCTCTCCATTGGAACGGTCGCCCGGGGAGTCGGGTTCGGAGACAAGATCGGCCAGGGAGCGGGCCTCTCCAAAACCCGAAAAAGTGGCCGACGGGGGAGCTGCCGGCTCCGCAGGCGCCAGCACCGCGATAGGTTCATGGGTCTCGGGCTCGAGAGAGACCTCGGGCTGCCGATCGGCCGGGGAGGTGAAGAAGACCTCCTCGGTCTCAAGGGACTCTCGTGCAGCCTCCTCCGGGTGGGCCGACGCGGCCGCCAGGGAAGCCCGAAGATCGGCGTCCTCTCCGCCTTGGGGCCAAGGCGCCTCGCGCGCCTCAGCATGGTCGGGCTCCATCGCTCCGAACGCGGCCGACCTCCGTCCACGCTTCTGCACGGGAGGATGAACGAGCTGCCAGCCCACGGCCAGGAAGACGTAGGCGAAGACCGCGAACACGCCCGCAAGGACGAGCAGGCTGGTACTGAAAGTGGAGAAGAAGGGGAGAAGGACGAGCATAGCGATGACGCCGAAGAGCGCGCCCACCAAGAGCGCGGCCCCGCCCAGCACACGAAAGATCATGCATGCACCTCTAGAAGTATCCGGAACCAGACCCGCGAGTCGAATCGCCTTACCCCGCCGCAGCGACAGGAAAGTCTAGTGAACATCGGCGGGCTTTACAAGTGACAAGCGTAGCGAGGCGGACTCAGCCGAGGCCCTTGGCCGCCCGCGCGGCTTCCAGCTGAGACAGGACCTCTTCGTCGGTCGAGGTCTGCTCGATGATCTCGCGGAACTCGTCCACGGAGAGACCCATGTGGGCAAGCAGGACACGGTCTCTAGAGCACGGGTGCACATAGGTGCCCGGGTCGCCGTGGTAGGTCGCTCGGGCCTTGTCGATCATGCGGGGCAGCCAGGCCCAACCGCCCAATGCGAGATCACCCGGCCGCGGAGAGCGCGCACGTAGGTCGTACATGATATCCATTGCACAAGCATACACCCTCATGCGCCGAGCGCGAAGAGCAGGGCCTTCTCTACCTCCAGCAAATGGTCGCTTTCGGTCAACTTCTCCCCTCTCGAGTCGGCCACGTAGAAGACGTCCACGACGCGGCCTCTCTGGGTCGACACCTTGGCCAGACGCACCTCGAGATGGAGGTCGTCCATGGTGCGCGCCAGGGTGTAGAGGAGGCCGATACGGTCGGCGGCATGCACCTCTATGACGGTGAGGGTGTCGGAGACGCCGTTCTCGACGACCACGCGAGGCGGCTCGGTCCGTTCGGCTGATCCCGGGCGCGCATAACGCGCCGCTTTCTCGGCCAGCCGGTAGTCCAGCGAGATCCGCCCTTCGAGCGCGCGATGGATATCGTCTCGCACCGCTTCCCAGCGCTCCTCGGGGATGGTTCCGCCGAACTGGTCGGCCACCAGGAATACCCGCGCGACCAGGCCTTCTTCCACCGGCTGCACCTGCGCGCTCAGGATGTTAACCCCGTGATATGCCAGCACCCCCGACAAACGGGCGAGCAGTCCGGGGTGAGAAGCGGAGACGACAGACATCTCGTCGACCCCGGCGAGGCGTCCCGGCTGCACCTCCAGGGTCAACCCGCGCGATGACAGACCCATGGGTATGCGCATGAAGAGGACCGGCCGGGGATCGGCCGCCGGAAGGGACGCCTCGTCCGGCGCCGGTACCGCTTCGGCATCGCCCAGAGCATCCAACACCTTGAAGAAGAGCTCCCGAACGAGCGCCCCGCTCCACGGGGTCCACACAGCCGGACCGGTCGACATGGAGTCGACCACCGTCAACACATACAGCATGACCAGCCGGTCACGGGAGCTGATAACCTCGGCCAGCCGGGCGACCAGGGCAGGGTCGTCCAAGTCCCTGCGGGCGGCGGTCTCCGCGAGGAGCAGGTGCTCGCGAACCAGGAAGGCCGTGGTCCGCTGATCCTCCTCGCTCTCGCCGAGCGCGGCGACGGCACGCCGAGCCAGGCGGGCGCCCGAGCGAGTGTGGTCCTCGGGGGCGACACCCTTGGCGAGATCGTGCAAGAGACAGGCGAGGATGAAGCAGGGCCAGTCGTCGGAGGTCGCCAGCTCGCGGGCGAGCGAGACAGCGAGCGGATCGATCGCGCTATCCGTCCCCTCTCCTTCGCCGACCACCCTGGGCTCAAGGTCGCCGTGCGCCAGGTCCGCCGCCGCCGTAGCGCAGCGCAAAGAGTGGCCGTCGACCGTGTAGGTGTGCAGGCTGTCGCGCTGGCCGAGCGAGCGGATGTCTTCCCAGCCCGGGATCCATTCGGAGAGCACACCACGGTGCGATAGGCGCTCGAGCCGGGGAAGCGCGACGCTGCCCTCCGTGATCAACGCCACGAGGAACCGGCGCCGTTCCTCCGGCGACTCGGGCATGGACTCCGTCGGAGAGACGCCGCGTCCAGCCAGGCCACCCTCGGCCAGAGCCGCCGTCCACACGTCCTCGGACAGGATGCTGACAGACTGGGCGGCCTCGGCGACGGCGCGCATCACCGCGGGAACCGTGGCTCCGCCGGGCGGCGACGCCACCGGTGAAGCCGAGGCGAGCAGGGCGGCCACGTCTTCCTGATAGTCCAGGTATAGGCGATCGACCTTGCGCCCCACAGCGTAGTGCAACGAGGTCCGCGTGCGCAGAAGGCGGTCGGCGGCGGCCTCGAGCTCAGCGAGGGCCGACGGCGGCAACCACCCGGTCGACATGAGGCCGTCGAACCCGGTGACCGAGCGGAGGGCGAAGGCCAGCCAAAAAGCCTCGTGGATGTCGCGCAGGCCTCCGCGCCCATCCTTCAGGTCGGGCTCCAACAAGGCGCCCGCCGGACCGCAGACCGCGTGCCGTGTCTCCCGTGCCCGCAGCAGCCGCTGCACGAAGCCGGCCCCACCGTCTGACAGCAATCGAGTCCGGAGCCGGACGATCAGTTCCCGGAAAAGGTCCTGGTCGCCGACCAGGAGGCGCGCCTGACAGAAGGAGGTCTCCAGCTCGAGGTTCTCCTCGGCGACAGCCAGGCATTCGTCGACCGTGCGTGCCCCGTGTCCCAGCTCCAAGCCGGCGTCCCACAGCGGATAGAACAGCACCTCCGCGGTCTCCTGCACCCGGGAGGTGTCTTCGGTCCGGTAGAGCAGCATGAGGTCGATGTCGGAGAAAGGGCAGAGCTCGCGACGCCCGTATCCCCCCACAGCCACGACGGCGAGCCCCCGTTCTCGGTACGGACTGACGGCGGACACCTGGTGCTCGGCTTGACGGAACAGCGAGATCAGAGCCAAGTCGACGAGATCCGCCCGCCGTCGCGCCAGCTCCCGGCCTCCCGCGCCGGCCATATGCAGCTGACGCAGCTCGTCACGCGCCTGACGCAAGAACGCGGCGGGCTCCTGGCCGGGCAGGATCATGCCAGCAGGCCGAGGCTTCGAATCTTCGACAACCTCTCAGTCAGCCCGCGACGACTAGACACTGGCGGAAGCGGGAACCGAGGACGCGAAGGCCACTAGATCGCGTCGATGCCACGCTCCCCTGTGCGGATACGGACCACGTCTTCGAGGGGGAGGATGAAGATCTTGCCGTCACCGATCTTGCCCGTCTGGGCCGCCTGGGTGATGGCGTCGACAACCGCGGGAGCCATCTCCGAATCGACGACCACCTCCACCTTGACCTTGGGCACGAAGTCGACCTGGTACTCCACGCCCCGAAAGACCTCGGTGTGTCCCCTTTGACGCCCGAAGCCCTTGACCTCGGTCACGGTGAGACCTTTGACGCCTATGGCCTGAAGCGCGTCCTTGACCTCGTCGAGCTTGAACGGCTTGATGATGGCTTCGATCTTCTTCATTGTCTCTCCTACCATGTCGGTGCGCAGTCGTGCATCGCGCGGCACACGATACGACACCCCGGACGTCCGCACAATGGACCTCTGGATAATCGCAGCCGCAACCGGACGGTCCCGCGGGCCCTGCGCGCCGCCCATTCCTCGCCCCGGCGGACGTCGCCCGCAACCACCTGGGCGAGGCGGTCAGCGCCCGGTCTGCCCGCTCTCCGCTCGAGCCTTGATCCCCAGCAGCCGGCTGCGAACTGGGAGAAAGTCGACGAGCTCCCGGAACAGCTTCGCCGGAAGCCCGGCGAGGGTGTCTTCGCCCGCGGAGCGCCTCCGCTCGAGCAGCCTCGTCCGCCCGTCGGGGAGTGACTCGAGGAAGAAGACCCAGGTGTCCGCCACCGCCTTGTCCGGCGCCCCGGGCGGGAGAGCCGACGCCAACAGCAGGCAACGGCCGACATCCGAGCGCATCACCTGCCACTGACGGCCACCCCCTCGGGCCCGTCCGGGCGGGGTGCGCTGCATGATCAGCGGCCAGACGCGCTCGGCCGGGGCATCGATCGTGACTCCGCGGGTCGCCGACATCCCTCTCGCGTGTGGGACGAGCTCGTCGCCAGGGAGGGCGCGCGCCGATTCATCGGCGGTCGCGCCCCAGGCCAGCAGCCGGGTCCGGCCCCATTGCAGATATGCCAGCGACGCGGCCGTGATCAGGGTGGAGACACGCAGGATCTTGGTCCTCATTCCTCTATGATATCCGACCACCGAAAAGCCGGTCGCGCGGCGCATGGTAACGTACGCTCGTCATGTTTATCGACTGGCTCCGCAGAAAAACCCTGTCCGCACTCCCAGTCGCCGTCGTGCTCGTCCTGGCGATCGGCGGGAGCGCCAGTGCGGGCGTCCCCCGGGTGCCGCCCGAAGCGGCCTGGGTGCGGCCCGCGCCCACAGTGCGCCACGGGCCCAAGGACCACCCCCGCATCGCCCTCACCTTCGACGACAACTATCAGAAGCCGCAGGCCTTCGCCACCCTCCGCGTGCTCAAGGCCATGGGCGTCCCGGCGACCATGTTCGTGATCGGACACTACGCCGACCTCGGCCCCAAGCTGGCGAAGCAGCTGGCGAAGGACGGCTTCGAGATAGGCGACCACACGCGCAGCCACGCGAATTCCCCCACCCTGTCCTGGCGGGCGTTGAAGATCGAGATCGGGAACGGCACCCGCACCTTCGAGAAGATCACAGGAGCACCGACGGCTCCACTGTTCCGCCCTCCGGGCGGCTTCACGAACGATTACGTCGCCACCGCCGCGGCGGCTCAGGGATTCCGCTACGTCGTCCTCTGGGATATCGACCCACAGGATTGGAGGGGCGCGTCGGCCGCCGCCATACGGGACACCGTTTTCGGGAACGCCCACAACGGGGCGATCGTGCTCCTGCACATGGCGGCGCCGCACACCGCCGAGGCCCTCCCCGCCATCGTCGACGGACTCCGGGCCCGTGGCTACGAGCTCGTCACGGTGACGGACCTCCTGAAGGGCGACCGGCAGTTCGCCGATGTCGACCCCAAGACCGCCGAGGGGAAGAACATCTTGGACATGGTCGCCGCCGGCTACCTGTCGGGGGTGGACGGCGACTACTTCGCCCCGTACGACCACCTGACCCGCACGCAACTGGCCCGGGCCGTCCTTGCCGCCGCGGGCCTCCACTCGGCCGCTCCCCCCGGTGACGGATCCCCCACGGATTACCCCGCGGCCGCGACGGCAGCCGGCCTGCTGCCGGCGGCGGCGACCCCAAAGGACGCCGACTCCTCCCTCGTGACCCGCTTGGACCTCGCCCGCGCGGTCGCGCGACTCGCCATGAGCAAGGGATACGACGGCGAGAAAAGCCGCCGCGGAAAGAGCGGCGGCGACTTCACCGACGTTCCCGCCGACGCGCGCGCGGACGTCGACCTCGCCGTCGCGTCCGGACTGATGCGGCCCTCCGGCGGCGGGCTGTTCGGAGCCGACACCCCGGCCCAGCGTCGTCAGCTCGCCGCGATCCTCGTGCGCTTCGTGGCTCTCCCGATCGCGGGGCCGTCGCGTCTGCCCACCTCCACGACAGCGGCTCTGGCGGACCGCACCCCCTCTACAGGCTCCACGACGGCCAGTCGCGGATCTAACGGGTTCTCGCTCACCCCGGTCCTGCTGGTGGTGGGTGGTATGCTCCTGGCAGGTTCGCTCGCAGGCCTGCGGCTCCGCACGCTCGCGGTGCGCAGGAGAAGCCGAGGCCCGGGCCCGCGCTCGTCTTCGCGAAGAGGGAGGCACTCATGACGACATCCGAGTTCACCGGCTTCCCTCGGGGAGCCGTGGAGTTCCTCGTCGGCCTCACGGCCAACAACAACAAGCCCTGGTTCGAGGCGCATCGGCACGACTACGAGGAGTACCTCCTGGGTCCATCGCGCGCGTTCGCCGCCGCGATGGCCGAGCGGCTGACGGCGATCAGCCCCCCGGAACTGGCGCCGATCGCGGGATCTCCCTTCCGCATCTACCGCGACGTCCGCTTCAGCAAGGACAAGACCCCGTACAAGACGCACCTGGGCATAGCCTTCGGCTCGCCAGGGGCGCCCAAGGGCGAGTCGCCGGGCTACTATTTTCACCTGGATCCTCCGCGCCTCATGATCGGCGCCGGGATGCACGCGTTCCCAAAGCCCTTTCTCGAGCTCTACCGGGAGGCGGTGGTGGACGACATGTCGGGCGAGAAGCTCGAATCCACGCTCCACCAGGTGTCGGAGGCGGGCATGGAGGTGTGGGGCGAGAGCTACAAACGGGTCCCCCGAGGCTACGACGCCGCACATCCCCGAGCCGACCTTCTCCGCTACAGCGGCCTTTTTGCCGCCAGCAACGAGGAACTGCCCGAAGCGCTCCATTCGGTGGCCCTGCTGGACTACTGCGTCGAGCGCTACGCGACCATGGTCCCTGTGCTCACCTGGCTGCTCGACGTGGCCGAGAAAGCCGCGGCGTAGCCACGCAAGCCCGCGAGCCTGAGCCCGGATGGCCGCGCATCCCGACCCTCGGGTCCTCTTCTCCCGCAGCTTTCTGAGGTATCTCGGCCCGGGCTTCATCGTCACGGTCGGCTTCATCGATCCGGGCAACTGGGCCACCAACCTGGCGGCCGGCAGCCGGTTCGGGTACGAGTTGCTGTGGGTCATCACCCTCGCGACACTCATGCTCATCCTCTTCCAGGGCATGTCCGCCCGCCTCGGCATCGCCACCGGGCACAGCCTCGCATACGCGGTCCGTCGTCGTTTCTCCCGACCATGGGTGGCCGTCTTCGGGGGCAGCATCGTGCTCGCCTGCGTGGCCACCGACATCGCCGAGATCCTGGGCGGCGCTTTGGGCTTCAACCTCCTGTTCGGGCTCCCCTTGTGGCTAGGGGGCGTGCTGTCCCTCGTGCTCAAGGTCGGATTGGTGGCGACCGGCCGCTACCATATGATCGAACGCCTGATCGTCGTCTTCCTGGCCATCATCGCCGTCTGCTACGTGGGCGAGCTCTTCATGGTCAAGCCGGATTGGGCCTCGGCGGCTCGTTCGGCTGTGGTGCCCCAGGTGTCCGGCGCCAGTATCGCCGTCGCGGTGGGCATGCTGGGAGCGGTGGTGATGCCGCACAACATCTACCTCCACTCCAACGTCATCCTGAGTCGGGACTGGACGGCCGATCCCGCGGACAAGGCCCGCCTCATCTCCTATGAGATGGGCGACACCACGATCGCGATGAGCATGGGCTGGCTGGTCAACAGCGCGATGGTGATAGTGGCGGCGGCGGTGTTCAATCGTCACGCCATCGACGTGACCAGCATCGAGCAAGCGTCCGCCACGCTGGAGCCCCTCGTGGGCGCCCTCGCCCGGGGACTTTTCGGCGTCGCCCTGCTGCTGGCCGGCCTCGGCTCGAGCATCACCTCGTCCATGGCCGAGGCCAACGTCTTGACCGGGTACCTGGGACGACCGGAGGACCCGCGCAGCACCTTCTACCGCATCGGCCTGTTCGTCTTGGCGCTGCCCGCGTTCCTGGTGATCGTCGCTGGATTCGACTCGTACAAGGTGCTGCTGCTCAGCCAGGTCCTTCTGAGTATCCAGCTGCCACTGACGATCCTTCCCCTCCTGCTGCTGACCGGTGACCGTCGAGTGATGGGAGATCTGGTCAGCGGGCGAGTAGAGAGGAGTCTCGGCGCCGTGGCCGGGGTGGTCGTGGTGGCGCTGAATGTCGTGTTGCTGTTCACGGTCTTCCGGACGGCCGCGGGAGGTGGTCCTTGATGTACGAACGCGTGCTGGTGGCCCTCAAATCGGACCCGAGCGACGAGCAGATCGTCGCCCATGCCGCGGATCTGGCCGCGCTCGCGGGCAGCCGGCTCACCCTGCTGCACGCCGTGCATAGCCACAGCCGTGACGCGGGCGCCTTCCTGGAGCAGGAGGCGACGGCATACCTGGAGGAGATGGCCGGTCCCATCCGGGCCCGCGGGATCGAGACCGAGGTGATGGTGGTTCCAGGCGAGCCTGCGGAGACGATCCAGACAGTCGCCGCGCAGACCGGGGCCGAACTCCTCGTTATGGGCACCCACGGGCATCATCAGGTACGCCACGTCCTTCTCGGCTCAGTCACCGAGTCGGTCATCCGTGGGTGTTCGGTCCCGGCGTTGTTGATCCGGCCCTGACCCTGACATGCCGCCGCGCGCAGGCGCACGACCCGCACGGGCACCTCGCAGCCGAATGCAGGAAGCGGGGCGGCGAGGCCGAACCTGGACTATGGAGGGGCGCGAGGGGAAAGGGCGTCCCCCGGGGATGGGACCCGAGGGACGCGAGAGAGAGCGGGAGGTCAGGCAAGGGCGAGGCTTCTCGTCCGCCGACCTTCCCGGATGTAAGAATCGGCACGAGGGCTGACACGCTTGAACGGGCCCTCCGGACGCGCCCCTCCCTCGACCTTCCCACTCGCTGGAAGGCTGCTAGATCGAGGGCAGCCCCATCTCGGAGCGCGCGTCGTTGATATGGATGCGCACAGCCTCTTCCAAGGGGATCATGGAGTAACCGAAATCCTCCTTCGCCCGCGCCGTGCTGTAGAGCCAAGGAAGCTCCTCACGTCCCCGTTCCGAGCCGAAGCTGATCTGAGCGTCGGGTATGAAGGACCGGACCACGCCGGCCACGTCCTGCAAAGAGTACGGCGGCCCGCCGAGATTGTAGACGGGGTGCGGCGACGACTCCGCGTTCAGCAGGAGCCGGGTGAAGGCGCCGATGTCATCGGGCGAGCACAGAGACCAGAGGCTCCGCCCGTCGATATCGTACTGCAGCGGCTGCCCCATCGCCGGCACCGACACCACGTCGGCGAACCACTTGACGACGAAGGGCCCTCCGGCGCCGTGGCCGAACACGATGGCCGGGCGAAGGCCCGTGCAGCTCAGCCCGTAGACCTGCGAGTACTCGGCCGCCATGATCTCCGCCAGCCGCTTCGCGTACGCGTAGAAGTGACCCGGCCCCATGTACAGGCGGTCGTCCTCGGTGACCTCGCGGTCGCCATAGTCCTCCTGGCTCCCGTACACGGTCTCGGAGCTCGCGTAGATGACCCGCTTGATTCCCGACAGGCGCGCCGCCTCGAACACGTTGCACATCCCGAGCACACCCACCTTGGTGTTGAGCCGCGGCAGCGGATCGAGGGACATGACCATCGCCCAATTGACCAGGCGATCAATGTCGTACTTCTGGATGATGTCCAGCAGATCCTCGAGTTGGGCCACGTCGCCCCGCACGAACGTGTACCGGTCGGCGTGCTCCTTGATGGAATCGAGGAACCATCGGGGGGCGGGCGCCACGTCCATGGCGACCACGCGACCCACCCCCGGGTCGCGCAGCAGATGCGCCACCGTCTTGCGACCGAACTGGCCGGTACCGCCCACCAGCAGAATGTTCATTCGTCGTACCTCCCCCGCGCCTAAGGACACGACCCCGCCTCGGCGAGCGCCGGCGGCTGGTTCAGTCGCCACACTACCACGATGGCCTGCGGAGGGCGCCGCCCGCTTGCGGCGGCGCCCCCGACGCTGCTAGTGTCGGCGGCCATGAGGACGCGTGAGAACAAGGCGACCCGCTCCGAGATCGGGCTCACGGCCGCCTTCACCGCCTACTTCGCCCTCACCGCCCTGCTCGTCACCTTCATGCCGGTGGTGACTCCGGCCCTCCAGGACGGGTTCGGGCTCTCGGCCTCGCAGATCGGGCTGCTGACCTCCGTGTATCTGCTGGGTTACGCCCTGGTCGAGTTTCCTGCGGGCTTCGCCGGACTCCACTGGGGCGGCCGTGTCTTCGCGTTCAGCGGCGCCTTGTTGGTCCTCGGCTCACTCGTGTTCGCCCTGGGAACGTCGCTGCCGATGTTCGCGGCCGGCCGCGCGATCCAGGGGCTGGGCGCAGGGATGGTCATCGTCACCGGCAGCCCCGTCCTCGCCCGAGGCATCCGACCCCACCGCCTGACCTGGAGCTGGGGGATCGCGGGGGCCGGATGGGGCGTGGGCACCATCGCCGGCCTGGTCATCCTGCCCGCCGTGGCCGACGCCGGAGGCTTCAGGGCGGTATGTCTGGCTGTCGCCGGGTTCAGCCTCGCGTGCACGATCGCCGTGCTCGTACCCAAGGCCGTGCGGGCTCGTCCCGCCCATGGGGAAGAGATCAAGGTCCGCTCCTACGCCCAGGACGTCCGCGGCGTGACCACCCACCGGGAGGTCGCCCTCCTGGGGCTCTTCAACGCCACCAACCTGGCGGCCACCGTCGTGGTGATCGTCTGGACTCCCGTGTTCCTCACCGAGATGCGGGGAGCATCCGTCGCCATCGGGGCGCTCGTAACAGCCGGGCTCGGCCTCTCCCAGATCGCGGCCAACCCCGCGGGAGCGTGGGCCGACGCCCACCTCGGACGCCGCCGCGTCATCTACTGGTCGCAGATATTGCTGGCCGCCTCGACTCTGGCCATCCCCCTCGTGCCGGGGATCGCACCCGTGCTGATCGTGGTGCTGCTGAACGGCTTCTTCGACATGACCTACTTCCCGTCGATCTTCGCGGCCGTCCCCACCGTGGTCAAGCTGCGCTTGGTGGGCATCGCGGCCGCGTGGGTGAGCATCGTGGGGATGTTGAGCTCGGTCGTGTTCCCGTGGCTGTTCGGGGCCCTCCTCGACGCTGGGCTCGGGTACGTCGCCGGGTACGGCGCGCTCGCCGCCTTCATACTCGTCGGCGCCGCCGGAGTGAGGTTCTTCACCTGGTCCAAGCCGAAGCCCGATTGACAGGGTCGGCGCGCTGACATAGGTTGGCCTCGTGCCCAAGAGTCACGCGTGGGAGGTCCGATCTGTGAAGAAGCGTCTGACATCGATCGTGCTTCTCTTGGCCCTGGGAGCACTCGCGGCGCTGCCCGCCGCCGCGCAGGCGAAGCGCGTCCCGACGCGGCCGTTCATCCACGCCAGCGGAGCCGGCACGATCGAGACCACAACGTATCCGGGGCTAAGCGGCGACTGGCCGGTCACAGGTACCGCGACGATCTGGATCCACGCGCATTCAGTCGGCGACCCGGTATTCCACTTCACGAGCCTTGGCGAGAAGTACGCGGCATGCGATGCCATGGGGCTTGTGTTCATCAGAGTACGCGATGCGGGGTTCAAGACGGTCGTGATCGGAAGAGTCACGAAGATGACCACCATGAGGGAGGGCGTCCACGGTGTTTCGATCGACTACACCGTATGGGGCAGAACGTACAACATGTACATCACCGACGGCCCGACATACGACACGGTGTGGCTCGGATTCTTGGCTCCGATCCTGGGCGACGGACATGCCTACGAGCAGCAGAGGGTGATCGCGGGCGATTTCGATGTGGAGTGCACCATCCCGCTGCCGTAGGGACTCGGAGGGCGAGCCCACTGGAACTACCCCACGGGAGTGAATGTCATCTCTCGGTACTGGCAAGCGCGATTCGTGCTATCGATCGGAAGCCGGCGAAGGGAATCGAACCCCCAACCTGCTGATTACAAATCAGCTGCTCTACCATTGAGCCACGCCGGCGCGTCCACCCGACCAACTTCGGGCGTCGGGGAAGTAGATTGTACGGCGTGCGTGTGGGTCCGGACAACCTCGACTGACAACCTCGAACGCGCATCGAACGTGCATCGGCCATCGCCCAGACGTCATCTCCCAAGATGCGCGACTTCGCGGCCGTCCGGCCGGTGCTATATTCGAGCCATGCCTACTTCAGTAGCTCTCGTACCGTTGATCGTAGTCGCGGGCCTGATCGCCGCGACGATCGTGGCTCGGCGTCGCGGGTATGGCGTGGGCGGCACCGAGGTGGTCGTCCGCTGCATGGACGGGCACCTCTTCACGACGATCTGGATCCCCGGTGCATCGCTCAAGGCCCTGCGCTTCGGGCCCCTCAGACTGCAGCGATGCCCGATCGGCGATCACCTGACGTTCGTGACGCCGGTGAAGGAATCGGACTTGACGTGCGCGGAGCGGAGCTTCGCGCATCAGCATCACGACGGCCTGATGCCCTG